>NZ_JBVIHM010000003.1:349425-459131 GCF_055570295.1 Streptomyces sp. NPDC031265
ACCGTACAAAACAGCACAAAAACCGGAACCGGATTTCTTCCGGTCGACCCCTTGTCGTTGCTGTTCGTTTTTGAACCCTTTTGCTGTGGTGTTCCCCCCCCCCCACCCCCCCCCGCCCCGCTTCCGTTCAGTGAGAGTGGATCAGCAGCCGTCGCCGTCACCGCAGCACGCGGGCGGGTTGCAGTCCTTCGCCGCGCCCCACAGCCGGTCGTCGACGTGGAACCCGGCGGCCCTGACGCGGTCCACCACGGAACCGATCAGCGGGCGGGTGCGGACGGTGGCCTTGGGCTCGTCTCCGAGGAAGAACCCGAACTGTTCCTCGCACCACGTGGCGTACGCCTGGGTGTGGAGCACGAACGAGTGCCATCCGGGGTCCACGGTGTCGGACGGGGTCATGTCGAACGCGCGGGTGTCGCCCATGACCTTGAGGAAGGCAAGGGCCTGGTCCACGATCCGGCGGGCGGTGGACAGCTCGTGTCCTTACTGCTCCGCGCAGAACTCCGACACCCTCTCGAACAGCTCGGGACTGACGAGGTCCCGCTCGTGCCGTAAGGCGACGGGGGATTCCAGCATGGTCGTCACAGTGACGTTCCCTCTCTCGACGGTTGGGGGCTGGCTGCGCGGCGGGCGGGGGCGGGAACTTCTCTCCGCCGCCCTCGGTCTTGTCGCGGGGGGGGGGGGGCAGTCGTGCCTGCACCTCCTGATCTGCTTGACGGCCTGGTGAGGCCGTCTCCCGCCCTCAGCGCGCGGAAGTCTCCCTGACCCTCATGGCCTCGGCAATCTGCTCCAGCACGGCGGCGGGGAGCATCCCCAGGTGCACGTACGGGAGGCCGTTGTAGGTGACCGTGGGCCGTATGCCACTCCATGCCGCTTCGGGGATGCCGAGGGTGGCCAAGGCGGCCCGTATGGACTCGGCGGCATCAGTGGCTCGTGTTCGGCCGTCTCTCCAGGTCTGCATGTCCATCAGTGGCCGGTCCCGTGCATCCGCAGCAGGATGTTGCAGTCAGCGATCGTGCCGCTGTCCCGCTCCATCGCAGCGGCCTTCCGGAGCTGGCCCAGCCGCGCGCACTCGGGGCAACCGGCCACCGGCCGGGGCGAGGGGCGTTCCTTCCGCGTAGGCGGCGTCACCGTTGGTTCGTGCCACCGATTCGGTTCCGTCTTCATCACGCCGCGCCCTCCCGATCGCTTCCGAAGTCGATGGAATGACCCTAGAAAGCGGGGAACGGAGCGGGCCACGGTCTTGCACAAGCTTGCACGCGAACTAACCGAGAGACGTGATCGCATCCGAGATCAGAGCCCGGGCGGGTGCACCGTAGACAGCGAGCTTGGACAGCTCGGAGAACGCCTTGGCGTACGTGGCAACCTCGCTGGGCGCCGTGACGTTCACTGCGGCCGTGAGCAGCTCCACGCTCGCTTGGCGGCCGTCGAAGAGATAGAAGGCTTCCAAGGGCCAGACAAGCCGCTGGGCCGTGAAAGGGATTACCCCGAGGCTCACGTTCGGAAGCGCCATGACGGCTAGCAGGTAGCCGAGCTGTCCAGCCATGGCGGGAGCGTCGCCAATGCGATAGCGGAGCACCGTTTCTTCCAACAGGAGAGCGAAGCGGTGGTTGCCGTCATGGAGCACGCGTGAGCGCTCGATTCGGGATGCTGCCGCCGTCTGTGAGTCGTCAGGGGTGCCTTGAAAGGCGGCAATGGTCGATAGCAGAGCTGCCGCGTACGCCTCGGTCTGGAGCATGCCCGGCACTACGTTCGAGCAGTACACGCGGAAGTGGCGGGTCTGCTCGTAGAGAGGGACAACCTCCTCCTGCGCCCGGCGCATGCCGTGCCGGTGCAGCTTTTGCCAGTGGACGTACATCTGGTCGGCTTGGCGGTTCGCCGCGATCAGGTCGTCTGTCTGGTCCTCCGCTCCGCACGCTTTGCACCAGGCGCGGATGTCGGCGGCCGATGCAGGGGTCTTGGCCCGCTCAATGCGGGACGACTTCGCGGGACTCCAGCCACACCGAAGAGCCAACTCATGCCCGGTCAGCTCCGCGTCTGTGCGTAGGCCCCCGAGGCGGGCGGCGATGGCTTCACGGGCGGCCTGGGCGCTGGACGAGGGGGACGCAGACATGAGTGGGCTCTTCGTTTTCCGTCAGGTCAGACCGTGTACTTCTCGTGCGGGATGCCGCGCTCCCAGACCGCCTCGAACGCAGCCGAGGCCAGTCGTGCCACGGCGGGTTCGGAACGAACCTCCCAGCCAGGCTCGGACCAGTTCCCATCACCGGAGAAATGGTTGAAGAGCACGATCTCTCCGTCGAACACCCAGCAGTCGTTTCCGGGAAGCGCGATGTCCGAAGCCTGCCGCCTGGGCAGCCAGCGAACCTGCTCCCCGGCGTGAAGGTTGACCACGGTGCCGGCGTGCTCGTACCGGATGTAATCCGTTACCGGTTCCGATACGACGCGGGCACGCCGGACGGTCACTCCTCGGGCCACGGTGCTGCGAATCAAATCAACCCACGGCGTCCAGTAGGTGGACGCCGGGTCGATGTCGCGCTGGCCCGTACGCTTCCAGGTCTCGAAGTCCTCGGCCTCATCACCCACGCCGTACGAGTCGCGCAGCTCCAGGTGCACAGCCGAGTGCTTGGCTGCGGCCAGCAGCTCGTTAAAGCCCGGCTCGTTCTGCGACATCGCACGCCTCCCTGAGCATCGGCACCATACGGGCCGGAATCCGAATCACGGCTTCGTGCGGCGGGATGCCCGGAGCGTGCCCGGGAACCTCGAACGCTGCACACTCTGCCTCAAGCTTCTCGTCTGGCTTCCAGCCCTGAAGCACCAGCTCCCCCTTCTCCTCGTCCACCCATACGGTGGGGGAACCCTGCTGCCCGGTGTCTGGATCAATCCCGATGAACCGTAGTGCCATGGCTGCCTCCGGTGTCGAGTGGCTTACGCCAACTTGCACGAGCTTCGTCCTGAGGGCGTGGCAAACGTCAAGGTTGACGAGCGCGTGCACGGCCGGTGTAGAGCGGTTCTCAGCCAGCCTGGAGGCCCTGCTGTGTGAAGGAGCGGACCGGGATGGTCACGTGACCAACGCATGACCAACAACGGTCCGAAACAGCCTGGAACAGCAGGTGAGGGTGGCCAACCGTGGCAGGCCCTGGACGGCCTCCACGCGGGCATTTATGCAGGTCAGCTACGTAAGAAGCTGGTGCCCGAGTGGAGAGTTCAAGTCCCCCTCGGACACCAGCGAAAACCCCCAGTTGATCTGGGGTTTTCTGCGTTTCTGGGGACAGTGCGCGTGCGGCTCGATGTCCCCCGCGACTCTCGCTATAGCCGGATGCGATACACACGGTCCATGTCCGTAGTGAGCGTCTTCCTGACCCGTCTTGATGTGAAGGACGCCGTGGTCGCCCTGCTGGCGTCGCCCGCCGGGAGGCAGGAGGCGGCCGGCGAGCCCACGGTGAAGGCCGAATTCAGCGGCAGGCCGGTCAAGGCCGCCCTGGAGCGGGTCCATCGGTATGTCGACGAGCAGCTTGCCGACGCCGGGACGTGGGGTGTGGACGAGCAGTCCGTACGGGATGAACTCGTCGAGCTTCTTGCCGCGCGCCGGGACGCGGGCGAGGAGGGGCCGCTCCTCGAAGAGGCCGACCCGGATGCCGACCGGGACGTGGCCCATCAGATCATCGCCGCCCTTGCCCGGGTGTACCCGCTCCCACGGGAGCTGCGGGCCGCGCTGCCCGTCGCGGAGTGAGCGAAGGGAGAAGGGACGAAGAAGGGGACGAGCAGATCAGACCGCTGTGCCTGGTTCTGCTCGATAGAAGGTCCCGTTAGTTTGGCTTCTGTGGCATTTGGGGCCTGATGAAGTTTGCGTCGTCGCTGGCAAAATGAACCGCTCGGTTGGTATTCTTGAGCGTTCCATCGCGAGCCGCCGTTGTTACGTCTCCGCCAGTCACCGCCATCACCCCCACCCCACCGAACACCTCGCAGGGGAGCAGCACTTGAACGCCACAGCCACAGCCGCAGCCACCGCCATGTCCGAGCCCACTTGGGAACTCGTCGCGCGCGAAGCCCCCGTCGTCGGCTGACTCGCGGGCGTCCGCCGGGCGCATCCGAGGCGCTCGGCGGACGCCGTAGCCGACCCCGCATGGAACGCAGCGTCACCGCGTGGCCCGACTCACTCAAGTCGCGGCCGGGTAAGGGCTGTTGGCCCGGGTGTTCCGATGTCTACCCTGTTACAGGCCTTGAGGGATGGAACGCCTGAGGGGGAGACGCATGAGCACCGATATCAGGAGCGGCACCGAGGACTCAGCGCGACCGGCCGAGCCGGCGAAGGGTGAGAAGCTCGCCGACTGGGCGGACGGGCGTCTTGGGATCTACTCGATCGCCAGGACCCAGATGCGCAAGATCTTCCCGGACCACTGGTCCTTCATGTTCGGCGAGATCTGCCTCTACAGCTTTCTCGTCCTCATTCTCACCGGTATCTATCTGACGCTCTTCTTCGAGCCGAGCGGTGTGGAGGTCGTCTACAACGGCTCGTACACCCCGCTGAGCGGCGTGCGGATGACCAGGGCCTACGAGTCCACCATCGACCTCAGCTTCGATGTGCGCGGCGGGCTGCTGATACGTCAGGTCCACCACTGGTCCGCGCTGGTGTTCTGCGCCGGGCTGCTGGTGCACATGATGCGTGTGTTCTTCACCGGGGCCTACCGCAAGCCGCGCGAGCTGAACTGGCTGTTCGGCTGGACCATCCTGTTCACGGCCCTCATCACCGGTCTCACCGGCTACTCGCTCCCGGACGACCTGCTCTCCGGCACCGGCATCCGGTTCGCCGACGGCGCCATCCTGTCGATCCCGGTGATCGGTACGTACATCTCCTTCTTCCTCTTCGGCGGAGAGTTCCCCGGGCACGACATCATTCCGCGGCTCTACTCGGCGCATGTGCTGCTGCTGCCGGGCCTCATCCTGGGGCTGGTCGTCACCCATCTGATCCTGGTCTTCTACCACAAACACACCCAGTTCGCCGGGCCCGGCCGGACCGAGAAGAACGTCGTGGGTGCGCCTCTGATGCCCATCTACACCGCCAAGGCGGGCGGGTTCTTCTTCCTGGTCTTCGGGCTGCTGACGATCATGGGTGCGGTGGCGACCATCAACCCCGTCTGGGCGATGGGACCCTATCGGCCGGACCTCGTCTCGACCGGCGCCCAACCCGACTGGTACCTGGGCTTCTCCGAGGGCCTGATCCGGGTGATGCCCGGCTGGGAGATCAACGCCTGGGGCCATACGCTCGCCCTCGGCGTCCTCATCCCCTTCACGCTCTTCCCGGTGCTGCTCGCCGCGATCGGCGCCTATCCGTTCATCGAGGCGTGGATCACCGGGGACAAGCGCGAGCACCACATCGCGGACCGGCCGCGCAACCACCCCGTCCGCACCGGCCTCGGTACGGCCTGGCTGGCCATGTACTTCATCTGTCTGGTCGGCGGTGGCAACGACCTGTGGGCCACCCACTTCCACCTCTCGATCAACTCGATCACCTGGTTCGTACGGATCGGCTTCTTCGCCGGACCGGTGCTGACCTTCATCGTCACCAAGCGCATCTGCCTGGGACTCCAGCTACGGGACCGGGACAAGGCGCTGCACGGCCGGGAGAGCGGCATCATCAAGCGGCTGCCGCACGGCGAGTACGTGGAGGTGCACGAGCCGCTCGACCAGGGCCAGCTCTACAAGCTCACGCAGCACGAGCAGCCCGCGCCCTTCGAACTGGGCCCGGAGGTCGACGAGAACGGCGTACGGCGCAAGGTCACCCGCTCCCGGCGGCTGCGCGCCAAGCTCGCCAAGTCCCTTTACGGGCCGGGCTCGCACGTGGCCAAGGCCACCGTCGAGGAGTACAAGCGGATCCAGAGCTCGGGCCACGGCCACGAGCCGGAAGAGGAGCAGGGGCAGGAGCAAGGGCCGGGGCAGGCGAGTCGGCCCCATTAGGACCCCATGAGGACCGGTACGTGCGCAGGGCGGGCCCCGTCGGTCGCGGCGGGGCCTGTTCGTCTTTTGTACCGCCGCGCGACACGGATACGCCACTGGGTCTTCCGTATTCGTCGCTGTTCTTGGAACACTCCAGTCGCTTCTGTCCCCACACCCTTACAGAGGTCACCTCACTCATGGCTGAACTCAATCGGCGCCGGTTCATGCAGCTCGCCGGCGGCACCGCGGCCCTCACCATGCTGTCCGACAGCATCGCCCGCGCCGCCGCCATCCCGGCGCAGGGCAGCACCGGCAGCATCCAGGACGTCGAGCACGTCGTCGTCCTGATGCAGGAGAACCGTTCTTTCGACCACTACTTCGGCTCGCTCAAGGGCGTGCGCGGCTTCGGCGACCCGCGCCCCGTCACGCTCCCCAGCGGCAAGTCGGTCTGGCACCAGGAGAGCGGCGGCAAGGAGGTGCTGCCGTTCCGGCCCAAGGCGGACAACCTCGGCCTCCAGTTCATCCAGGACCTCAACCACGACTGGGCCGGCGGCCACAAGGCGTTCAACAACGGCAAGTACGACCAGTGGGTGCCCGCCAAGACGTCCACCACGATGGCGTACCTCACCCGTGAGGACATCCCGTTCCACTACGCGCTGGCCGACGCCTTCACCATCTGCGACGCGTACCACTGCTCGTTCATCGGCGCAACCGACCCCAACCGCTACTACATGTGGACCGGGTACACCGGCAACGACGGCACCGGTGGCGGGCCCGTGCTCGGCAACGACGAGAAGGGGTACGGCTGGACGACCTACCCCGAGCGCCTGGAGAAGGCCGGGGTGTCCTGGAAGATCTACCAGGACGTCGGCGACGGCCTGGACGCGGCCGGCGGCTGGGGCTGGATCAACGACGCCTACCGCGGCAACTACGGCGACAACTCGCTGCTGTACTTCAACAACTACCGCAACGCCAAGCCGGGCGACCCGCTCTACGACAAGGCGCGCACCGGCACCAACGCCAAGGCGGGCGAGGGCTTCTTCGACATCCTCAAGGCCGATGTCAAGGCCGGGAAGCTGCCGCAGGTCTCCTGGATCGCCGCGCCCGAGGCGTTCACCGAGCACCCCAACTGGCCCGCGAACTACGGCGCCTGGTACATCTCCCAGGTGCTCGACGCGCTGACCTCCAACCCCGATGTGTGGGCGAAGACCGCGCTGTTCATCACGTACGACGAGAACGACGGCTTCTTCGACCACATCGTGCCGCCGTTCCCGCCCTCCTCGGCCAGTCAGGGCCTGTCCACGGTCTCGACCTCGGCCGACTACTACGCCGGTGGCATCAGCTACGCGGCCGGTTCCTACGGGCTCGGCCAGCGCGTCCCGATGCTCGTCGTGTCGCCCTGGTCCACCGGCGGCTACAGCTGCTCCGAGACCTTCGACCACACCTCGATCATCCGCTTCATGGAGCGCCGGTTCGGCGTCCAGGAGCCCAACATCTCGCCCTGGCGGCGGGCCATCTGCGGCGATCTGACGTCCGCGTTCGACTTCGGCAAGTCGGTCACCACGCCCGCCTCGCTGCCGTCCACCGCCGCCTATGTGCCGCCGGACCACAACCGGCACCCGGACTTCGTGCCGGTGCCGCCCACGACCGGCAGTGTGCCGAGGCAGGAGCCGGGCTCGCGGATGACCCGGCCGCTGCGGTACGCGCCGTACGTGGACGGCTCGGCCAACGTGTCCACCGGCAAGTTCACGCTGACCTTCGGCGCCGGTGCCTCGGCGGGCGCCCAGTTCTTCGTGACCTCCCCGAACCGCACCGACGGGCCGTGGACTTACACCACGGAGGCGGGCAAGACGCTCTCCGACGCGTGGAACACCGCGTACTCCAAGGGCACCACCGACCTGACGGTCTTCGGGCCCAACGGGTTCCTGCGCACCTTCCGCAGCCCCGGCAGGACCGCGGGTCCCGAGGTGACCGCCCGGCACAACGCGGCCACCGGCAACCTCGACCTGACCCTGACCAACGCGGGCACGTCGAGCGCGCGCCTCACGGTCACCAACGGGTACGGCGGCGCCTCCCAGGCGCTCACGGTCCAGCCGGGCGCCACCGTCAAGTACACGGTCGACCTGACGGCGAGCAAGCGCTGGTACGACGTGTCGGTGGTCTCCAGCTCCAGCTCCACGTTCCTGCGCCGGTTCGCCGGACATGTGGAGACCGGCACGGTCGGCGTCAGCGACCCGGCGATCCTCACCGCCTGATCGCCCTACGTCTGCGGCCGGGCCGTCCCCCAGGGGGCGGCCCGGTCCGTGTGTGTACGGGGTCCGGGGGAGCCGTGCGGTCGGTGCGTTCCATGGGGCCTGGGGGGCCTGGCCTTTGCCGAGCGAGCGGTCGGGTGGAGCGCGTCGAACTGCGCGCCACCGGCGACCCGGTCGTGGGCGCGGCCTTCCGTGAAGTCCTGTTCCTGACGGCCCCGGTGACCTCGCTGTTCGCGCCGCGCATCGCGAAGGCGGTGCTGTTCGGCCCGGTACGGGCTACGCCGCAGGAGCCGCCGCTGCGGCGGGAGGGGAACTGAGGCCTCGCTGCGGCCCGGCGCCCTTCAGGGGCGCGGGGCTGTGACATGTGCGGCTCCGCCGCGATGGGGGTCCCCCTGTTCGAGCGAAGCCGAGAACTTGGGGGGAGCGACCAGTCACGCACGGTCCGCAGCCGCACCACGACACGTCCGGCCGAGCGCTCAGCGTCCCGCGAAGTACGTCGCGATCATGTCCTCGTCGCCATGCCCCGCCGACTGCGCCCGCGTGAACCGCGCGGCGGACGCGGTCATCAGGTCGAGCCGTACGCCCGTGCGCTCGGCCGCGTCGAGGATCAGCCGTGCGTCCTTGAGCGCGGTCGAGAGCGCGAAGCTGGGGGTGAGGTCGCCGGAGAGCAGGGCCGCCGACTTGCCCTGGAGGTACGCGCTGTCCAACGGCCCGCCCGCCATGGCGTCCAGGAACACCTTGGGGTCGAGCTCAAGTGCCTCGGCGAGGTTGAGGCACTCGGCGACGCTGTTCACCAGGTTGATCACCCACGCGTTGACGACCAGCTTCAGCCGGGAGGCCGCGCCCGGCTCCTCGCCCGCCCGGATGGTGCGCTGCCCGATCGCCTCCAGGACGGGCGCGGCGGCCTCCTGGGCCTCTTCCGGACCGGCGACGAAGACGGTGAGCTTGCCCTGCTCGGCCGGGAGGCGGGTGCCGGCCACCGGCGCGTCGAGATAGGCGAGGCCCAACTCGGCCGCTCGCGCGGAGAGTTCGACGGTCGCCTCCGGGCCGACCGTGGCGCACTGGAGCCACAGAGCGCCGGGGGCCAGGCCCGGTGAGGCCGCCTCGATCGTCTCCGCGACCGAGGGGCCGTCGTGCAGCATGGTCAGGACGACGTCCGCGCCGCGCACCGCCTCCTCGGGGCTCGCGCAGACATGCGCCCCGTCGGCGGCGAGCGGCGCGGCCTTGGCGTGCGTACGGTTCCAGACGCGCACCGGCAGCTCCGCGCGCAGCAGGCTGCGGGCCATGCCGGCGCCCATGATCCCGGTGCCGAGGACGGCGACGGTCGGGCGGTCGGGGGCGGTGCGGGGGACGGACATGGCGGGTCTCCTTCGTCGGGCGCGGTCCCGTGCGTACCGGACCAGCTTGGCGCCCGAAGGGGGCGGCGGCGTGGACCGCCTCGCCCGGTCAGCTCGCCGCCGCCTCCTCGGTCGCCTCGCCCAGGCCCTCGGCCGCGTCCGCGACCCGGCGCAGCAGGTCGAGGAAGACGGTCTGTTCGGCGGGGGCCAGCGGGGCGAGGAAGACCTCGTTCATCCGGGCCGTGCGGACGGTGAGTTCGCGGTGCACGGCGCGGCCCTCGTCGGTGACGGCGAGCCGGGAGCGGCGTCCGTCGCGCGGGTCGCGCGTCTTGCGCAGCAGGCCGCGCCGGGTGAGCCGGCTGATGACCTCGGCGATGGTCGACCGGTCCAGGCCCACGCGCTCGCCGACGGTCCGCTGGTCCAGGCCCGGGGAGGCGACCAGGGTGTTGAGGACGGCGAACTGGGGGGAGGTCGTCTGCTCGGAGACCATGGTGTTCCAGAGCAGATAGTGGACCTGCTGGAGCCGCCGGGCCAGATGTCCGGGGTGGCCGCTCAAGTCGACTGCGGACACGGCGTGTTCCTCTCGTACTGCCGCTCAAAAGTGAGCGCTTTCGGTCAACCGCGTACGGTCAAGTGTTCAGCACACTGAGGGTGTTGACCCGCCCGACTCGTCCCGTTAGCTTCGGAAGGCGGTAGGTGCTCAGTGCACTGACTAAACACTGAGCCTACCGCTACGGGGAAGCGAAGGGCAGGGGGAAGCAATGGCCGAGATTCGAGGGCTGCGCGAGGCGGTGGCCGACCTGATCCGCGACGGGGACACGGTCGCCATGGAGGGGTTCACCCATCTCATTCCGTTCGCGGCGGCGCATGAGGTCATCCGGCAGGGCATCACCGATCTCACTCTGGTGCGGATGACCCCGGACGTGATCTACGACCAGCTCATCGGGGCGGGGCTGGCCAGGAAGCTGGTGTTCTCCTGGGGCGGCAACCCGGGCGTCGGCTCGCTGCACCGCTTCCGCGACGCGGTCGAGAACGGCTGGCCGCGGCCGCTGGAGCTGGACGAGCACAGCCACGCGGGTATGGCCAACCGCTATGCGGCGGGCGCCTCGCGGCTGCCGTTCGCGCTCCTCAACGGCTATCGCGGGAGCGATCTGGGACGCCGCACGACAACGCTGTCAACGATCGACTGTCCCTTCACCGGGCAGGAGCTGGCGGCGGTCGCCGCGGTCAACCCGGACGTCACGGTCATCCACGCCCAGCAGGCCGACCGCGAGGGCAACGTCCAGCTGTGGGGGCTCGCCGGGGTGCAGAAGGAGGCGGTCCTGGCGGCCGAGCGGGTGCTCGTCACCGTCGAGGAACTCGTCGAGGTGCTGGAGCCGCGCCCTGGCTGCGTGGTGCTGCCGGGCTGGGTCGTCGACGCCGTCGCCTGGGTGCCGGGCGGCGCCCATCCCTCGTACGCCGCGGGGTACTCGGAGCGGGACAACGACTACTACCGGGAGTGGGACCGCGTCTCGCGGGACCGGGGAGTGTTCCAGCAGTGGCTCAAGGAGTGTGTGACCGGATGAGCGAAGGGCCGGGCCGGGGCCGCCTCGGCGGCGACGTGCTGATGGAGGTGGGCGCGGCGCGGGCCCTCGCGGGCGCGCGGACGTGCTTCGTGGGCATCGGACTGCCGTCCACGGCCGCCAACCTCGCCCGCCGGGTGCACAACCCCGGCCTGGTCCTGATCTACGAGTCCGGGGCCATCGGCGCCAAGCCGTCCCGGCTGCCGCTCTCCATCGGCGACGGCGAACTCGCCGACACCGCCGACGCGCTGGTCCCGGTGGCCGAGATGTTCAACTACTGGCTCCAGGGCGGCCGTATCGACGTCGGGTTCCTCGGCGCGGCCCAGCTGGACCGGTACGCCAACATCAACACGACCGAGGTGGACCGGGGTTCCGGCCGCCCGCGCGGGCGGCTGCCCGGCGCGGGCGGCGCCCCCGAGATCGCCGCGCACTGCGGCGAGGTGCTGATCGCGCTGCGCCACTCGCCGCGCACCCTGGTCGAGCGCCTCGACTTCGTCACCACCCTGGGCCACGGCAGCGGCCCCGGCGACCGCGCCCGCCACGGGCTGCGCGGCCGGGGCCCGGTCGCCGTCATCACCGACCTCGGCGTCCTGCGCCCGGACCCGGAGACCGCCGAACTGGTCCTTACCGAGGTGCACCCCGGCGTCACCGTCGGCCAGGTGCGGGAGGCGACGGGGTGGCCGCTGCGGACCGCGGACCGCGTGGGGGTGACCCCGCCGCCCAGCGAAGTGGAGCTGAAGGAGCTGAATGCTCTCAAATCGGCCTGAAAGAGGGAGAGATGACATCTCGTCAGCAGTACGGGGAACCACCCGACGGTCTCGATCAGCATGTCATCGACACGGAGGCGGCCGACGTCCGAGTCGCCGTCCGGGCCGCGGCGCGGGCCGCTGACCACCCGCCCCGCGACTTCCCGCCGTACGTGGGCAGCCGGCTGCGCCACCCACGGCGGCCGCCGCTGCCGGTGCACGACCCGGAGGCCGTCGAGCTGCGCGGGCCTGTCTTCGGCGCCACCGACGTCGGCCCGCTCGACCACGATCTGACCGCGCACCACCGGGGCGAGCCGCTGGGCGAGCGCATCACGGTGAGCGGGCGGATCCTGGACCGCCGCGGGCGGCCGGTGGCGGGTCAGCTGACCGAGATCTGGCAGGCCAACGCGGCCGGGCGGTACGCCCACCAGCTCGACCGGCACCGCGCGCCCCTCGACCCGCACTTCACCGGCTTCGGCCGCTGCCTCACCGACGCGGAGGGGCGCTATGCCTTCACCACCGTCAAGCCGGGCGCCTACCCCTGGCAGAACCACGAGAACGCCTGGCGGCCCGCGCACATCCACTTCTCGCTCTTCGGGACCGCCTTCACCCAGCGGCTGATCACTCAGATGTACTTCCCGGGCGACCCGCTGCTCAACTACGACCCGATCCTGCTCTCGGTCCCCGACGAGGCCGCGCGGCGGCGGCTGGTCGCGGCGTACGATCCCGAACTGTCGGTCTCCGACTGGTCGTTGGGCTACCGGTGGGACATCGTCCTGGACGGCCCCTCGGCCACCTCCTTCGGGGAGGGGGAGCAGTGAGGCATCCGACGCCCTCCCAGACCATCGGCCCCTTCTACGGCCACGCCCTGCCCTTCGCGGGCGGTGAGGCGATGGCGCCGCCGGGGCACCCGGACACCGTCACGCTGCACGGCCACGTCTACGACGGCGAGGGCGAGCCCGTACCGGACGCCCTCCTGGAGTTCTGGCAGCCGGGGCCCGACGGCTCCCGTACCGGGAAGCCCGGCTCCCTCGGCCGCAACGGGGTCGACTTCACCGGCTTCGGCCGCGTCCCCACCGACGCGTCCGGCCACTGGACCGTCCGCACGCTGGCGCCGGCCGGGGTCCCGTACCTCTGCGTCGCGGTCTTCGCACGCGGCCTGCTGCACCACCTCTTCACCCGGGTGTATCTGACCGGGGCGCCGGACCCGCTGCTCGACTCCCTGGAGCCGGAGCTGCGCCGCACGCTGGTGGCGGTGCCCGACCCCGGGGCGCGCGGCCACCGCTTCGACATCCACCTCCAGGGCGCGAAGGAGACGGTGTTCCTTGAGTTCCGCTGACCCCGGGGACGCAGGTCTCCTCCACCACCGCTGCGAAGGCCCGGCGGGCGGCCCGGTGCTGGTCCTCGGGCCCGCCCTGGGGACGTCCACGGCCGTGTGGGACGGCGTCGCCCCCGGGCTCGCCGCCACCCACCGGGTCGTACGGTGGGACCTGCCCGGCCACGGGGGCTCGCCCACCGCGCTGATCGGGCCGGGCGCCGGCGTCGGGGACTTCGCCCGCCTCGTGCTCCGGCTCGCCGACTCCCTCGGGGTGCGCGGCTTCTCGTACGCGGGGGTCTCGCTCGGCGGGGCCGTCGGGATGTGGCTCGCCGCGCACCATCCGGACCGCGTGGACCGGCTCGCCGTGGTCTGCGCCTCGGCGGACTTCGGCGGCCGGGAACCCTGGCACGGGCGCGCCGGCGTCGTACGCCGGGAGGGGATGGAGCCGGTCGCGGCGGGCGCGGCCGGGCGGTGGTTCACACCCGGGTTCGAGGCGCCGGGCCCGCTCGCGGACCTGCGCGCCGCCGACCCGCGCGGCTACGCGGCGGCGTGCGACGCCCTGGCCGGGTACGACCTGCGGACCGAGCTGAAGAAGATCGCGGCGCCGACGCTGGTGGTCGCCGGGCGGGCCGACCCGGTCACCCCGCCCGCGCACGCGCGCGAACTCGCGGACGCCGTCCCGGGAGCCTCGCTCGTCGAGATCGCGGGCGCCTCCCACCTCGCCCCGGTGGAGCGCCCCCAGGCCGTACTGGCCGCTCTGCGCGGCCACTTCGCGCCGCCCGCGCCGGGCGGCGCCGCGATCCGCCGCGAGGTCCTCGGGGACGCCCACGTCGACCGGGCCGAGTCCCGCACCGACGCCTTCACCGCCCGCTTCCAGGACCTCGTCACCCGGTACGCCTGGGGCGAGATCTGGGGCGATCCGACGCTCACCCGGCGCGAGCGCAGCCTCATCACGCTGACCGCGCTCGTGGCCCGCGGGCACCTGGACGAGCTGGCCCTCCATGTGCGGGCCGCGCGGCGCGGCGGGCTCACCCCGGACGAGATCGGCGCGGCCCTGCTGCAGACCGCGGTCTACTGCGGGGTGCCCGCCGCCAACTCCGCCTTCGCCGTGGCCCAGCGCGTGCTGGCCGAGCCGGTGGCGCGGGCGGAGTGACGGACTGTCAGCCCTGTGGGGCGTACGACGGGCGGCCCCGGCCGCGGGTCAGCGCGTACCCGGCGACACCGGCGAGCGCGCCGAGCACACCGCCGACGGCCGTCCAGATCCAGCGGTCGGTCCACCAGCCGGACGACCAGCCGTCCTCCGGCTCGGCCTTCGGGCCGCCCGCCCCCAGTGGGGTGGAGAGGCTGCCGTCCACCGCCTTGGAGCCGCCCGTCTTCAGGGTGGTCGGCTTCATCTCCGCCTTGACGGGCAGACCCCGTTCGGAGGCGGGCAGACCGACGGCGGTCAGCCGTACGTAGTAGCTGCCCGGCAGCGGGTCGTTCGACCAGCCGTCGGCCCAGGCCCGCACCGGGCGCAGCGTGCAGGAGAGCGTCACGCTGGTGGCGTCGGGCGAGGCCGCGCGGGACTGCGCCCCGTACATGCACGGCTGGCGGCGGCGCAGCCCGTCGTACACGTCGATCCGCCAGGTCGTCGCCGCCTGGCGGCCGGCCGACGGCAGCGTCACCGTGGCGTCGACGGTGGGGCGCTGCCCCGCGTCGGCGGGGAAGACCCAGTACAGGTAGTCACCGCTGGACGCCGTCGCCGTGGCCTGCTGGCCCTGCTTGACGGGCGTCGCCGTACGGAACGTGGTGCCCGCCTCCGTCGGCGCGCCGGTGGACTTGCTCGGGCTGGGCGACGGTGTTCCGGCCAGCGCCGGGGCCGCCGGGGCGAGCAGCGCGGCGCCGGTGAGCAGCGCCGCGGCCAGCATCCTTGTGGTACGCATCAGTTGGTCCTCCAGACAGCCACGCGCCAGCGCGAGATCCAGCCCCACAGCAGACCGGCGAGCAGGCCGGTGAGCACCAGCACGCCGAGCAGCCACCAGCCGCGGCCGAGGCCGAAGGCGGCCACGTCGGAGGGCTGGTCGGGGCCGTCGACGACGTCCACGGTCAGCTCGACGGGCAGGCCGGGCGCGGTCTTCATCGACGCGGGCGCCGAGAAGGAGTTGCTGACCTGGAGGCAGACGGTCTCCACGGCGTCCTTGCCGTCCTTCGCCTTCTCCTTCGCCTCCGGCTTCGGATAGCGCAGACCCGTCGAGATCAGGTCGGTGCGGCCGTCGCCCGCCTCGGAGCCGCGGACGATCTCCCGGCCGTGCCGGGTGACGGCCCGCATCAGGACCCCGTAGTCGTTGTTGACGGGGCGGTCGGCGCCGATGCTGACGGCGGCGCGCAGCTCCTGGCCGGGCTTGACGTCGACCTTGTACCAGCGGTGCTCGCCGAACGTCTCACGGTCGGTGTACAGGCCGGGCTTGAGCTGGGGCGCGCTCTCACAGCTGGCGGCGCCGTTGGTGGCGACCGGGACCACCACCGGGTCGGCGGCGCGGTCCACCGACTGCTTGACGCGGTCCTTGAGCTCGTCCTTGTGCTTCACCGCGGTGTACGTGCCGCCGGTCGCCTGGGCGATGCAGGTCAGCTGGTCACGGGTCTTGGCGTCCGGGTTGAGGCCGAGGGTGTCGATGACCAGGTGGATGCCCTGGGCGGCGATGTCGCGCGCCACCTCGCACGGGTCGAGCGGGGCGCAGGTGTCCTCGCCGTCCGTGATGAGCACGATCCGGCGGGTCGCCTCGCCGCCCTTGAGGTCCTGCGCCGCGCCCTGGAGGGCGGGGCCGATCGGCGTCCAGCCGGTCGGGGCGAGCGTGGCGACGGCGGTCTTCGCCTCGGTGCGGTCGAGCGGGCCGACCGGGTACAGCTGGCGGGTGTCCTTGCAGCCGACCTGGCGGTCGTTGCCCGGGTAGTTGGCGCCGAGCGTGCGTATGCCGAGCTCGACCTCCGGCGGGACCGAGTCCAGTACGTCGTTGAAGGCCTGCTTGGCGACGGCGATCCGGGACTGGCCGTCGATGTCGCGGGCCCGCATCGAGCCGCTGACGTCGAGCACCAGCTCGACCTTGGGTGCGGCCTTCTGCGGGGGCGGTCCGTCGTCCGCGACCGCGTCGGCCGGGAGGATACCGGTGGCGAGGGTGGCGAGCAGCGCGCCCACCCCGGCCGCCAGCCGTTTTCTGGTGATCATCGCCGGATCCTATGGAAGATCGTATCCCCGCCCAAATCCAGCGGTGCGGCGGCCGGTTCCGCCGAGAGGCGGGCCGAAGGGCGCCCGGGTCAGGGATCCACCCGCTTCACGCTCTCCAGGAGCATGTCCAGCCACTCGGTGACCTTGTCCCGGTGCTTGTCCGTGGGGAGCTGCGCGGCCCGCCAGGCGATGCCGCGCACACCGTGGTCCTGCAGGAGGCGCTCCAGCGGGTCCTCCCCGGCCGGGGCGAGCGTGTCGAGTCCGTGCTCCCGGTCGTGCTCGCGGGCGGCGAAGGAGTGCAGCAGCTCCTGCTCGGTGCGGAGCAGGGCGTCGCCCAGGGCCTCGCTGTCCTCGGCGGTGAGATAGCCCGCGTGGACCTTGAAGAAGCGCTGGATGGCGTCGCAGTGCTCCATGGTCGGGCGGCGGTCGCCGTTGATGAGCGCACCCGCCTGCTGCCGGGACATCCCGGCGCCGTCGGCGATCTCCTGCTGGGTGTAGGGGCGGCCGTTGGGTTTGAGCCGGGAGCGGCGCAGCGCTCCGAAGCGCTGGAGGAACCGGGCCTGCACGTCCGGCTCGCCCGCCGGAAGGCCGTCGAGCAGCGCCTGGACGACGTCGGCCGGAACACCCGAGGCGTCGGAGAGCTGGTGGACGTCGAAGACCTCTGCCTGGCTCATTCCGAGCTTGCGGGCCAGTTCGCCGACGCGGGCGGCGATGTCCCCCAGGGGGCCCGTGGCCGCCGGTCCCGGATCCGAGAAGCCGTCCGTCACCAGTAATTCTCCTAGATCACACGAGTTGCTCCACACAGCTCGAACACAAAGTGAATATGTCCGGAGGCTACTTGCTCACGCCGTCGAGAACCAGAACTTGCCACAGCTGTGGCGTATTTGAGGCGTTCTCGGGCTGGAATGCCACGATGGTTGACATTGTCTTGTCGGCGGGAGCAGGATCGCAGCACGGTGCGAAGATCGACCTCTGTGCGATGAGGACGTGGAGGACGGCAGGCGCACCGCGTGCCTGCAAGAGGAGTCGCGTTCTCGATGGTGAAAGAACCGTTGGTGAACAGGTCAGCCGGCCCCGTACCGGACAACGTACGGGGCGCCACCGCCACCGCCACCGGCCAGTGGGACGCCGAGGCGCGTGCCTACGTCGACGACCACATCGCGATGATGGACGCCACGGACTTGCCGTCGTTCCTCGTCGACCGCAGCTGGAACATCGTGCACGCCAACACCGCGTACGACACGCTCTTCCGGGCCGTGGGCCCCCACCCCACCGCGATGCCGCGCCACAACTTCCTGCGCTTCGTCCTCTTCCACCCGCACGCGGGCTCCGTGCTCGCCCAGCACGAGACGGGCTGGTGCCTCCCCATGCTCGCGCAGCTCTCGTCCGCTCTGGAGCAGGACCCGCACGACCCCGAACTGCGGGCCGTGCGCCGCGAGATCGCCGACGACCCGCTGATGAGCGCGGCCTACCAGCAGGGCCTGCCGCACTGGATGCGCATGGTCGGCCCGGCCGCCGTGCACCACGACGGGACCGTACGCGCCGTGCGCCACCCCGACCCCGGCTGGGACGCCGTGGAGTGCCGCGTCCTCGACGAGTCCTCCGGCACGCTGGGCGAGCTGGGACTGCGCCGGGTCACCCTGGTCCTGCGCCGCGAGCCCGCCGAGGCCCGCGCGCACGCGCCCAAGAGCGCGCCGAGGAACGTCGTGATCATCCGGCGCCGAGGCCATCTGAGCGTCGTCCGCACGGACCCGGCCCCCGCCGAGGGCTGACCGGGAACCGCCCGCCACGACCGCCGTAGACAATGAGCGGGTGACACTCCGCTACCGCGTACTCGGACCGACACGGGCTCTGTGCCCGGACGGCAGTGAGGTGCCCCTCGGAGGCGCCCGGCTGCGGGCGCTGCTCGCCGCGCTTGCGGCGGGCGCCGGACGCGCGGTGCCGGTACCGGAGCTGGCCGCACGGGTCTGGGGCGACGACGCCACCGCACCCGCCGACGAGGCGGCGGCGGTGCAGGCGCTGGTCGGCCGGCTGCGAAGGGCGCTCGGCCGGGGCGCCGTGGAGTCCGTGCCGGGCGGCTACCGGCTGGCCGCCGGCCCCGACGACATCGACGTGTTCCGCTTCGAACGGCTGGCGCGGGAGGGCGCGGACGCGCTGGCGGACGGGGACGCGGAACAGGCGGCACGGCTGCTCGACGAGGCCCTCGCGCTGTGGCAGGGGCCGGTCCTGGCCGACCTTCCGGTACGGGAGCGGGACCCGCTGGTCGTACGGGCCGAGCGCCGCCACTCCGAGGCGCGCCGGTCCCGCCTCGCCGCCGAGACCGCCCTCGGCCGCGCCGAGCACACCCTGCCGGAACTGGCCGCCCTGGTCGCCGCGACACCCCTGGACGAGCCGTTGCAGGCCCTGCACCTTTGCGCGCTGACGGCGGCGGGTCGCCGGGCCGAGGCGCTGGTGGCGTACGAGTCGGCCCGGGTCGCCCTCGACGAGGCACTGGGCACCGCCCCCGGGCCCGAACTGCGGGCCCTGCACGCCGAGTTGCTGCGGGACGCCGCCCCGGCGCCGGAGCCGACGGCGCGGACCGGATCGCCCGCGGAGAGCGCATCGGACCCGGCGGTACGGGTACGGGCCGTGCTGCCCACGTACACCCATGGCGCACCGCATCCCGCCGCCCACCCCGGCAACCTCCGCGCCCGGCTCACCTCCTTCGTCGGGCGCGAGCCGGAACTCCTTGCCCTGCGTGCGGACTTGGCCGACGGGCGGCTCGTCACCCTCACCGGGCCCGGCGGCGCGGGCAAGACCCGGCTCGCCCTGGAGGCCGCCGAAGTCGTCGCACAGGAGTGGGCCGACGGCGTCTGGCTGGCCGAGCTCGCGCCCGTACGGGAGGCGGCGCAACTGCCGCAGGCCCTGCTCACCGCACTCGGGGCGCGCGAGAGCGTGCTGCTCACCGGGGCCGAGGGCGGACCCAGCGACCCGCTGGAACGGCTCGTCGCGCACTGCGGCCACCGCCGGATGCTGCTCGTCCTCGACAACTGCGAGCAGATCGCCGCCGGGGCCGCCGAGCTGGCGCACGAACTGCTCACCTGCTGCCCCGGTGTCACCGTTCTCGCCACCAGCAGGGAACCCCTCGGCGTCCCGGGGGAGCGGGTGCGCGGGGTCGGACCCCTGCCGCTCGACACCGCCCTGCGGCTGTTCGGCGAGCGGGGCGCGGCGGCCCGGGCCGGCTTCCGCGTCTCCGAGGACCCGGAGGCCGCCGCCGAGGTCTGCCGCCGCCTCGACGGGCTGCCGCTCGCCCTCGAACTCGCCGCCGCCCGGCTGCGGATGCTCACCCCGCGCCAGCTCGCGGACCGCCTCGACGACAGGTTCCGGCTGCTCGGGGACGGCGCCCGCACCAGCAGGACGCTGCGGCCCCGGCAGCAGACCCTGCGGGCCGTGGTCGACTGGTCCTGGGAGCTCCTCGACGCACGCGAGCGGGCCGTGCTGCGCCGCCTGGCCGTCTTCTCCGGCGGCTTCGCGCTGCCGGAGGCGGAGGCGGTCTGCGCCGATCCCGCCACCACGTCGGAACACCCCGCCGACGTACTCGGCCTGCTCGCCTCCCTCGTCGACAAGTCCCTGGTCGTGGCCGCCCCGGACGGTGGCGTGATGCGCTACCGGCTCCTTGAGACCGTCGCGGAGTACGCCGCCGAGCGCCTCGCCGAGTCCGGTGAGCGCAAGGCCGTCGAGCTGCGCCACCTGGTCGCGTACCGCGAACTCGCCCGCACCGGCGAGGCCTTGCTGCGTGGGCCCCGGCAGGCCGGCGGGATGCGGCGGTTCGAGACGGAGCACGCGAACGTGCGGACCGCGCTCGGCAGGGCGGTCGAGTACGGCCGCGAGCAGGACGCGCTCTGTCTGACCCTCTCGATGAGCTGGTTCTGGCAGCTGCGCGGCCACCAGACCGATGCCCGCGCCTGGTCGCTCGCCGCGACCGGGCTGGGGCCCGACCCGTTCGCGGAGCCGGTGCGCCCGGCCGTGCCGCTTGCGGCGCGCTGCACCGACGCGCCGCCGCCGTGGTCCGAGGAGCAGCTGTGGGAGGCCCGGCGCGGGGTGCGGATGATGCTGTTCGCGGGCGGCGGCGAGGGCGAGGGCGCGGAGTTCGCCGGCGCCGCGGCCGGGCCGTATCTGCGGCGCGTCGTGGCCGCGTACGGCTCCGCGATGCCGCAGAACTGCCGCCAGCCCGGGTCCGTCTGGTACTTCGCCCGGTTGCTCACCCATGAGTTCGCCGGGTTCCCGCGGGCCGTCGACGCGATGGTCGAGGACTGCCGCGCGCACGGCGAGCCGTGGGACCTCGCCTTCGCGCTGCTGCTCCGCTCCAAGCTCGTCGGCGGCCCCGACGCGGACGAGGCGCTGGCCCTGTTCGAACGGCTCGGGGACCCGTGGGCCATCGCGGAGACGCTCTCGGCACGCGGCGAGGACCACTCGCGGCAGGGCCGGTACGAAGAGGCCGCGGCCGACTTCGAGCGCGCCATGGAGTCCACCACCTGGACCGGTGCGTACGCCCAGGGCCCCATGTTCAAGGCGCGCCTCGCGACGGTCCGCCTCGCGGTCGCCGGGACGGACGAGGAGGGCGAGCGGGCCGAGCGGCTGCTGCTCGACGCCGTCGAGGAGTCGCGCCACTACGCGGGCGAGGGCGTCGGCACCGCCCGGATGCTGCTCGCCCACCACTACGCGGCCACCGATCGCGTGGGTCTGGCCCGCGAGCAACTGCGCCTGATGGAGGCCGAGTTCACCAAGGCCGTCCCAGAGATGTTCCGCGGTCTGGTCGCCGGGGTGGACGGCTGGCTGGACTGCCTCGGCGGCGCCTACACCGACGCGCTCGGGCGGGTGCGGGAGGCGGTGCGGCAGCTGGCGGGGCAGGCGTATCTGGTCGCACCCAACCTGATTACCAGTCAGTTCCTGGTCGCCGCCTGGGCGAAGGCGCACCTAGGCGCCGCCGAGGAGGGTGCCCGCCTGCTCGGCGCGTACGACCGGCACGCCACCGGGCAGCACGGCGGCTTCGGACTGCGCCCGCTGCCGTCCGAGCCCGCCGTCCGGCGCCGCGCCGAGGCGGAACTGCGCGCCGTGCTCGACGGCACCGCGTACCGCCGCTCCTACGAGGAGGGGCACGGACTGGCGGTGGAGGCGGCCGCGGCCCTGGTGTGAGGTGCGGTGGTGAGGCGAGTGAAGGGGGAGCAGCCAGGGGCGCGTGAAGCTCGGCTGTTGGCCCGCTTAAGAAAACCTCGATGGACGCGAGTGGCTCTTGCTCGGCAGATTAGTGATCAGCCATGGAACCATGGCTTTCGCCCTCTTTGTGCGTCCCGGGAGCCGCCCCCCATGAAGGCCCTTGTCAAGCAGCACGCCGAACCCGGACTGTGGCTCATGGACGTCCCCGAGCCGGAGACCGGCCCCGGCGACGTGCTGATCAAGGTGCTGCGCACCGGCATCTGCGGCACCGATCTGCACATCCGCTCCTGGGACGGCTGGGCGCAGGGCGCCGTCAGGACCCCCCTCGTCCTCGGCCACGAGTTCGTCGGCGAGGTCGCGGCGG
Source organism: Streptomyces sp. NPDC031265 (assembly GCF_055570295.1). NCBI lineage: Bacteria > Bacillati > Actinomycetota > Actinomycetes > Kitasatosporales > Streptomycetaceae > Streptomyces > Streptomyces sp. NPDC031265. Next base: position 371,334 of record NZ_JBVIHM010000003.1, read on the forward strand.
TCGGCGCGGACGTCCGGGACATCGCGGTCGGTGAGCTGGTCAGCGGCGAGGGCCATCTGGTCTGCGGCAGGTGCCGCAACTGTCTGGCGGGCCGCCGTCACCTGTGCCGCTCCACGATCGGCCTCGGCGTGGGGCGCGACGGCGCCTTCGCGGAGTACGTGGCGCTGCCCGCCTCCAACGTGTGGGTGCACCGCACCCCGGTCGACCTCGACGTCGCCGCGATCTTCGACCCGTTCGGCAACGCCGTGCACACCGCGCTCTCCTTCCCGCTGGTCGGCGAGGACGTCCTGATCACCGGCGCGGGCCCGATCGGCATCATGGCGGCGGCCGTGGCCAAGCACGCGGGCGCCCGCAACGTCGTGATCACCGACGTGAGCCCCGAGCGCCTGGAGCTGGCCCGCAAGGCGGGCGCGACGCTCGCGGTGAACGTGGCGCAGTCCTCCATCGCGGACGCCCAGCGCCAGCTCGGTCTGCGCGAGGGCTTCGACGTCGGCCTGGAGATGTCCGGCCGCGGCGAAGCCATGCGCGACATGATCGACAATATGACGCACGGCGGCAAGATCGCGATGCTCGGACTGCCCGCGCAGGAGTTCGCCGTCGACTGGTCGAAGATCGTCACCTCGATGATCACGGTCAAGGGCATCTACGGCCGCGAGATGTTCGAGACGTGGTACGCGATGACGGTGCTGCTCGAAGGCGGCCTCGACCTCTCCCCGGTGATCACCGGCAGCTACGCGTACCGGGACTTCGACGCGGCCTTCGACGAGGCCGCCACCGCCCGCAGCGGCAAGATCATCCTCGACTGGACCGCCTGAGTCCGCTTCACGGCATCCAGGGGCTGTCCGGTGGATCTGGTCGGCACGCGGGGGTCGGCACGCCCTCCCCCAAGGCCTAAAGGGCCAGGGGGGACCCCCAGCGGCGTTGTCGTCAATCGCCGACGCTCCGCGTCGCCTCAATCCTCCGCCTTGCAGCATGGGGGTCTCCCCTGCTCGAACGAAGTCGAGAGCTTGGGGAAGCACCAGACCCCCGCTCACCAGCGCCGAAACCGCACTCCGCACCGAAGCCGACCAGATCCACCGGACAGCCCCTAGGAGCCTGAGCATGTACGCGTCCGTTCGCGACGACCTCCAGAACACCCTCGACGAGATCCGCGAGGCCGGTCTCTTCAAGCCCGAGCGGGTGATCTCCACCCCGCAGAACGCCTCGGTCTCCGTCCCCACCGGCGAGGTCCTGAACTTCTGCGCCAACAACTACCTGGGCCTCGCCGACCACCCCGAGGTGGTCGCCGCCGCCAAGGAGGCCCTCGACCGCTGGGGCTACGGCATGGCCTCGGTCCGCTTCATCTGCGGCACCCAGGACGTCCACAAGGAGCTGGAGGCCCGTCTTTCGGCGTTCCTCGGCCAGGAGGACACGATCCTCTACTCGTCCTGCTTCGACGCCAACGGCGGTGTCTTCGAGACCATCCTCGGCGCCGAGGACGCGGTGATCTCCGACGCCCTCAACCACGCCTCGATCATCGACGGCATCCGCCTCTCCAAGGCCGCCCGCCACCGGTACGCCAACCGCGACATGGCCGAGCTGGAGGCGAAGCTCAAGGAGGCCTCCGGTGCGCGCCGTCGCCTCATCGTCACCGACGGTGTCTTCTCCATGGACGGCTACGTCGCCCCGCTCCAGGAGATCTGCGACCTCGCCGACCGCTACGACGCGATGGTCATGGTCGACGACTCGCACGCCGTCGGCTTCGTCGGCCCGGGCGGCCGCGGCACGCCCGAGCTGCACGGCGTCATGGACCGCGTCGACATCATCACCGGCACCCTCGGCAAGGCCCTCGGCGGCGCCTCCGGCGGCTACGTCGCGGCCCGCGCCGAGATCGTCGCCCTGCTGCGCCAGCGCTCGCGCCCGTACCTCTTCTCGAACTCGCTGGCCCCGGTGATCGCCGCCGCCTCCCTGAAGGTCCTGGACCTGCTGGAATCGGCGGGCGACCTGCGAGACAAGCTCGCCGCCAACACCGCGCTCTTCCGGACGCGGATGACCGAGGCGGGCTTCGAGATCCTGCCCGGCGACCACGCCATCGCCCCCGTCATGATCGGCGACGCCGCCGAGGCCGCCCGCATGGCCGAGCTGCTCCTTGAGCGCGGTGTGTACGTGATCGGCTTCTCCTACCCGGTGGTCCCGATGGGCCAGGCCCGTATCCGCGTCCAGCTCTCCGCCGCGCACTCCACGGCCGACGTGGAGCGGGCCGTGGCGGCGTTCATCGACGCCCGGGCGACAATGGCCGGGTGATCGACCCGCGCCGGCTCCGCATCCTGCGCGCCGCGGCGGACCACCGTACGGTGACCGCCGCGGCCGCAGCGCTGTATCTGACCCCTTCCGCCGTCTCCCAGCAGCTCGCCGCCCTGGAGCAGGAGACCGGCCACACGCTGCTGACCCGCAGCGGCAAGGGCGTACGGCTCACGGCGGCCGGCGAGATCCTCCTGGAGCACGCCAACGCTGTCCTCGCCCAGCTGGAGCGGGCGGAGGCGGAGCTGGCGGCGTACGCGGGCGGTGCGGCCGGCGATGTGACGGTGGCGGCGTTCGCCACGGGTATCGCGGAGGTGCTCGCCCCGGCCGTGGCCCTGCTGCGCGGGACGCACCCCACGATCCGGGTCCGTGTCCGCGACGCCGAGGGCGACGAGTCGCTGCCCATGGTCCTGGACGGCGAGGCGGACCTGGCGCTGGCGGTCGAGTACCGGGGCGCCCCCAGGGAGGACGACCGGCGCCTGGTCCGGGTCGCGCTCTACGCGGAGCCCTTCGACGCGGTGCTTCCGGCCGGACACCCCCTGGCGCACGCGCCCGAGGTGCGCCTCTCCGCCCTGTCCGAGGACGACTGGATCGGCCCGTACCCCGGCAACCCCTGCCACGACGTGGTCTTCCTCGCCTGTGAGCTGGCGGGCTTCGAGCCGCGGCTGATCCACTCCTCGGACGACTTCCGCGCCGTGGTGGCCCTGGCGGGCGCGGGGGCGGGCGTGGCCCTGGTGCCCCGCTCGGCGCTGCGCGGCATGGAGCAGAAGAACACGGTGGTGCGCCCGGTGGCGGGTCCCGCCGCCACCCGCCGCGTCTTCGCGGCGGTCCGCAGCGGCGCCGAGCACCACCCGCTGATCAGCCCGGTCCTGGACGCCCTGGCGCGGGCGGCGGAAGGTCTGACGACGGGCTGAGCCCGTGGGCGCGGAGGTCCGGTCCGCCGGGGCGGGGAGCGAAGTCCCACCCCGGGTCGGCGCGAAGGGCGAGCGAACAGGCTAGGGCCTGTCCGGTGGGTCCGGTTGGCCTCAGCACGGGGTGCCCCTTTCGGTGCTGGTGAGCGGGGGTGTGGTGCTTGCCCAAGCTCTCAACTTCGTTCGAGCAGGGGAGACCCCCATGCTGCAAGGCGGAGGATTGAGGCGACGCGGAGCGTCGGTGATTGACGACAACGCGGCTGGGGGTCCCCCCTGGCCCTTTAGGCCTTGGGGGGAGGGCGTGCCGACCCCCGCGTGCCGACCGGACCCACCGGACAGGCTCTAGGTCCATGCCGGTGCCGTTCCAGTCAGCTGGCATACCACCAGGTACAGCGGGATGGGCGGTGTGTACGGGCTGGTGCCCTCGGGGCAGTGGATCATCCGCCGTCCCGGGGTCTCCGGAACGCGGGCGTCCGGGGCGTAGCGGGCCGGGTGCGGCCAGGTCAGGTCGTGGTCCGAGCCCGCCGGGACGACCCACCACCAGCAGTCGGCGTCCGCGAAGACGCACCCCGAGCGGGGCAGCCGCGCCAGGACCCGGAAGCCGTAGGACGCGGGCACCGCGACCGCGTCGCAGCCCAGAGACGCCCGGAGCGCCGGCGGCAGCACGAGTCTGCTGCCGCCGGTCGCTCCGGCGCCCCCTTGCGAGCCGGGCCCCCGAGGCCCCCCAGCCTCATCCCGGCCGCCTCTGGACAGAAGTGTGTGTGAGCCCTTCAGCATGTACGGCCCGCCCCGAGCCGGGCCCAGACGATCCGGCCGATGCCTCGCGGCACGTGGTGGGCGCCCCAGGCGACGCTCAGCGCGTCGACGAGCAGCAGCCCGCGCCCGCGCTCCTCGCCGTCGGCCGCGTTGCACAGCGTGGGCCCGCCCGCGCCGTACCCCTGGTCCTGGACGACGACCGTCAAGTGCCCGGCGGTGAAGGAGAGTTCGCAGGACACGCGGGTGCCCGCGGTGTGTACGACGGCGTTGGTGACGAGCTCGGAGATCACCAGGGCGGCGGCGTCGCCCAGTTCCTCGCCGAGACCCCACCGGACGGTGACCTCGGCCGTGTGGCGGCGGGCCGCGGAGGCGGATTCCGGCCGGGCCGACAGTTCGAACGCGTACCGGCGGACGTCGGCGACGGACACCGTGGGGGCCGCGCCTATGAGCTGCGGGACGAGCGCATTACCAGGGGCCACGACCGGGTCCTCACAGTGGGGAAGCGGTGTCGCACGCGACAGCCGCATGTGCTGGCGTTCACCGACCTACCTTCCACCCATCCGTGACACTTGGCAAGGGGCACTCTGAAAATTGCAGAGTGCTGTGTTCTGGGCTGAGGTGGCATGGCACACTGCTCGGCAACAGGGTTAGGGGAGGTCTGACGTGAGTGAACCCCGGTCCGCCCCGACCGTGGGGCAGGTCGTGCTGGGCCGGCGCCTGCAGGATCTGCGCGAGCGGGCCGGCCTCCGGCGCGAAGAGGCGGCGAAGGTGCTCCGGGTCGCCCCCGCCACGATCCGCCGCATGGAGACGGCCGAGGTCTCGCTGAAGATCCCGTACGTACAGCTGCTGCTCAAGGCGTACGGCATCGGGGACGAGGAGACGGACCGTTTCATCGAACTCGCGGAGGAGGCCAACAAGCCGGGGTGGTGGCAGCGCTTCCACGACATCCTGCCCGACTGGTTCAGCATGTACGTCAGCCTGGAGGGCGCGGCCTCGCTCATCCGGACGTACGAGCCGCATTTCGTTCCCGGCCTGCTGCAGACCGAGGAGTACGCGCGCTCGGTGATGGTCAGCGGCGCGCTCGGGCAGACCAGGGCCGCCGACATCGACCGGCATGTGGCGCTGCGCATGGAGCGCCAGTCGCTGCTCACCCGCGCCGACGCACCGCGGCTGTGGGTGATCATGGACGAGACGGTGCTGCGCCGCCCGGTGGGTGGCCCCGGGGTGATGCGCGGCCAGCTCGACCGGCTCCTGGAGGCGGCCGAGCTGCCCCATGTGACGCTCCAGCTGGCGGAGTTCGCGACGGGGCACCACCCGGGCACGTACGGCCCGTTCGTCCTGTTCAGATTCGCCGTGCCGGAACTCCCGGACATGGTCTACAGCGAGTACCTGACCGGCGCGGTCTATCTGGACGCGCGCCCCGAGGTCGACACGCACCTCGAAGTCATGGACCGCATGGCGGCCCAGGCCGCGACTGCACGACGCACGAAGGAGATCCTGGCGGATCTCCGCGAGGAGCTGTGAATGGATCACATATACAACGGCATGCCGGCCCGTGAGCTTGGGACCGAGGGCTGGCACAAGCCGTGGAGCGGTGGCAACGGCGGCAACTGCGTCGAGGCCATGAAGCTGTCCGACGGCCGGGTCGCGATGCGCCAGTCGGCCGACCCGGAGGGCCCCGCTCTGATCTACACCAGCAACGAGATCGCCGCGTTCATCCTCGGCGCCAAGTCGGGCCAGGCCGACTTCCTGCTGACGTGATCCACCGGACGGCCGCCGCCCGGCGCCCCGTTGGGGCCCGCGCGGCGGCCGAGCCGTGTCAGCCCATGTCGAAGACGTTGGGCAGCCCGAGGCGGTAGCGGAAGCGGTCGTCGCGCTTGAGCAGATCCAGCTCCGGGGCGCTGTACAGCGAGGCCACCGGGCAGCGCGGGGCGGCCGAACCGGCCCGGTCGAGCAGCGCGTTGGCGGCGAGGCGGCCCGAGGTGTTGGCGCCCTCCATCGTCGCCAGGTCGATGGGGACGGCCACGCAGTCGCCCGCCAGACAGAAGTTGGGGATCCTCGTGCCCGCCGAGGGGCGGTTGTGGAACGTGCCGACCGGGTGGATGAGCAGCTCGTCCTCGTTCCTCGGCTCGGGGGTGCCGATTCCGGAGACGCCCGGGTCCAGGGGTGACGAGGCGGTCGGCGAAGTACGCGACCTCGCGCGCGGGCAGTCGCTGGAAGGTGCCGAGCACCCCGGTGAGGGCGCGCCGCAGCGCGTCCAGGGTGAGCTGCTGCGGGGTGCCGGACCAGGGCAGCGGCAGACGCAGGTCCTCGTAGCCGGTCCGGGCGAACATCATCTCCTTGGGTGCGATCAGGTTGTCCCAGACGCCGTGCGCGTTGCCCGGGAAGGGGATCCGGCGCATCGTGTCCGGCAGGTTGTGGTAGATCCCCGGGATGAACCGGAAGCCGTGCTCGGCCGGGAGCGGGCCGCGGCCGCCCCGGGCGCTGTCCGGCACGTCCATGCTGCGCGCCTTGCCGCCGAGCGCCCGGCGCTCGTAGAGCGTGACGCGGAAGCCGCGTTCGGCCAGTTCGTGGGCGGCGGTCAGACCGGCGACACCGCCGCCGAGCACCACCACCGACTGCCCGGCCGCCGGGGCGGCCCCCGGGGGTGCCGCGGCCGCGGCGGGAACCGCCGCGTCGAGACCCAGGGCGGTCGCCGCGCCCGCCACCGCCGTCCCCGCGACGAACGTGCGCCTCGTACTGCCCGAAGTGCTGCCTGAACGCTCCATGATGCCCCCTATTACCGACGGTAACGGTCACGTCGGCGCAGGAGCATACGGATGCGGCGGTCAAGCTGGAAGGGGCAATCGAGCCCAGTGTTCCGTGGGTGCACGGCAGTTGCGGCCGCCACCGGCCGTGCCGTGCGCGGCCGGGCGGATGTGGTCAGATAGGGGCATGGCTCGACGCACTCCCCGCCCCGCCCGCCCGCAGCCCCCCAAGGACTGCCCCTGCGGGCTGCCCGCGCCGTACGCCGAGTGCTGCGGCCGCTACCACGCCGGGCAGGCGGCGCCCACCGCCGAAGCGCTGATGCGCTCCCGCTTCAGCGCCTTCGCGGTGCACGACGAGCCGTATCTGCTGCGCACCTGGCACCCCGACCACCGGCCCGCCGGCGTCGACTTCGACCCGGGGATGCGCTGGACCCGTCTGGAGATCCTGGACACCAAGGACGGCAGCGCCTTCCACACCACGGGCGAGGTCACCTTCCGCGCCCACTACACCGAGGGCGGCGGCGAGGGCTCGCTGCACGAGCGGAGCCGCTTCGTCCGGCACGAGGGCGCCTGGGTGTATCTGGACGCGGTGTTCACGGGCTGAACCGGATCGGCGCTTTCGGCGTCCTTCCCCATGTATGCGGTCGTAATTGTCCGGATCAGGGGGAAAAATTGTCCGACATCGCCGGGGACGAACTCGTCCCGTACACCGACCGGTTACCGATTCCCGAGGTGCTGCGGCCCGCGAAGGCCGATGTGCGCCGTGAGACCGAGATCGCCGTCCGCCCCACCTGGGTGCGGCTGCACAGCCAGCTGCCGCCCACCTTGATGTGGGGCTACAACGGCACGGTGCCCGGCCCCACCATCGAGGTGCGGCGCGGCCTGCCCGTGCGCATCGCCTGGACCAACCGGGTGCCGCGCGGCAGCGAGTACCCGGTCACCGCCGTCGAGGTGCCGCTGCGCCGCAGGGCACCCCGCCCGCCACCACCGAGGCCGGCCGCGGGGGCGTCGAGGCCAGTGCGGACGTGGCCGCGCTGCCCGCCTGGACCGTCACACACCTGCACGGCGCCCAGACCGGCGGCGGCAACGACGGCTGGGCCGACAACGCGGTGGGGGAGGGCGACGCCCAGCTCTCCGAGTACCCGAACGACCACCAGGCCGTGCAGTGGTGGTACCACGACCACGCCATGAACATCACCCGGTTCAACGTGTACGCCGGGCTCGTCGGCACGTATCTGCTGCGCGACGACGAGGAGGACGCCCTGCGACTGCCGCGCGGGGAGCGGGAGATGCCGCTGATCCTCGCCGACCGCAACCTCGACACCGACGAGGACGGGCGCCTCAACGGGCGACTGCTGCACAAGACGATCGTCGTCGACCCGAAGAACGCCGAGACGGGCCGGCCGGTCTCGGCCCCCTTCACCGGCCCGTTCACCACGGTCAACGGGGTCATCTGGCCGTACCTCGACACCGACGCCGCCTGGTACCGCTTCCGGCTCGTCAACGCCTCCAACGCGCGCATCTACGACCTGGTCCTCCTCGACGAGGAGGACAACCCGGTGCCCGGCGTGCTCCACCAGATCGGCAGCGACGGCGGACTGCTGCCCGCCCCGGTGACGGTCGGCTTCGACGCGGCGCTGCCGGCGCTGACCGTGGCACCCGCCGAGCGCATGGACCTGCTCGTCGACTTCCGCGAGCTGGCCGGCCGCAGCCTGCGCCTGGTCAACAAGGGAGCGGGAAAGCCCGCAGGGGTGCCCGACCCGGTGAACAACGTCCGCTATCCCCAGGTGATGGAGTTCCGGGTACGCGAGTGCCCCGAGCCCGACGCCTTCGTCCTGCCGCAGGTGCTCTCCGGCTCCTTCCGGCGGTACGAGCACGCGCAGCTGCACCACGGCCACCGGCTGGTCGTGCTCACCCCGCCCGGCACCGTCGGGGGCGGCGGCCACCCGGAGATCTGGGAGATGGCCGAGGTCACCGAGGGCCCGACCGGTCCGGCGGAGGGGGTGATCCAGCTCCAGGGCGCCGACGGCACGGTGAAGACGTACCGGCGGATCTCCCGCACCTTCAACGACGGCCTGGGGTTCACCGTCGCCGAGGGCACCTTCGAGCAGTGGAGCTTCCTCAACCTCGGCGGTCCGGTCCACCCGATGCACATCCACCTCGCCGACTTCCAGCTGATGGGCCGTGACGCGTACACCGTGGACGGCTTCGACGCGAAGCTGGGCGGCACTCGCAAGCCGGTGGCCTACGACGCGGGCCGGCCGGTCCCGCTCGCGCCCAACGAGCGCGGCTTGAAGGACGTCTTCCGGGTCCCGGCGGGGCAGCTGGTGCGGGTGCTCGGCCGCTTCGACGGGGCGTACGGGCGGTTCATGTACCACTGCCATCTGCTGGAGCACGAGGACATGGGCATGATGCGGCCGTTCGTGGTGGCTCCGCCGGAGGCGCTCATGTTCGACCACGCGGGCGGGCACGGCGGCCACGACGGCCACGGGGGACATTCGGGCTGAGGCACGGGGGCTCCTCGGGTTCGGGGTAGGGGCGCGGTCGGGTCAGGACCGGGTCGCGCCCACCGTCTCGCGGTCGGCCGGGGGCAGACCGTTGGCCAGGTCCTCGGCGAGCAGCCGCTTGGCGATGGCGTCGGCGGCGGCCCGCAGCTCCGCGCTGCGCGGCCGGCCCCGGTCCCGCTCCAGCTGCTCGTTGAGCCAGTCCGACCAGGACGCGCTGATCGCGCCGACCTCGCGCCGCCCGCCCTCGGTGAGCGAGAAGTAGGTGCCCTCGCGGGTGAGGAACCCTTCGTCGACCATCCGCTGGAAGACCGGCACCAGCACCTCCGGCGGCACACGCCGGCGGGCCGCGATCAGGCCGAGGCTCGCGTGCCCGACCATCCTGGTGAACAACTCGACCTGCATCACCGCCCACGCGCCCGCCATGTCGAGGCGGGAGTCGGAGCGGGTCACGATGTGGCGCGCGGTGTCGATGCCCGTGCTGCGGACGATCTTGCCGACCGACAGCTCCAGGAGCTTCTGAGAGTCGCCGGTCGACGGCTGCGCGAAGCCCTCGCCCATGTCGGTCGAGGAGGAGCGGGCGGTGTCGCGCAGCTCGACCTGCTTGAGGAACAGCGCCACCAGGAACCCGACGGCCGCCACCGGCACGGTCCACAGGAACACGGTGTGCAGCGAGTCCGCGTACGCCTGGACGATCGGCGCGGCCGTGGCCGAGGGCAGCGACTTGAGGCCCTCGGGGGACTGCGCGGCCCTGGCCAGCGCCGCCGGGTCCGCCCCGCCCGCCTTCGCCGCCGCCGCGATCCCGTCCGCCAGGTTCGGCTTGAGGGTGTTGGTGTAGATGGTGCCGAAGACCGCGGTACCGAAGGAGCTGCCCAGCGTACGGAAGAAGGTCACGCCGGATGTCGCGGTGCCGAGGTCGGCGTAGTCGACGGTGTTCTGCACCGCGATCGTCAGGACCTGCATGCACAGTCCGATGCCGAGGCCGAGCACGAACATGTACAGCGACTCCAGCCAGGCGCCGCTGTCCGGTCCCATCAGCGAGAGCAGATAGAGCCCCACGCCCATCACCAGGGCGCCCACGATGGGGAAGATCCGGTACTGGCCGGTCTTGCTGACCACGTTGCCGCTGAAGACCGACGCGATCAGCAGCCCGACCACCATCGGCAGGGTGCGCACGCCCGAGACGGTCGCGGAGTCGCCGTCCACGTACTGGAGGTAGGTCGGCAGGAACGTCATCGCGCCCAGCATCGCGAAGCCCACGATGAAGCTGAGGACCGAGCAGACCGTGAAGACGGGGTTGCGGAACAGCCGCATCGGCAGCATCGGCTCGACGGCCCGGGTCTCCACCCAGCAGAACAGGGCCAGCGAGGCCACACCGCCCGCGAAGAGCGCGAGGATGGTGGGCGAGGTCCAGGCGTATTCGTTGCCGCCCCAGCTCGTCGCCAGGATCAGGGCGCTCGCCCCGGCCGCGACCAGGCCGATGCCGAGGTAGTCGATCACCGGCTTGGCGACCGACCGGATCGAGGGGATGTTGCGGGCGGCGGCGATGACCACCAGGACCGCGATGGGGACGTTCAAATAGAACGCCCAGCGCCAGCTCAGATGGTCCGTGAACAGCCCGCCGAGCAGCGGTCCGATGACCGTCGCGACGCCGAACACCGCGCCGATCGCGCCCTGGTACTTGCCGCGCTCGCGCAGCGGGATCACATCCGCGATCAGCGCCATCGCGGTGACCATCAGACCGCCCGCGCCGATGCCCTGGAGCGCCCGCCAGGCGATGAGCAGCGACATGTTGGTCGCGAGGCCGCACAGGAACGAGCCGGTGATGAAGACGACCGCCGAGACCTGGAAGACCACCTTGCGGCCGAAGAGGTCGCCGAACTTGCCGACCAGCGCGGTCGCGACGGTCTCCGCGAGCAGGTACGAGGTGACCACCCAGGACATGTGCGCGGCGCCGCCGAGGTCCGAGACGATCGTCGGCAGGGCGGTGCCCACGATCGTCTGGTCCAGCGCGGCCAGCAGCATCCCGAGCATGATCGTGCCGAAGACGATGTTCCGCCGGCGGACGTCCAGCACGGGCGGCGCGGTGGGTGCCGAAGGTGCGGTGTCGCTGGCAGTGGTCACACTGGCACCCTCACACCACCGCAGGTGGGGCGCATGCCCTGTAGGCCGTGCGGGTGAGCCCGCGGGCGGCCTCGCGGCGGCTCGGCCGGGCAGCGCCGCGCGGGTTCCGTCCGGCTCGGCGGGCACCGGCGCCGCCGTGCGCCGCAGCCTCGGCGGCGCCGGGACCGACGCCAGGAAGACCAGGGTGGCCAGGACGAACGGCCAGGTGAAGGGACGGCCCCCGGCCGGGGCCAGAAGCGCGGGGGCGCGGGCCAGGCCGGGGCAAGAGGTGCGCTCCGGTCGGAGCCTCCCACCATCACCCGCCCGGCTCGGCGGATCCGGTGGGATTGATTTCTCGTTACGCGACGGTAAGTTGACGTCCCAGTAATTTCTCCGCACCACCCGCAAGTGCTCCGTACCACTCCGCCCTGAGCCGCGCAGAGGAGTCGACGCATGGGCGTACGGAAGGATCTGAGGACGGCCGTGCGCCGTGGTGGTCTCACCGGGCGCGCCCGGGTGGAGCTCGTGCGCGAGGGCGGCGGGGTGCGCGAGGTCCGGGTCGCGTGGTGGTGGGCGACAACCGTTCGTAATCCGCTCGTACGTCGCCGCGCTGGTCACCCTCGCCCCGGAGGCCCTTGAGTACTGGCTGGCGGTGCGCAAGCGGCTCGTGGACACCCCCGTCGAGCGGCTGCTCGACGACCAGGAGCGCATCGCGGACGTCCAGAAGGCCGTGGATCACGCCAACGAGGCGGACTCGCGGGCCGAGTCGATCCGCCGGTTCCGGCTGGTGGCGGGGGAGTTCACCGAGGCGAACGGACTGCTGACCCCGTCCCTGAAGGTCAAGCGGCGGGCGGTGGCCGCCGCGTACGCCCACGAGATCGAGGAGCTGTACGGGCAGCGGTGACCGAGGAGGCGGGCGTGATCGCGTGCCGACTCCGACAGCCCGGCAGCGATTGCAATATGACGGCACGTCAGATATGACGGAACGTCAGAGAAGGTGGGGAGCCCATGGGGAAACCGGGACGGCCGAGGAGGGCGCGGCGGGGCGCCAGGTCCTGTCGTCGAGCCGGCGCCTGCCCCGCGACGCCCGGTACGCGCGTTCGCCGCGTTGTCGGATCGCCCGAGTACGTCCGGTACACGGTCGATCTTCCGCCGTGCGATCGCACGCACCAGACGCCCCGGGGCCCGCCTTCCGGGCGGACGGCGCCAGTTCGACGACCGGACCCAGGCGCCCTGGCAGCCGCTCCCCACGATCGGTAAGGTCGGCCCCGGCCGGGCGGCAGCCGGCCGCATCGACCCGCAACGCACCACGCTCGCCCCGGTCCTCCCCGTCGGGCGGCGCCAGTCGAGAGTCCCCGCCCCACCGCGCGACCCTGCGCCACCGCAAGTCACGGCAGCGGTACGAGTCACGGCACCAGCGCAAGTCCCCGTATCAGCGCACCTCCCGGCAGTGGTACGAGCTCCACCGGCGTCCCGCGCCGCCGGACGGCCCGCCCCCGGCCGTCCGGCGGGCCCGCCGCCCCGAGCCCCCGGCGCTCACCGCTGCCGTCACCCCCCTCGCAGCTCCATCGGTCTGATTCGGAGTGTTCATGACGCCCGTAGCGCCGAACCCTGAACTTGTCATCGGATTGAGCCCGTTAGGCCTGCCCGACCCGCGTCCGGTCGCCGCGGTCCGCCAGGCCGGCGGACTCGGAGTGCTGGATCTCGGGGCGGGCGACCGCCGTGCCAGAGAGGCGCTCGCACGCGTACGGCGCTGGACGGCGGACGCGTGTGCCGTCCGGGTCGGGCCGTCCTGCGCGCTGACGCCCGAGGAGGTGGCCGAGGAGTGCGGCGGTGTCCTTCCGTCCGTGGTGCTGCTCGCCGCCGACGCGGACTGGAAGATCAGCCAACTGGCCGACGAATGCCGGGTGTTGGCAGAAGTCGGGGACCGGGAGGAGGCTCGCCGGGCAGCGGCGGACGGCGCGTACGGGCTCGTGGCGCGCGGCAGCGAGTGCGGTGGCCGCAGTGGCGAGCTGGGCACGTTCGTCCTCCTCCAGGCGCTGCTCGCCGACCCGGCGTACGACCTGCCCGTGTGGGCCTGCGGGGGCATCGGTCCCCGTACGGCGGCGGCGGCCGTGGTCGGCGGCGCTGCCGGGGTCGTCCTCGACACCCAGCTGGCCCTGCTCGCCGAGTCCGGGGTCGCGGACGAGGCGGCGGCCGCACTGCGCACGACGGACGGGTCCGAGACGAGCGTCGTCGACGGCGTCCGGGCGCTGCGGAACGCGCGCACCGGCCTCCAGCTCCCCGTCGGCCAGGACGGGTTCCTCGCCGCCCGGTTCGCCGAACGGTGGGGCACCGTGGCCGGTGCCGTGCGCGGGGTGCGCGAGGCCATTCTGGCCGCCGTGGGCGACCCGGCCGTGGCGCGGACCCTGGCGGCGGGCTCCACGATGGCGGACGCGCTCGGCACCCGTCTGCCGGTCGTGCAGGGCCCGATGACGCGGGTCAGCGACCGGGCGGGCTTCGCGGCGGCCGTGGCGCGCGAAGGGGCGCTGCCGATGCTGGCGCTCGCCCTGTCCGACGGCCAGCAGAGCCGCGCCCTCCTCGAACGGACCCGCGACGAACTGGGCGAACGGCCCTGGGGCGTGGGCATCCTCGGCTTCACGGACAGCCGGATCAGGGCGGAACAGCTGGCGGCCGTACGGGCGGTCCGGCCCACGCACGCGATCATCGCCGGGGGCCGCCCCTCCCAGGCGGCCGATCTGGAGGCGGCCGGGATCAAGACGTTCCTGCACGTGCCGTCAGCCACGCTGCTCACCCAGTTCATTGACATGGGCATGCGTAGGTTTGTCTTCGAAGGCGCCGAATGCGGCGGACATGTCGGACCGCGCAACAGCTTTCCGCTCTGGGAAGCACAGCTGACGGTGGTCGAGGAGTACGTGGCCCGCGCGCCCGGCACCGCGGGCGACTTCCAGGTACTGCTCGCGGGCGGCATCCACGACGAGCGCTCCTCGGCCATGGCCGCCGCGCTCACCGCCCCGCTCGCCGCGCGCGGGGTCGCGGTCGGCGTCCTGATGGGCACCGCGTACCTCTTCACGGCCGAGGCGGTCGAATGCGGCGCGATCCAGCCGGTGTTCCAGCGCCAGGTGATCGCCGCCGGGGCCACCGCGCTCCTGGAGAGCGCCCCGGGCCACGCCACCCGCTGCGTCGCCAGCCCGTACACCGCCGACTACGCGGCCGCCCGCGCGCGCCTGCACGCCGACGGCACCCCCGGCCGCCAGGCGTGGGAGGAGCTGGAGCGGCTGAACATCGGGCGGCTGCGGATCGCCAGCAAGGGGGTCGAGCGGGAGGGCGGCGAGCTGCGGCCCGTCTCCGAGCAACGCCAGCTGGACGCCGGGATGTTCATGGCCGGGGAGGTGGCCGTGCTGCGCTCGGCGGCCACGACCGTCGGCGCGCTGCACGACGCCGTGAGCCGGGGCGCCGCCGCCTTCGCCGGGCGGCGCGCGGCCGAGCTGGACGAAGCCCCCGGCACGGCCGAGGACGTCGTCGAGGAGCCCGCCGCGCAGCCGCTCGACATCGCTGTCGTGGGCATGGCCTGCATGTTTCCGCAGGCCCCCGATCTGGCGACGTACTGGGCGAACGTCGTCGGCGGCGTCGACGCGGTCACCGAAGTCCCCGCCGACCGCTGGGACCCGGAGATCTACCACGACGCCACGGGGGAGCGCGCCGGTACGACCGCGTCGCGGTGGGGAGGCTTCCTGCCGCCGATCCCCTTCGACCCGTTCGCGTACGGCATCCCGCCCGCCTCGCTCGGCAGCATCGAGCCCGTGCAGCTGCTCGCCCTCGAAGCGGCCCGGCGGGCGCTGGAGGACGCCGGGTACGGCGACCGGCCCTTCGACCGCTCCCGTACGTCCGTGGTCTTCGGGGCCGAGTCGGGCAGCGACCTGTCCGGCGCGACCACCCTGCGCACGGTCCTGCCCGCCTATCTGGGGGAGATTCCGGCCGCCGTCGAGGAGCAGTTGCCGACGCTCACCGAGGACTCCTTCCCCGGCATGCTCGCCAATGTCATCGCGGGCCGGATCGCCAACCGCCTCGACCTCGGCGGCGCCAACTACACGGTCGACGCGGCCTGCGCCTCCTCGCTCGCCGCGCTCGACGTGGCCTGCAAGGAACTCGCCTCCGGCACCAGCGAGTTGGTGCTCTGCGGCGGCGCCGATCTGCACAACGGGATCAACGACTACCTGCTGTTCTCGTCGGTGCGCGCCCTCTCCCCGACCGGTCGCTCCCGTACGTTCGACGCCTCCGCCGACGGCACCGTGCTCGGCGAGGGCGTGGCCTGCGTCGCGCTGAAGCGCCTGGCCGACGCCGAGCGGGACGGCGACCGCGTCTACGCCGTGGTCAAGGGCATCGGCAGCGCGAGCGACGGCCGCTCCCTCGGGCTCACCGCGCCCCGGCCCGAGGGCCAGCGGGCCGCGCTGGAACGGGCGTACCGGGCGGCCGGAGTGTCGCCCGCCCGGGTCGGCCTGGTCGAGGCGCACGGCACCGGGACCGTGGTCGGCGACCGCACCGAACTGGCCACGCTGACCGCCGTTTTCACCGAGTCGGGCGCGGCGCCGGGCGGCTGCGCCCTCGGCTCGGTCAAGTCCCAGCTGGGCCACACCAAGTGCGCGGCGGGCCTGGCGGGCCTGATCAAGGCGGCGATGGCCCTGCACACCGGAATCACCCCGCCCACGCTCCACCTCCAGCAGCCGAACGCGGCCTGGGACCCCGCGACCAGCCCCTTCGCCTTCCACACCGAGGCCCGGCCGTGGGCGGCCCCGGTGGCCGAACGGATCGCCGGGGTCAGCGCGTTCGGCTTCGGCGGCACCAACTTCCACGCGGTGCTCACCGCCCACGACGCGGACGCGCCACCGGCCCAGGGGTACGAGGCATGGCCGGCCGAACTGTTCCTGTTCCGGGGCGCCGACACGGCGGCGGCCGGACGGGAGGCGCAGTGGCTGCTGGGCGCGCTGGGTGAGCCGGGTGAGCCGGGTGAGCCGGGCACGGGCCTGCGGCTGCGGGACGCGGCGCTGGTGGCGTCCCGGCGCGCCGAAACCCGGCCGGGACCGGTGCGGATCGCTGTCGTCGCGGAGAGCGTGGACGAGCTGCGTGGGCTCCTGCGGAAGGCGGGGGCCGGGGAGCGGGGGCGGGGGGTGTATCTGGCCGACGGGCCCGGGACGGACGGGTCCGAGTCGGGCGGGCTCGGGACGGGCACGCCCGGGACGGACGGGCCCGGGGACAGCGCCCTCGGAGCCGGCCCCAAGGTCGCCTTCCTCTTCCCCGGCCAGGGCAGCCAGCGGCCCGGCATGCTCGCCGAGCTCCTCGTCGCGTTCCCGGAGGCCGCGCAACTGGTGCGGCAAGGCGGGGCGTACGCCCATGCGCTCTATCCGCCGAAGGCCTTCGGCCCGGGCGCGGACGACCGCCAGCAGGAGGCTCTGAAGGACACCCGGATGGCTCAACCGGCCCTGGGAATAGTCGAGCTGACGGCGAGTCATGTGCTGGATTGGGCAGGCGTACGGCCCGACATGGCGGGCGGGCACTCCTACGGGGAACTCGTGGCCCTGGCGGCCGCCGGAGCCCTGACCCCGGACGCGCTGCTCGATCTGAGCGCCCGCCGGGCCGGGTCGATCCTGGATTCGCTCGGGGAGGACCCCGGCGCCATGGCGGCGGTCACGGCCGCCCCCGCCGACGTGGAGCGCGTCCTCACCGGGGCGGGGCTGAGAGACCGGGTCGTCGCCGCCAACCGCAACGGCCCCCGGCAGACCATCGTCTCCGGCCCCACCGCCCTGGTGGACGAGGCGATGGACCACCTCCGGGGCGCGGGCCACCACGTGCGGCGCATCCCGGTCGCCTGCGCCTTCCACAGCCCGCTGGTCGCCGGTGCGGGCGAGCGGTTCGCCCCGGTCCTGGCCCGGCACACGGTCAGGGCGCCGGAGTTCCCGGTCTGGGCCAACCGGACGGCCGCCGTCTATCCGGCCCGGCCCGATGGCGTACGCGCCGAACTGGCCGCGCAGATCGGATCCCCGGTGCGGTTCGCCGAGCAGGTCGAGGCGATGTACGCGGCGGGGGCGAGGGTCTTCGTCGAGGCGGGCCCGGGCGCGGTGCTCACCGGCCTCGTCGGTCAGATCCTGGGCGACCGCCCGCACCTGGCGGTCGCCTGCGAGCCCCGCCCCGGCGCCGGGCTGCGCGGCCTGCTGGAGTCGCTGGCGCGGCTCGCGGTCGCGGGTGTGCCGGTACGCGCCGGGCGGCTCCTCCAGGGCCGGGGCGCGGTCACGGCGCGGCCGGAGCCGCCCGGCTGGACCGTGGACGGCCAACTGGTCCGCACCCGCTCCGGCGACCTGCTGCCCGGAGCCCTGCAACCGGCCCGACGGGTCAGTCTGGAGACGAGCACGGTGACGCGCGACAGCGATGCCCAGCATGACCTCATCGCGGACTTCCTGCGCACGACGCGCGAGCTGGTCGCGGCCCAACGGGACGTCCTGCTCACGCACTTGGGGGCGACGGGCGCAGCCGCCTCCCCGCCGCCGGTCCCTCCTCGTACGGACGCCGCTCCGCAGGCCGTTCTCCTGGCCGTGTCCGAGGAGGCTCCGCCCGCCGAGGCTCCGCGCCCGGTCGTGGTGGACATCGAGCAGGCCGTGCTCACCGTCATCAGCGAACGCACCGGCTATCCGGCCGACATGATCGAACCCGATCTGGACCTCGAAGCGGATCTGAGCATCGACTCCATCAAGCGCACCGAGATCGTCGGCGAGCTGGCCCGCCACCTCGCGGGGACCCGTACGTTCGACGACGCGGAGATGGAGGAGCTGTCGCGGGCCAGGACGGTCGCCGCGATCACGGCGTGGATCACCGGGCATGAGACTCCGGCGGAGCCGAAGCCCGAGCCCCAGCCCGCGATTGCCGGACCCGATCCGGTCCACGGCGTCGCCCCGCGCCGCTTCCTCCTTGAGGAGACCCCCCTCGAACTGCCGCCCACCCCGCCGGACGCCTCCCTCCACGGCAGGCGCTTCGCCCTGCTCGGGGGCGGTGCCACCGCAGAGGAGCTGGCGGCCCGGCTGGTGGACAGGGGCGCGGAGGCTCTCGCGTACGACACCGGCCGGCGGCTCGACCCGGCAGACGGCCCCCTCGACGGGGTCTTCCACCTGGGGGCCGTCGTCCCCGCGGCCCCGGCCGACGGTGGCGGGGCGCTGCTCCCCGGGGCCTTCGAGGTGTTCCGGGCCGCCCTGCGCCTCGGACCCCGCTGGCTGATCTGCGGCAGGACCGCGCCCGGCGCCGGAGAGGACGCGGGGGCGGGCCTGCACGGGCTGTTCCGGACCATCGGGCGGGAGTACGACGACGTCGCCGCCCGTGTCGTCGACCTCGACCCGGCGGCCACGGCCGGGCAGCGGGCCGACTTCCTGCTGGCCGAGCTGTACGCCGAGGACCGTGCCCCCGTCGTCGTGCGCACCGCCGCCGGGCGGTACGGGCACGCGCTCGTGGAGCGCGGCCTCGGCGCTCTGGCGCGGACCGGGGCCGGACCCGCCGGGGACGGGGCCGCCGAAGCGGCGGCGCTCGGGCTCGACCGGGACTCCGTCGTCGTGCTCGCCGGTGGCGCGCGCGGGATCACCGCCGACTTCGCCCTGGCGCTCGCGGCGGCCTCCCACTGCCGGATCGAGCTCCTCGGCAGGACCCCGCTGCCCGCCGCACCCGAGGACCCGGAGCTCGCGGGAGCCGGCGACGCGGCCGGGCTGCGGGCGCTGCTCGCCGCCCGGGGCGACCTGGCCCCCGCCGCCATCGAGCGCGAGGTCAGGAACGTCCTCGCGAGCCGTGAAGTCGCCCACACCCTTGACCGGTTGGGGCGGCTCGGCAGCCCCGCCGCGTACCGCGTCGCCGACATGTGCGACGGCGGGGCCGTGGCCCAGGCAGTCAAGGAGATCCAGGCGGAGCACGGGCGCATCGACGTGGTGGTGTACGCGGCGGGCGTGATCGAGGACCGGCTCATCGAGGAGAAGGACCCCGAGTCGTTCCGGCGGGTGTACGCGACGAAGGTGGACGGCGCCCGCGCGCTGCTCGACGCCGCCTCCCAGCTCCCCCACGGCCCCCGGACGGCCGTGCTGTTCGGCAGCGTCTCCGCCGTACTCGGCAACCGGGGACAGTGCGACTACGCCGCCGCCAACGACGCGCTCGCGGGCCTCGGCGAGCGGTGGGCGGCGCGGCGCACCGGGCGGCGGGCGCTGACCGTGCACTGGGGGCCGTGGGCGCCGTCCGGAGTGCACGGCGGCATGGTCACCCCGCACCTCGCCCGCGAGTACGCCCGGCGCGGTGTGGCCCTCATCGACCGCGAGGAGGGGGCGCTCGCCCTGCTGCGGGAGCTGGCCTGGGGCGACGTGTCGGCCACGTCCGTCGTCTACACGGCATCGGGCTGGTGAGATGGCCGACGACAGGCAAACCGTGGGGGAGCGTCAAGTCCCCGTCGCCATCGTCGGTATGGCCGTCCTGCTGCCCGGCGCCAAGGACCTGGACGCGTACTGGCGCAACCTCGTCGACGGTGTGGACGCCGTACGGGAGGTGCCCGAGGGGCGCTGGGACCCGGTCTACTACCGGCCCGGCGACCCCGGCGGCGCCGCCGACCGGATCTACTGCCGGCGCGGCGGCTTCGTGGACGGCCTCGCCGAGGTCGACGCCGCCCGCTTCGGCATCATGCCGAGCTCGGTCGCGGGCACCGAGCCCGACCAGCTCATCGCGCTCTCGGTCGCGTCCCGGGCGATCGCGGACGCGGGCGGCGAGGAGCGGCTGCCCGAGCGCGGCCGGGTCGGGGTGGTCCTGGGCCGGGGCGGCTACCTCAACCCGGGCCTCGTCCGGCTCGACCAACGGGTGCGCACCGCACACCAGTTGACGCACACCCTGGGCGAGCTGCTGCCCCACCTCGCGCCGGACCAGCTCGACCGGGTACGGGCCGCCTTCACCGAGACGCTGGGGCCCGAGCACCCGGAGTCGGCCATCGGGCTCGTCCCCAACCTGGCGGCGTCCCGCATCGCCAACCGCCTGGACCTGCGGGGCCCGGCGTACACGGTGGACGCGGCCTGCGCGTCCTCGCTGATCGCGGTCGACCAGGCGGTCGGCGAACTGGCCTCGGGCCGCTGCGACCTGATGCTCGCGGGCGGCGTCCACCACTGCCACGACATCACGCTGTGGAGCGTCTTCGCCCAGCTGCGCGCCCTCTCGCCGAGTCAGCGCAGCCGCCCCTTCCACGCGGCGGCCGACGGCATCCTCATCGGCGAGGGCACCGGTGTCGTCGCCCTCAAGCGCCTCGCGGACGCCGAACGCGACGGCGACCGCGTGTACGCGGTGATCCGTGGCACCGGCGTCGCGGGCGACGGCCGCGCCGCCGGGCTGATGAACCCCGACCCGGGCGGCCAGACCCGAGCGGTCCGGCAGGCCTGGCGAGCGGCGGGCCTCGACCCGCGCGGCCCCGGCTCCCTCGGCCTCCTCGAAGCGCACGGCACCGGCACCCCGGCGGGCGACGCGGCCGAACTGGCAACACTGGCCGCGGTGTTCGGGCCTGGCGCGGACGGCCCGGCCGCGCCCGTCATCGGCTCGGTGAAGTCGATGATCGGACACTGCATGCCCGCGGCGGGCGTCGCCGGACTGGTGAAGGCGGCCCTCGCCGTGCACCACGCGACCCTGCTGCCGACCCTGCACTGCGACGATCCGCACCCCGCCCTCGCCCGCACCCGGTTCCGCCCGGCGGCGGTCGCCCGCCCGTGGGAGGGGCCGCTGCGCCGGGCCGCCGTCAACGCGTTCGGGTTCGGCGGGATCAACGCCCATGTGGTGCTTGAGCAGGCACCGGGAGCCGTGCCGGCCCCACGCCGGGCGGCCGTGCGCGAACCGGAGCGGGTGCTGCGCCTGAGCGCCGGTACGGCGGAGGGCCTGGCGCGGCTCCTGGACGCGGACGACGCGACGGTACGGGAGCGGGGCGCCGCCCCGTATCCGCAGGACACCCCGGAAAACCCCGCCGCCCGGCTCGGCGTCGTCGATCCGACCGCCAAGCGGCTGGCGCTCGCCCGTCGTGCGGTGGCCCAGGGTCGCCCGTGGCGCGGCCGCAGCGACGTGTGGTTCGCCCCGCGTCCGCTGCTGGGGAAGGCGGGCGGGGGCAAGGTGGCGTTCGTCTTCCCCGGTCTGGAGGCCGAGTTCGCGCCCCGGGTGGACGAGGTGGCCGAGCACTACGGGCTGCGGCTGCCGGGCCGTGCGTACACCGAGGCGACCGACGTCGCCCGGCACGGGCTCGGCGTCCTCCGCGTCGGCCGGGTCCTCGACGAGGCCCTGCGCGCGCTCGGCGTCCGGCCCGACGGGGTCGCCGGACACAGCGTCGGGGAGTGGACGGCGATGATCGCGGGCGGCATGTTCGCGGCCGGCAAGGCCGACGACTTCTTCGCCTCCTTCGACCCCGACTCGCTCCGGGTGCCGGGCCTGGCGTTCGCGGCGATCGGCGCCCCGGCGGCCCGGGTGGCCGAGGCGCTCACCGACTGGCCCGATCTCGTCCTCTCGCACGACAACTCGCCCGGCCAGTCGATGGTGTGCGGCCCGGAGCGGCCGGTCGAGGAGTTCGCGGCGAAGCTCCGGGCCGAGCGCCTGATCTGCCAGGTGCTCCCGTTCCGCTCCGGCTTCCACACGCCGATGCTCGCCCCGTACCTGGGCCCCATGAAGCGGGGTGTGGACGCGGCGGAGATCCTTCCGCAGCGGGTCCCGGTCTGGTCCGGCACCACGGCGGCGCCGTTCCCGGCCGACCCCGACGAGGTCCGCGCCCTGTTCGTCCGCCACCTCCTGGAGCCGGTACGGTTCCGGCCGCTCGTCGACGCCATGTACGCGGCGGGTTTCCGGGCCTTCGTCCAGGTGGGCACGGGCCGACTGACCTCGCTGATCGACGACACCCTCAAGACCCGCGACCACCTCACGCTGTCCGCCAACTCGCCCCGGCGCGGCGGACTCGCGCAGCTGCTGCGGGTGGAGGCGGGGCTGTGGGCGGAGGGGTACGCGCTCTCCCCCGCCCGGCCGGACGGGCCGCGCTCCTCCGCCGCCCCGATCCCCCTCGACCTCGGAGCCGCGCTGGTCCCCCTCGACCCCCACCGCCTGGACGAGTTACGTGCCGAGCTGAGTCCCCGTACCGGGGCAGGGGCCGAACACTCCGTATCCACGGGCCTGTTGGGAGACTCGCTCACCCGCCGCCACCCCGTCGCCGCAGAGCTCGACGCGCTGATGCGGGAGACGGCGGACAGCGTGAAGGCCGTACTGGAGGCGGCGACGGCCCCGCCGAGGCCGACCACCGGCACACCGGCCGCACCGCAGAGAGCGCCCGCACCCGACACGCCTGCACCACCCCCCGAGCACCGCACCCGACTCCGCGTGTCCACCGCCGACATGCCCTACCTCCTCGACCACTGCTTCTTCCCGCAGCGGCCCGGCTGGCCCGATCCCGCCGACCGGCATCCGGTCGTGCCCGCCACCACCGTCCTGCACCATCTGATGGCCGCCGCCGAGCGGGCCGTGCCCGGGCAACGGGCCGTCGCCGTCCATGACGTGCGGCTGGAGAAGTGGGTCAACGCCATCCCGGCCGTGGACGTGACGATCACCGCCCGGCCGGACGGTCCCGGACGGTGGGCCGTCGCGTTCGGGCCGTACGCCCGCGCGAGCGTCCACCTGGCCCCCGCCTACCCGGCCCCGCCGCCCGCGCCACCGCTGGACGCGGCCGACGAGCGCCCGCCCGGCATCGCGGCGGCCCAGCTGTACGAGGACCGGTGGATGTTCCACGGGCCCGCCTTCCAGGGCGTCACCGCGCTGCGAGGGCTCGGGCCCGGCCACGTCCGGGGCACGATCACCACGCCGTCCGCGCCGGGCGCGCTCCTCGACAACGTGGGCCAACTCCTGGGCTACTGGCTGATGTCGACCCACCCCACCCGGACGGTGATCTTCCCCGTCGCCCTGGCGGCGGCCCGCTTCTTCGGGCCGCCCCCGCCCAGCGGCACCCCCGTCGACTGCCACGCCGTCATCACCTCGCTCACCGAGGACACCCTCCTCGCCGACGTCCGGCTCACCCTGCCCGACGGGACGGTGTGGGCGGAGCTCGCCGGCTGGCGCGACCGCCGGTTCTCCGGGCTCGACGCACGCAGGTCCGGCGGCTATCCGGAACACCTCGCCCTCGCCGAGGCCCAGCCCGGCGGCTGGTGCCTGCTGCGGGACGCGTGGCCTGACCTGGCCTCCCGCGACCTGCTGATGCGCATGCAGCTCGGCCGGGCCGAGCGCGAGGCGTACGAGACGAAGCCGCCGCGTGGCCGTCGGCAGTGGCTGCTCGGCCGGATCGCCGCCAAGGACGCGGTACGGCGGTGGCTGTGGGAGCGCGGCGAGGGCGCGGTGTTCCCGGCCGAGATCGAGATCGTGAACGAGGAGTCGGGGCGGCCCCGTGCCGTGGGGGTGCACGGCCGTACGCTCCCGGCGCTCGACCTGTCCCTCGCCCACCGGGGCGACCTCGCGGTCGCACTCGTACGCCCGGCCGGGCCCGGCCCGTATCCGTACGACACCGGTGTCGGCATCGACATCGAAGAGATCACGGACCGCACCCCCCAGACCCGCCGCGTCGCCCTCGGCCCCCGCGAACTCGGCCTCCTGGACCGGCTCGTCACCGGGACCGGGGAGTCCGAGGCCCTGTGGTTCACCCGGTTCTGGGCGGCCAAGGAGGCCGCCGCCAAGGCGGAGGGCACCGGGTTCGGCGGGCGGCCGCACGCCTTCCAAGTGACCGGTGCGGCCCCCGGCTCCCTCACCGTCACCGTCGACGGCCGCCGCCACCACGTCCATTGCACGCTCGTCGACCCCACCCATGTCGTGGCCTGGACCACGTCTGCGACGACCCTCAAGGAGAACACCCAGTGACCACCAGCGAACGGCTGCCCGGCCCCGTCCCGCTCGCCCCGCCGGACGAGGAGCAGGTTCTGGCCGAGATCGCCGGGCTGATCGTGGAGGTGCTCGGGGACTACGCCCCCGACCCCGCCGACATCCGCCCCGAGACCCTGTTCGGCGACGATCTGGAGCTGGAGAGCATCGATCTCGTCATGCTGTCCGGACACCTCCAGGAGCGGTACGGCGAACAGGTCAACTTCGCCGAGTTCGTGGCCTCTCTGGAGATCGACGAGGTCATCGCGCTGTCCGTCGGACGGCTCGTCGACCATGTCCTGCGCAGCCTCGGCACGGCCCCGGAAGCGGGAGCCGCTCCATGGTCATGATCCGCGCGAACGGTCTCGGCCTGCACGTCCAGCGGCTGCGCCCGCCCGACCGACGGCCGGACGCGACCGTGGTGTTCGTACACGGCGCCTTCATCGACAGCCTCGCCAGCTACTACTTCACCCTCGGCCCCAAGTTCGCCGAGGCCGGGTTCGACGCAGTCATGTACGACCTGCGGGGGCACGGCCGCAGCGAACGCCCGCCCAGCGGCTACGCCCTGGAGCACTTCACCGCCGATCTCGACGCACTGCTCGATGAACTGGGCATCGCCCACCCCGTCCACCTCGTCGGCAACTCCTTCGGCGGCACGGTCGCCCTCGACTTCGTCGTCCACCGGCCCGATCGCGTCGCCACCGTCACCGTGGTCGAGTCGGGGCCCGCCAGCCGGGCCTGGTCGCACACGATGACGTCCGCCCTGCGCCACGCCGGGGACATGGGGGACGATGAGGCGCTGGTGTGGTTCACCGAGCAGTACGGGACGCTTTCCTCGACCCGGACCGGCGACGCCCGCCACGACGCGCACATCCGCCGCCTCGGCCGGGCCGCCGCCCGGCTCGTACGCTCCACCACCATCGCCGAGGACATGCCCACCGGACGGGTGCTCACCGACGAACAGCTGGGCGGGGTGCGCTGTCCGGTGCTGCTGGTCAACGGGCAGGAGGGGCTGGTGGCTGCCGAGTCCGCCCGGCTGCGGTCGCTGCTGCCGCGCTGCCGGGTCGCGGTGGTGCCGGGGCAGAAGCACTCGGTCCTGGTCGAGGCCTCCGACGCGGTCGGGCGGCTCGCCCTGGACTGGGTCCGCGAGCACGCCGGGGCCGCGCCCGAGCCCAGTGGACCGGGGCCGGTCCGGTGAGCCGCTTCCTGTTCGTGGTGCCGCCGCTGACCGGCCACATCAACCCGGCCGCCGCCGTCGCCGCCGAGCTGACCGCGCGGGGCCACGAAGTGGCGTGGGCGGGGCGGCCGGCGATCGTCGAGCGGCTGGCGGGGGAGCGGCCCCGGGTGTACGGGTGTGCCGGGCCCGACCACCTCGCGGGACGGCCGCCGCAGCTGCGCGGAGTGGCGGCGCTGAAGTTCCTGTGGGCCGACTTCCTCGGCCCGCTCGCCGAGGCGATGGCGCCCGGGGTGGCGGCGGCGATCGCCGCGTTCCGGCCGGACGTGGTGGTGGCCGACCAGCAGACCGTGGCGGGCGCCCTGGTGGCGGAGCGGCTCGGGGTGCCCTTCGCGACCTCGTCGACCACCTCGGCCGAACTCACCGACAGCATGGCCGGAATGCCGGGCGTGCACAGCTGGCTCACCGGGCTGCTCGGCGAGCTGAGGCAACGCATCGGCGATCCGGCCGCCACCCACGACCCGCGCTTCTCCCCGGCCCTCACCCTCGCCTTCACCACCCCGGAGCTGACCGGCCCGTACACCACACCTCAGACGGATCTGCGCTTCGTCGGGCCGGCGCTGGCCGCCCGGCGCTCCGCCTGCGGGGACTTCCCCTGGCAGTGGCTGGACCTGGCGCCGGGGACGGCGGCGGTCCTGATCACGCTGGGGACGGCCAACACGGATGCGGGCGGCCGCTTCCTCACCGAGAGCGTCGCGGCGGTACGCGCCCGCACCGGCCGGCTGCGGGCGGTGGTCTGCGACCCCGGCGGGCTGCTCGGGGCGATACCGCCCGGCCCCGATGTGCTGATCAGGGCGGAGCTGCCGCAAGTCGCCCTGCTTGAGCGGATGTCGGCGGTCGTCTGCCACGCGGGGCACAACACCGTCACCGAGGCGCTGTGGCACGGGGTGCCGCTGGTGGTGGCGCCGATCCGGGACGACCAGCCGGTCGTGGCGGCCCAAGTGGTGGGCGCCGGGGCCGGGGTGAGGGTGAAGTTCGCGCGGGCGGGGCGCGAGCAGATCGGCGCGGCCCTGGACGCGGTGGTGACCGAGCCCGGCTACCGGGACGCGGCCCGACGCATCCGGGACGCGTTCCGCGCGGCCGGCGGCGAGTCGGCCGCCGCCACGCACCTCGAGAAGCTCGCCGCCGCAGCACCCGTCGCAGGACACCCCCGACAGAGCCCGACCGAGAGGGACGCACATGCCCGACAGTGAACGGATCGCCGCCCTCCGCCCGTCGTACCAGGACGAGCTGGCCCGTGGCACGGGCCGCTTCTTCCTGCCGGCGCGCACCGACTGCCCGTGGTGCCTGGGCACGGACCTGCGCCGCAAGTTCCGCACCACGGACCTCATCCAGGGCAAGCCCGGCGAGTTCGTCCTCGACCAGTGCCGCGGTTGCGGTCACATCTTCCAGAACCCGAGGCTGAGCCAGGAGGGCCTGGACTTCTACTACCGGGACTTCTACGACGGCCTCGGCGCGGAGACCACCGCCAAGATGTTCGAGGGCAACGGCAGCAAGAAGCGGTTCCGCCGCAGCGCCCGGGCGCTGCGGCGCGTCGCCCTGCCCGGCCGGTGGCTGGACGTCGGCACCTCGCTCGGCCACTTCTGCGCCACCGCCAAAGAAGTGCTGCCCGACACCGGGTTCGACGGTCTCGACATGGGCGAGGGCGTCGAGCTCGCGGCCAAGGAGGGCCGGATCGAGGAGGCCTACCGGGGCCTTTTCGTGGACGTCGCCGACGAGATGGCGGGCCGCTATGACGCGGTCAGCATGTTCCACTACCTGGAGCACACCCTCGACCCGCACCGCGAACTCGCCGCCGCGCACACGGCGTTGGCCCCCGGCGGCCATCTGCTGATCGAGGTCCCCGACCCCGAGTCGCTGTCGGGGCGGCTGCTTGGCCGACTCTGGCTGCCCTGGTTCCAGCCCCAGCACCTGAACCTCGTCCCGATGGGCAATCTGTGCCGACGGCTGCGCGACCTCGGCTTCACCGTCGTGGTGGCCGAGCGGCGCGACGCCCACATCCCCGCCGACCTGGTGTGCGCCACCTGGTTCCTCTTCGACCGGCTGCTGCCGCGCGACGACGCACCCTGGCGGGGCCGCCGCCCCGGCCGCGCCGCACGAGCCGTCCGGTTCGCGCTGGTGTGGGCGGCCGTGCCGGTGCTGATCGCGGTGTACGGACTCGACCAGCTGCTCAACCCGCTGGTGCGGCGGACGCGGTTCTCCAACGCGTACCGGGTGATCGCCCGCCGCGACGGGTGAGCGCGCCGGTCACCCGCCCGACAGCACCTCCGTCAGGTCGTAGCGGACCGGTTCCTCCAGCTGGGTGTACGTACAGCTGCCGGGGGACCGGTCCGGGCGCCAGCGGCGGAACTGGGCGGTGTGCCGGAAGCGGTCGCCCTCCATGTGGTCGTAGGCCACCTCGCACACCCGCTCCGGGCGCAGCGCCACCCACGAAAGGTCCTTCTTGCCGGTCCAGCGGCTCTGCGCCCCCGGCAGCCGGGCGCCCTCGTGGGCGGACGCGTCCAGCCAGGCCGCCCAGGGGTGCCCGCCGCCCACCGGGTCGTCCATCAGGAGCGGCGCCAGCTCCTCGACGAGCTCGGCCCGCCGCCTCATCGGGAAGGCCGCGCAGACGCCGACGTGCTGGAGGGCGCCGGAGCCCTCGTACAGGCCGAGCAGGAGCGATCCGACGACCGGACCGCTCTTGTGGAAGCGGTAGCCCGCCACCACCACGTCGGCCGTGCGCTCGTGCTTGATCTTGTACATCAGCCGGGCGTCCGGGCGGTAGCGCAGATCGAGCGGCTTGGCCACCACCCCGTCGAGCCCGGCGCCCTCATACCGCTCGAACCACTCCTGGGCCTCTTCGGCGTCCGTTGTGGCGGGCGCCAGGTGCACCGGCGCCGTGACGCCCTCCAGGGCCCCGGTCAGGGCCGCCCGGCGCTCGCTCAGCGGGGTGTCCAGCAGCGAGTCGTCCCCGAGGGCCAGCAGGTCGAATGCGACGAAGCTGGCCGGGGTCCGCTCGGCCAGCAGGTTCACCCGGGAGGCGGCCGGGTGGATGCGCTCGGTGAGCCGGTCGAAGTCGAGGCGGCCCTCGTGGACGATGACGATCTCGCCGTCCACCACACAGCGCTGCGGCAGCCGCTCCTTGAGGGCCTCGGCGAGCTCGGGGAAGTAGCGGGTCAGCGGCTTGCCGTTGCGGCTGCCGATGACGATCTCGTCGCCGTCGCGGTGCACGATCGCACGGAAGCCGTCCCACTTCGCCTCGTACTGCATCCCGGGCGGAATCCTGGCGACCGACTTGGCGAGCATCGGCTTCATGGGCGGCATCACCGGCAGATCCATGCCATTGATTCTCACCGGACTGTGCCGATATGCGCCATTTGCTGCTCACGCCTACCGTGGCCTGCATGGGCACGAGCAACGGCGAGGCCATCGAGCTGGACGTGGCCGGACGCGCCGTCCGGCTGTCCAACCCGAACAAGGTGTACTTCCCGGAGCGCGGCTACACCAAGCTGGACGTGGCCACGTACTACCTGGCCGTCGCCGACGGGATCACCCGCGCCCTGCGCGACCGCCCGACCACTCTGGAGCGCTACCCGGACGGCGTCGACGGCGAGTCCTTCTTCCAGAAGCGCGCCCCCAAGAACCTGCCCGAGTGGATCCCGACCGCCCGTATCTCCTTCCCCAGCGGCCGCCACGCCGACGAGATCTGCCCGACCGAGCCCGCCGCCGTCCTGTGGGCCGCCAACCTGGGCTGTCTCACCTTCCACCCGTGGCCGGTGCGGCGCGCGGCCACCGACCACCCGGACGAACTCCGCATCGACCTGGACCCCCAGCCCGGCACCGACTTCGACGACGCGGTCCCGGTCGCCCACGAACTGCGCGCCCTGCTCGACGAGTCGGGCATCAGGGGCTGGCCCAAGACGTCCGGCGGCCGCGGCATCCACGTCTTCGTCCCGATCGAGCCCCGCTGGACCTTCACCGAGGTGCGCCGCTGCGCCATCGCCCTCGGGCGCGAGCTGGAGCGGCGCATGGCGGGGAAGGTCACCACCGCGTGGTGGAAGGAGGAGCGCGGCGAGCGGATCTTCGTGGACTACAACCAGACGGCCCGCGACCGCACCATCGCCTCCGCCTACTCGGTCCGCCCCAAGCCGCACGCCCCGGTCTCCGCGCCGCTGCGCTGGGACGAGCTCGACGGCGTCCACCCCGAGGACTTCGACCTGAAGACCATGCCCGCGCGGTACGCCGAGGTGGGAGACGTCCACGCGGACATGGAGGACCACGCCTTCGGCCTGGAGCCGCTCCTCGAACTGGCCGCCCGCGACGAGCACGAACACGAGCTGGGCGACATGCCGTACCCGCCGGACTACCCCAAGATGCCCGGGGAGCCCCTGCGGGTGCAGCCGAGCCGGGCCAGGAAGAAGGAGTCCTAGCGACGCGTCATTGCGTGTCGACGTCGGCCGTGACGATGGTGCCATGGCCAACGGTGTACGTGCCCGCGAAGAACTTGTGCGTGCCGTCCGTCTGCAGCGCGTCGAGCCGCACGCCCACGGTGTCCCCGGAGACGGACTCGACGGTGACCGTATCGGAGACGGTGGTGGAGAGGCCCTTGACGTAGGAGTCGTAGGTGCCGCCCAGGTTCTTCCCCCCGAGGTCCCATGCGCGCGCGTAGTCCTTGGCGTTGACGGCAGCGAAGTAGTCCTCGACGACCTGCTGGGCGGGTGCGGTCGTGGCGGTCGTGGCGTTTGTGGCGGTCGGTGGGACTGATGTCGGTGCGGGGCTGGATCGTGCCGGTGCCGGGATCTCGCCGGCCCGGCTGGGAGGGTGCTGGGTGGCCGTCCGGGTGACAATGCTCTGCGAGATGGCGGGCGCGGGCTGCGGGGTGTCCCGGGAGCCGAGGGTCATCACCGCGGCTGCGCCGCCGCCCGCCAGTACCGCGGCCAGTGCGGCCCCGGCGATCAGCAGCGACTTGCGCCGTCTGCGCCGACCGTCGCCCGCGCCGCCCGGATGGTCGTCGTGGTCGGCGGAGGCCACCCGTACGGTCGGCGGGGTGGCCGCCCGATGCTCGTCGTATGCCGCCTGACCGGACCCGGCCCGGTCGCCCAACGCGTAGGGCGGCACCGGCGTGTGCGGTGGCGTTCGGGTCGCTTCCGGGGCGAAGCGCTCCTTGCCACCGCTGTCCGTCGGCGGCGCCACCTGCGTGGGCGGATGCTCCGCCGCCCCGGGCGCGCTCACCGGTAGCCCGGCCGCCACATCGCCCAGCATCCGCTGGGCCTGCTCGGCTGTGACCCGCTCGTTCGGGTCCTTGCGAAGCAGTGCTTCTATGACCGGGGCCAGCGGGCCCGCGTGCCGGGGTTCCGGAAGCTCCTCGGCGACCACCGCCTGCAAGGTGCTCATCGTCGTGGTGCGGCGGAACGGTGACTGCCCCTCCACCGCGGCGTACAGCGTCACACCGAGCGACCACAGATCGGACTCCGGACCCGGCCGGTGGCCCATGGCACGCTCCGGGGCGAGGTAGTCCGGCGAACCGACGACGTCGCCGGTGCGCGTCAGGCCGCTGGAACCCCCCATGACGGCGATGCCGAAATCGCCCAGCACCACCCGGCCGCCGCGCTCAAGCAGCACGTTGGCCGGTTTGACGTCCCGGTGGAGAACCCCGAGCTGGTGCGCCCGGTCCAGTGCCGACAGCAACTGCGCTCCGAGTCGCGCCGCGTCCCGTGGCAGCAGCGTCCCCTCGGTGGCAATGACGTCGGCGAGTGACTGGCCGTCGATCAGCTCCATCACGATCCAAGGTCGACCGTCCTCTTCCAGCACATCGAATACGGTGACGACCCCCGGGTGTTTGACCCGCGCCGCGGCCCGTGCCTCCTGCTCCATGCGGGCGTGCAGCACCGCGAGCTCCTCGTGCGGCAGGCCGCTGACCGTCAGTTCCTTCACCGCCACCTCACGGCTGAGCACCTGATCCTGCGCCCGCCACACGGTGCCCATCCCGCCGCGGCCGAGCTGTTCGACGAGGAGATACCGGCCGGCCAGCAGCCGTTCCGCATCGGCACTCATGGTGCTCCCGAGGCGTGATCGGGCAGGCGGGGGCACCGGGCAGATGGTGTATGCGTCGTCATGGTTCCTCACTTCCGCCGTCATGCGGCCGAGGATCCCGCCCCATTCCATGCTGAGCCGACTGCTCGGTGTTGTCGCGCCGAACCGGACCGCGCAGGCCGTGCGTCGGAAGAAAGTGCTCGTGATGACTCGGTGCCGCGGTCGCCTTCTGCGTGCCCGCGACGGGCCGCCCCCGGCTCCGGACCGGCTGCGAGGCGGCCTGGACCCGGTCCCTGGGCCCTGTCGTCACCTTCCCGTCTGCCCCGCGCCCGCCTCCGGGCGGACGACGGGAAGGTGACGGCAGGACCCGGGCGGTCCCCGCCGCCCCCCCCGCTACGCCATGGGCGGCCGGCGCTCGGCCGGGGGCAGCAGGAGTATCTCCAGCGCCTGGGCGCATGCGCGCGCCTGCGCCAGGAACCAGGCGCCGCGCTCGTCCGTCATCACCGTGGGCGCTGTCCGCAGTGAGAGGGCGAAGCGGGCGTGGCCGGAGCGGTCGAGGACCGGCACGGCGAGCGTGCGCGTCCCGTACGCGCTGCCGTAGGCGCCGGTGAGGGCCGTCTCGCTCTCCTCGCGCGCGAAGCCGTCGGCCCGTACGTCCGCCAACTCCTCGTCCAGGGCCGCCGCTTCGTCCGGCCGGGGCCACGCGAGCAGCACCCGGCCCGGCGCGGTAGAGCGCAGCGGGCGGCGCAGCCCGGCCATCGGGGGAACCGGGCCGCCCGCGACGGTCACCACGTGCGGGCCGCTGCGCAGCGCGAGGTCGGCGGCGGCGCCGGTCCGCGCGGCCAGGTCGGCCAGTTCGGGGGCGGCCAGGTGCAGCCCGCGCTGGTGGTACGAGAGGCGGCCGAGCTCGGTCATGGCGGGCCCCAGCCGGTAGCGCGCGGTCCGCACGTCCTGCTCCAGGAAGCCCGCCCCGACGAGCGTGCGGGCCAGCCGGTGCGCGGTGGAGACGGGTAACCCCAGACGCCGGGAGAGATCGGACGCGCTGAGGTCGGGGCCGTTGTCGTGGAAGGCGTGCAGCACCTCCAGGGCGCGCTGCACGGCCTGCGCGCCGGTCGGTGTGCGCACCGTGGTGGCGTCGGTCATATCGGCTCCCTGCCGGGTCGTGATCGTCGAAGGCTCCACACTACGGCCGGGCCATCTGGTCGCTCAGGGCAACGGCGAAGGCGGCCGGAACCGCTCCGGCCGTACTTCGAAGCGGACGACGTGGACGCGACCGTGGCCGGGGCGCAGGCGCGCGGCGGTGCGGTCCGGATGGCGCCGGGCGAGGTGGAGGGCGGGGCCGCCTCGCCATGGCGGCCGGCCCGTTCGGGGCGCGGTTCGCCCTGATCAAGAGCGCGCCGCAGAACGGGGCGGGGGAGTGAACGGGCAGGACGGGTGCGGCCGAGGGGTGTCGCGGCAGCCGTAATCGGCCAGAGATCGTGCGGCGGGAGGTGATCGCTTGACGCAAGCGGCGGGGGGCGTTCAACGATCATTGACCGGACGTTGATCCGGCCGGGCCAGCATGAATGCCATGTCGATCAACACCACTATCGCCGGGCAGGAACTCGCCTGGCAGGAGACCGCGTTGTGCGCCCAGGCGGGGCCCGAGTTCTTCTTCCCCGCCCCCGGGAGCTCGACGCGGGAGGCCAAGCAGCTCTGCGGCAGCTGTGAGGAGCGCCAGGCCTGCCTGGAGTACGCGCTGGCGAACGACGAGCGGTTCGGCGTCTGGGGCGGCCTCTCCGAGCAGGAGAGACTCCAGCTCCAGCGCAGCCGCGAACTCCAGCGCAGCCAGGCCTGACAGACCGAGCCACGAACCAGGCCGCCTCAGGAACGGCCGGGTTCCGCCGGCGGACGCGCGTGCCCGTTTCGGGGGCGGGCCGCGCGTCCGCGCTCTGGCACGTCCGGCCCCGGCGGGTCATGCTGGGCGGGGAGGAAGACCCAACGTCACGGCCTGGGGGGCGTGTTGAGGACAGCGGGCGGCACGGCGGATCGCACATACGACTACATCGTGGTGGGAGCGGGTTCGGCGGGCTGTGTGCTCGCGGCGCGGCTCTCCGAGGACCCCGGCGTCCGGGTCGCGCTCGTCGAGTCGGGGCCACGCGACCGCAAGCCGGAGATCCGTATCCCCGCCGCCTTCCCGAAGCTCTTCAAGACCTCGTACGACTGGGACTTCACCACCGCGAAGCAGGAGGGGCTCGTCGGGCGCGAGCTCTACTGGCCGCGCGGCCACACCCTCGGCGGCTCCTCGTCCGTCAACGCCATGATGTGGGTCCGCGGCCACCGCGCCGACTACGACGCGTGGGCCGATGCCGCCGGCCCCGAGTGGGCGTACGACGAGTTCGTCCGGTACTTTCGCCGGGCCGAGCGCTGGACGGGCCCGGCGCCCCGCGACTCGGTGTACGGCACGGAAGGGCCGCTGTGGATCTCGCCGCTGCGCGACCCCAGCCCGCTCACCTTCGCCTTCCTCGCCGCCTGCCACGACCGCGGCATCACGGGGCTGAGGGAGCTCAACGGCCCCGACCACTCCGGGTACGCGACGACTCCCGTCAACCAGAAGAAGGGGCGCCGGTGGAGCGCCGCCGACGGCTATCTCAAACCGGCCGCACACCGCCCCAATCTGGACGTCCTTCCCCAAACGCGGGTGCGCGGGCTGGAGTTCGAGGGAACCAGGGTCACCGGAGTCGTCGCGGAAGGCGCCCCGGGCACCCTCACCGCCCGCCGCGAGGTCATCCTCAGCGCGGGCGCCATCGGCTCGCCGCACCTGCTGATGCTCTCCGGGATCGGCGACCCGGAGCAGCTGCGGGAGGCCGGGGTCGAGGTCAAGGTGGCGTCGCCGGACGTCGGCCGCCACCTCCAGGACCACCTCGCGTACGCGGTGACCGTGCGCTGCCCCGAGCCCGTCACGCTCACCGGCGCCGACACGCTACCCAACCTCGGCCGCTTCCTGCTGCGCGGCCGGGGTCCGCTGACCTCCAACCTCGGGGAGGCCGTCGCGTTCGTGCGCACCCGGCCCGACCTGGCGGCGCCCGACATCGAGCTGATCTTCGCCCCGGCGCCGTTCGTCGACCACGGGCTCACCCCGCCCACCGAGCACGGCGTCACGGTCGGGGTCGTCCTGCTGCAGCCCGACAGCGAGGGCCGCATCGACCTCGGCGGGACGGCCACCACCACCCCGCCCCGGATCGACCCCGGCTACCTCACCGCCGAGGAGGACCTGCGCCGGCTGATGGTGGGGGTGCGCCGGGCGGAGCAGCTGCTGGCGACCCCGGCCCTGGCCGAGCACACGTCAGGGCCGCTGGCGCCCTACCCGGGCGTCGTCGACGACGAGGCGCTCGCGTCGGCGGTGCGCGGCTCCGCCGAGACGCTGTACCACCCGGTGGGCACCTGCCGGATGGGCAGCGACCAGGGCTCGGTCACCGACCCCCGGCTCCGCGTGCGCGGCGCCGAGGGTCTGCGGGTGGTCGACGCCTCCGTCATGCCGCGCATCACGCGCGGCCACACGCACGCCCCGACGGTCGCCCTCGCCGAGAAGGCGGCGGAGCTGATCCGGGAGGACGCGCGGTAGCGAGGTTCAGCGGACCCGGCAGGTGGAGGCCGGGCGGCCGCGCTCGCGCCGAACGGGGCAGGCCCCCCGTGCCGGGCCCGTGGCCGTCAGGCCTTGCCGCGGGCCACCATCCGGGCCTTGCGCGCGGCGAGCTTCTCGTCGAACTTGCTCGCCTCCGCGTCGAGGCCGCCCATGTACAGACCGAGCTCCTCCTGCGCCTTGAGACCCTCCGGGCCGAGCCCGTCGATCTCCAGGACCTTCAGGAAGCGCAGCACGGGCTGGATCACGTCGTCGTGGTGGATGCGCAGGTTGTAGATCTCGCCGATCGCCATCTGCGCGGCGGCCCGCTCGAAGCCGGGCATGCCGTGGCCGGGCATCCGGAAGCCGACGACCACGTCGCGTACCGCCTGCATGGTCAGGTCGGGAGCCATCTCGAAGGCCGCGCCCAGCAGGTTGCGGTAGAAGACCATGTGCAGGTTCTCGTCGGTCGCGATCCGCGCCAGCATGCGGTCGCAGACCGGGTCGCCCGACTGGTGGCCGGTGTTCCGGTGCGAGATGCGGGTGGCGAGCTCCTGGAAGGCCACGTACGCGACGGAGTGGAGCATCGAGTGCCGGTTGTCGGACTCGAAGCCCTCCGACATGTGCGCCATACGGAACTGCTCCAGCTTGTCCGGGTCCACGGCGCGCGAGGCGAGCAGGTAGTCGCGCATCACGATGCCGTGCCGGCCCTCCTCGGCGGTCCAGCGGTGCACCCAGGTGCCCCAGGCGCCGTCGCGCCCGAAGAGGCTGGCGATCTCGTGGTGGTAGCTCGGCAGGTTGTCCTCGGTGAGGAGGTTCACCACCAGCGCGATCTTTCCTATGTCGGTGACCTTGGACTGCTGCGGCTCCCACGCCTCGCCGTCCTCGAAGAGGCCCGGGAAGTTGCGCGCGTCCGACCACGGCACATAGTCGTGCGGCATCCAGTCCTTGGCCACCTTGAGGTGCCGGTTGAGCTCCTTCTCGACGACCTCCTCCAGCGCGTACAGCAGTCGGGCGTCGGTCCACACGTCCGAACTGCCGAGGTGGGGAGAGGTGATCGTCACGAGGGTGCTCCAGGGGGACGGGAAGAGGGGACGGGCTACCTACGGCTACGTAGGTTACGAGACCGTAGGTTAAGCGCGCAGTAAGCCCCAGCCAAGTCCCGTCCTCCTCCCCCTTGACTACTCTCCGTTATTCCCGCAGGCCGTAGCGGTTTGAATAGAGACAAGTCGGACAACCTCAACTGCCCTCCCTCACCTCCTCAGCCGTCGTGTCGCGCAGCTCACCGTCGAGCAGCAGCCATCGGGTGACCCCGATCGACTCCAGGAACGGCACATCGTGGCTCGCCACGATCAGGGCGCCCTCGAAGGCGGCCAGCGCGTCGGTGAGCCGCCGCACGCTCGCCATGTCCAGGTTGTTCGTCGGCTCGTCCAGCATCAGCAGCCGCGGCGCGGGCTCGGCGAGCAGCAGCGCCGCGAGCGAGGCCCGGAAGCGCTCGCCCCCCGAGAGGGTCCCGGCCGGGCGGTCGGCCCGGGCCCCCTTGAACAGGAAGCGGGCGAGCCGCGCCCGGATCGCGTTGCCGGTGGCGCCGGGCGCGTACCGCGCCACGTTCTCCACCACGCTCAGCTCGTCGTCCAGCACATCGAGGCGCTGTGGCAGGAACCGCAGCGGCACATGCGCCTCCGCCTCGCCGGCCGCCGGTGTGAGCTGCCCGGCGAGCGCCCGCAGCAGGGTCGTCTTGCCGGCCCCGTTGCGGCCGACGAGCGCGATCCGCTCCGGTCCGTGGATCTCCAGGTCGCCCAACGCCCGCTCCCCGTACGGCAGCCGGAGGTCACGCAGGGTCAGGACGCCCTGGCCCGGGTGGATCTTGGTGTACGGGAGCTCGATGCGGATCTCGTCGTCGTCCCGGACCGCGTCGACCGCCTCGGTGAGCCGGCCCTGGGCCTGGGCGAGGCGCTCGGTCTGGAGGGCGCGGTGCTTGCCCGCCGACACCTGGGCCTCGCTCCTGCGCCCGTTGGCGACGATCTTCGGCACCCGCTTGTTCTCGTAGCTCTTCTGGGCGAACCGTTTTCGCCTGGCCAACTTGACGTGGGCGTCCGCGAGTTCGCGCTTCTGCCGCTGGACGTCGGCCTCGGCGGTCCGCACCATCCGCTCGGCCGCCTCCTGCTCCACGGCCAGCGCCTCCTCGTACGCCGAGAAGTTTCCGCCGTACCAGGAGACCTCGCCGTCGTGCAGATCCGCGATCTGGTCGACCCGGTCGAGGAGTTCGCGGTCGTGGCTCACCACGACCATCACTCCGGGCCAGGCCGCGACGGCGTCGTGGAGCCGCCGACGGGCCCGCAGATCCAGGTTGTTGGTCGGCTCGTCGAGCAGCAGGACGTCGGGGCGGCGCAGCAGCAGCGCGGCAAGGCGCAGCAGCACCGACTCGCCGCCGGAGAGCTCCCCGATGGTCCGGTCGAGACCGACGGCGTCCAGGCCGAGCTGTCCGAGCGCCGCCCGGGCCCGCTCCTCCACGTCCCAGTCGTCGCCGACCGCCGTGAAGTGCTCCTCGCGGATGTCGCCCGCCTCGATGGCGTGCAGCGCGGCCCGTACCCGGTCGATGCCGAGGGCCTCGTCGACCCGCATTCCGGTGGCCAGGGTCAGGTTCTGCGGCAGATAGCCGATCTCGCCCGCCGTGGCGACCCGGCCGCCTGTCGGGGTGAGTTCGCCCGCGAGCAGGCGCAACAGCGTTGACTTTCCTGATCCGTTGAGGCCGATCAGGCCGGTGCGGCCGGGGCCGACGGCCAGCTGGAAGCCGGCGAACACCGAGGTGCCGTCGGGCCAGGCGAAGGAGAGGTCGGAACAGCTGATGTGCGTCGAGGACGCGGAGTAAGCAGACATGGATGTCTCCCGGTTGCGGGGAAGGGCGGGGGCAACGGGAACTGAGACACCGGTGTCAGGGCAGCAGGAGAGAAGAAAAGAGGCCCTGGTCGTGGAGGACGGCTCGGAGGCAGGTCACACCGCGCGCGCGACACGGAAGGGAGTGCGCGAAACGGTGTCTCAGGTGCCTCAGACGAGCAACGTCCTACTCCGATCGACGACAACAGGGCCGAAATGAACGTACGACGTGGCGTCGGCCGGGGGCAAACGATTTACGGCACGCGGTTGACCGGCGCGGCGGCGGGTGCCGGCGGCGGGGCGGTCAGCACGCGTCGCGCAGCAGCACGGTGAGGTCCTCGTCGAGGTCGAGGTAGTGGTGCTCGTGGCCGGGGGGCACCATGAGCTGGGTGCGCTTGAGGAAGCGGCGCAGCTCGGAGGTGCGGATGTGCACCATCGCGGTGCCCTCGGGGGCGTGGAACTCCACGACCGTGCGGTCGAACCCGTACGGCCGGACCCGCACGTCGCCCATCCCCACTGAGGTGTCGACCCCCGCCTCAAGGAGTTCGCGCGCGAACGCCCAGCAGACCTCCACCCCTTCGAGGGTGGCGGGGGCGGGGAAGACCATCCGGACCGCGAACGGGTCCTCGCGGTCGTAGCTCAGCACCGCGGGGACGGTCTGCACCCGCGGGTCGGACGCGATCAGGCGGGCCTCGACGGCTTGCTCGATGACAGTGGACACGCCCTGTTCCCCTAACCTCACGACCGGGTACTTCTCTTCCTGCTGCTCACGAAGACGGCAGAAAACACGGTTGCGTGCACAAGAGCCGAGGGTGAGCTGTGTCACCTGATCGCTACGTGTGCGTCACTTACCGGTGCGTCACCGACCGTTCTCACGCGGTGCTCAACGGGCTCCGGATTGATGTCGGTACGGTCGAATTTCGCCCTCTGGACGCCCTTCGCGAGGTCGGCTAACTTCCAGCGCCATGAAGCCCATGGGGAAGACGAGACGCATGCTGTCGGTGGGGCTGGGCGGGGTGGCGCTGGCGGCCGCGCTGACCGCACCGGCCCAGGCGCACGGCCACGGCGAGCATCACGGCGACGGCCGCCCGGCACCGGCCTGGCAGCCGAGGCAGACCGGTACGGACGCGCGGTTCCGCGGCCTCGCGGCGGTCAGCCGGACCACCGCGTGGGTGGCCGGCACGAAGGGCACGGTGCTGCGGACCACCGACGGCGGGCGCAGCTGGCGCGATGTCTCGCCTCCGGGCGCGGGTGGGCTGGAGTTCCGCGACGTGCAGGCCTTCGACCGGCAGCGGGCCGTGGTGCTCGCCATCGGCGAGGGCGAGGCGTCCCGCGTCTACCGGACCGAGGACGGCGGCGCCACCTGGAAGGAGTCGTTCCGCAACCCCGACCCCAAGGCGTTCTACGACTGCCTCACCTTCTTCGACCACCGCCACGGCCTGGCGGTGAGCGACCCGGTCGACGGCAGGTACCGCATCCTGTCCACCGCCGACGGCGGCCGCTCCTGGAAGGTGCTGCCGAATACCGGGATGCCCGACGCGCAGCCCGGCGAGGCCTCCTTCGCGGCGAGCGGACAGTGCCTGGTGAGCTCCGGGCCGCACGACGTGTGGCTGGCCACCGGCGGCGCCGCCACCGCGCGCGTCCTGCACTCCGCCGACCGTGGTCTGACCTGGACGGCGACCGCGTCGACGGTCCCGGCCGGGGACCCGGCGCGCGGCGTCTTCGGGCTCGCCTTCCGCGACCGTACGCACGGGATCGCGGTCGGCGGCGACTACCGGGCCGGACAGGCCTCGCCCCGGGCGTCCGAGGTCACCGGGAACGGCGGCCGCAGCTGGCTCCCGGCGGCGGCCCCGGTCGCGGCCTACCGCTCCGGCGTCGCCTGGCTGCCGCACAGCCGGTCGGCCGCCCTCGCGGTGGGCCCCACCGGCACCGACGCCACCACCGACGGCGGCCGCACCTGGCGGACCGTCGACACCGGCTCGTACGACACCGTGGACTGCGCGCCGGACCGCGGCTGCTGGGCGGCGGGCGAGAAGGGCCGGGTGGCCAGGCTGGCTCGCTAGGGCCTGTCCGGCGGATCTTGTCCGGGACGCGGGGTCCTGGCGCGCCCTGCCCCAAGGCCTCAAGGGCCAGGGGGGACCCCCATCGCGTCGACGCCCTCCTCCGCCTTGCGGCATTGGGGTCTCCCCTGCTCGAACGAAGTGGAGAGCTTGGGGAAGCACCAGGACCCCGCTCACCAGGACCGAAAGGCGCAGGCACCTCGCGGGCGACCAGATCCGCCGGACAGGTCCTAGGCGGGCAGCTCCTGCTGCAATGAGGCCAGTTCGGGGGCGACCTTGGTCGCGTAGAACTCGGTGATCCGGTAGGCGCAGACGCCGTTGACGCTGAAGGGGTCGGTCGCCGTGATCTTCTCGATCGCCGCGCGGTCGTCCCCGACGGCCAGGATGATCCCGCCCTCGCGGGGCTCCTTGCGGCCGGAGGCGATGAACACTCCGGCCTCGTACTGCCCGTTCAGCCAGAGGACGTGCTCGGCGAGCAGGTCGTCGACGCGCTCGATGGGGGCGGTGTAGGTCAGGTCCAGTATGAACATGATCGTCAGGCTACTCCGGCCCGCGTCTAGGGTGAGGGGCATGGTGACGCTCACAGACATCCCCGAGGGCTGGCCCGCCGACGAGGCGCGGGCGCTGGCCGTGCAGGACGAACTGCGCGGCCGGGTCGTGCTCGACGAGCCCGGCCCGCCCCCCGGCACCGGGCTGGTCACGGGCGTGGACGTGGCGTACGACGACGAGCGGGATGTCGTCGCTGCGGCCGCCGTCGTCCTGGACGCGGCCACCCTGGAGGTCGTCGAGGAGTCCACCGCCGTCGGCCGGGTCGCCTTCCCGTACGTGCCCGGGCTGCTCGCCTTCCGCGAGATCCCCACGATCATGGCGGCCCTCGGCGCGCTGACCTCCGACCCGGGCCTGGTGGTGTGCGACGGGTACGGGCTCGCCCACCCGCGCCGCTTCGGCCTCGCCTCCCACCTCGGCGTCCTCACCGGGCTCGCGGTGATCGGCGTCGCCAAGAACCCGTTCACCTTCGCGTACGAGCAGCCGGGCACCCGGCGCGGCGAGGCCTCGGCGCTGGTGGCCGGGCAGGGCGAGGAGGTCGGCCGGGCGCTGCGCACCCAGGACGCCGTCAAGCCGGTGTTCGTGTCCGTGGGCCACCGGGTGAGCCTGGACAACGCGTGCGCCCACGTCCTGCGCTTGACCCCGAGCTACCGCCTCCCGGAGTCGACCCGCAGGGCGGACTCCCTGTGCCGGGAGGCATTGCGTACGGCGCTGCGGCTGGTGTAGCGCCCCGTAAGGGGCGCGGGGCTGTGTCATGGTGCGGCTCCGCCGCGATGGGGGTGCCTCCTGTTCGAGCGAAGCCGAGAACTTGGGGGAGCGACGAGCCGCAGACGGCCCGCGGTCGAAATCCAGCGCCCCCAGCGGAGCGCCTAGCGCGCGTCGGCCACCCGAAACCGGATCCCCGCCTTCTGGATCCGGTCCAGAAGGGCATCGCCCATCGCCGTCACGGTCGTCAACTGCCCAGCCACCTGTGGCAGTTCGTCGAACGCCAGGCTCAGCGCACCCTCCGCGAGGATCTTCGCGGTCTCGCCGTACCCCGGGTCGCCGCCCGAGACCTCGGTGAACACCCGGCGCCCGCCGCCCTCGCCGACGAAGCGCAGCGAGAACCAGCTGCGGTCGCGGCGCTCCTGGTCGGGGCCGCTGCCCGGCTCGTAACGGTTGATCAGCCACCGCCGCGCGGCGGGCAGTTGGGCCACGCCGAACGCCGCGCCCGCCCCGGCCAGCGCGCCGAGCGCCAGCGGCAGCCGCCGCACGGCCGCGTAGTGGCGGTAGCGGAAGTCGGGACCGTAGCGGGCGCTCGCCGAGGCCGAGCGGGCCACCACCATCGGGTCGAGGACCGGCAGCGGCAGCGCCCAGGCGCCGGTCTCGCGGCTGAAGTGCGGTGTGCCCAGCGGGGCACGGGCCCGGCGCCCGACGAGCCGGGGCTCGTGCAGCCGCCGCTCCCGGGCCGCCCGCAGCTGCTGCGGGCCGCGCCCCATCGCGGTGAGCGCGGAGGCCAGGGTGCCGCCGGAGAACGTCGCGTTGGAGCGTACGAAGCCGTCCACGCGCAGCGGTACGCCCTCGGGCAGCTGCTGGACCGTGTAGTACACACCCAGGTCGCACGGAACCGAGTCGAAGCCGCAGGCGTGCACCAGGCGCGCGCCGGTCTCCCTGGCCCGCGCGTCGTGGCGTACGTACATCGTGTCCACGAACTCCGGCTCGCCGGTCAGATCGAGGTAGTCGGTCCCCGCCTCGGCGCACGCGGCGACCAGGCCCTCGCCGTACCAGACGTACGGGCCGACCGTGGTGGCCACCACGCGGGCGGACTCGGCGAGCGCGCGCAGCGACTCGGGGTCGGCCGAGTCCGCGGTGATCAGGGGGAGCGAGGCGCACGCCGGGTCGATCGCGGCCAGCTTCTCGCGCAGCCGCTCCAGTTTGGCGGCCGACCGCCCGGCCAGCGCCCAGCGGCACCCCTGGGGCGCGTGCGCGGCCAGATACTCCGCCGTGAGGGTGCCCACGAAGCCCGTGGCCCCGAACAGCACGATGTCGTACGGCCTCGCCGCCCGCCGCGCCTGCTGCTCCGCCGACCGCTCTGCCCGTTGCGACCGTTCCAAGGGAATTTCCTCCGCTTCTGCCCCGGTCGCGCTCCCGCGCCGTTGCCGGTGGCTGAGGCGAGGGCCTGGCCGGTGCATCCGGTCGGCACGCGCACCGAAAACGCGCCGGGGCCGAAGCCGACCGAATCCGCCGGACAGACCCTAGCGTGAGAAGCGGTGTCGCGGGTGATCGAGGAGGACGGACATGGGAGCACCGCCGAAGGCCGCGCTGGCGAAAAGGGAGAAGGTGCGGGCGTTCGCCCTGGGCCTGCCGGGGGCCGTCGAGGAGTACCCCTGGGGCGAGACCGTGGTCAAGGTCAACAAGAAGATCTTCGTTTTCCTCGGCGTCGGTGACGGCAGTTACCCGCTGGGCATGGGCGTCAAGCTGACGGACGAGGCCACGCACGCGCACGCCCTGACCTCGCCGGG
This sequence comes from Streptomyces sp. NPDC031265, assembly GCF_055570295.1. Classification (NCBI taxonomy): domain Bacteria; kingdom Bacillati; phylum Actinomycetota; class Actinomycetes; order Kitasatosporales; family Streptomycetaceae; genus Streptomyces; species Streptomyces sp. NPDC031265. The sequence continues at coordinate 414,384 of NZ_JBVIHM010000003.1, forward strand.
CGCCCAGCCGTCCGGGTACGGCCTGGGCAGGTCGGGATGGGTGCAGGTGCCGCTGGCCGAGAAGGGCGCGCCGAGGGCGGATCTGCTGTGTGAGTGGGTGGAGGAGAGCTATCGGACGATCGCCACGAAGAAGCTGATCGCGGAGCTCGACGCCGACTGAGCCGGGCCGGTGGAACACTGGAGGACCACTCGCTAAAAACCAAGCGCTTGCTCTCGCAAGGGGCTTGTGCGAAGTGGAACGTGTTCTTAGCATCACTGGTGTTACATCAGTTGTGTCACAGTGCTGGGGGCTCGATGACAGGTTCAGGGAACGGCCCGCTCACCGGGGTGCGCGTGGTCGAGCTGGCGGGGATCGGGCCCGGCCCGTTCGCCGCGATGCTCCTGGCCGACCTCGGCGCCGATGTGGTCAGGGTCGACCGCCCCGGCGGCGCGGGCCTGGCCGTCGACCCCGCGTACGACCTGACCAACCGCAACAAGCGCTCCGTGCTGATCGACCTGAAGTCCGAGGACGGCCCCCGCCGCGTCCTCGACCTGGTCGAACGGGCCGACATCCTCGTCGAGGGCTACCGCCCCGGCGTCGCCGAGCGACTCGGCGTCGGGCCCGGCGAGTGCCTGGCCCGCAACCCGAAGCTGGTCTACGGACGGATGACCGGCTGGGGCCAGGACGGCCCGCTCGCGGCCCGCGCCGGACACGACATCGCGTACATCGCCGTCACCGGCACCCTCGGCATGATCGGCAAGCCGGACGAGGGCCCGACCGTCCCCGCCAACCTCGTCGGTGACTACGCGGGCGGCTCGCTCTACCTCGTCGTCGGCGTCCTCGCCGCCCTCCAGCACGCCCGGACGACGGGGGAGGGGCAGGTCGTGGACGCCGCGATCGTGGACGGCGCCGCGCACCTCGCCACCATGATCCACGGAATGCTGGCGGCCGGCGGCTGGCAGGACCGGCGCGGCGCCAACCTGCTCGACGGCGGCTGCCCGTTCTACGGCACCTACGAGACCTCCGACGGCGAGTACATGGCCGTCGGCTCGCTTGAGCAGCAGTTCTACGACGAGTTCATCCGCCTCCTGGGGCTCGACGCGGTAGCCCCGGCCCGTAAGGACCCGGCCCGCTGGGACGAGCTGCGCACCGCCATCACCGAGCGGTTCCGCACCCGTACGCGCGACGAGTGGACGGCCGTCTTCGAGGGGTCGGACGCGTGCGTGGCGCCCGTGCTCTCGCTCCGCGAGGCGCCCGGCCACCCCCATCTGGCCGCCCGCGCCACCTTCGTCGAGCACGGCGGCCTCACCCAGCCGGCGCCCGCGCCCCGGTTCTCGGCCACCCCCGGCTCGGTCCGCCGTCCGCCCGCCCTGCCCGGCGCCGACACCGCCGAGGTCGCCCGCGACTGGGGCGTGCCGGAGCTCGCCGCGGCCGGGAGCGCCAAGTCCACAGAGGAGAACGACCGTTGAAGCGGCAGATCTTCACCGCCGAGCACGACGCCTTCCGCGAGACCGTCCGCACCTTCCTCGCCAAGGAGGTCCTGCCGCACTACGAGCAGTGGGAGAAGGACGGCATCGTCTCGCGCGAGGCCTGGCTGGCCGCCGGGCGCCAGGGGCTGCTCGGCCTCGCGGTGGACGAGGAGTACGGGGGCGGCGGCAACGCCGACTTCCGCTACGGCGTGGTCCTCGCCGAGGAGTTCACCCGGGCCGGCGCCGCGGGCCTCGCGCTCGGGCTGCACAACGACATCATCGGGCCGTACCTGACCGGGCTGGCCACGGAGGAGCAGAAGCGGCGCTGGCTGCCGGGCTTCTGCGACGGCTCCCTGATCACGGCGATCGCCATGACCGAGCCCGGCGCCGGATCCGACCTCCAGGGCATCGCCACGCACGCCGAGGACAAGGGCGACCACTGGCTGCTCAACGGCTCCAAGACCTTCATCTCCAACGGCATCCTCGCGGACCTGGTGATCGTCGTCGCCAGGACCACCCCCGAGGGCGGCGCCCACGGGCTCTCCCTGCTGGTCGTCGAGCGGGGCACGGAAGGCTTCGAGCGCGGCCGCAACCTCGACAAGATCGGCCAGAAGTCCCAGGACACGGCCGAGCTGTTCTTCAACGACGTACGGGTTCCCAAGGAGAACCTCCTCGGCGAACTCAACGGCGCCTTCGTCCACCTGATGACGAACCTGGCGCAGGAGCGCATCGCCATCGCCGTCGCCGGGATCGCCGCCGCCGAACACCTGCTGGAGATCACCACGCAGTACGTGAAGGAACGCGAGGCCTTCGGGCGGCCGCTGGCCACCAAGCAGCACATCCGCTTCGAGATCGCCGAGATGGCCACCGAGTGCGCCGTCACCCGTTCGTTCATCGACCGCTGCATCGTGGATCACTCGAACGGGGAACTCGACGCCGTGCACGCCTCGATGGCCAAGTGGTGGGCCACCGAGCTCCAGAAGCGCGCCGCCGACCGCTGTCTGCAACTGCACGGCGGCTACGGCTATATGACCGAGTACCGCGTCGCCAGGGCTTTCACGGACGGACGCATCCAGACCATCTACGGCGGGACCACCGAGATCATGAAGGAGATCATCGGTCGTTCCCTGCTCGGCTAACCCTCCTTGAAAGGCTTTTCAGTGAGCACCGAAGCGTATGTGTACGACGCGATCCGCACCCCGCGCGGCCGGGGCAAGGCCAACGGCTCCCTGCACGGCACCAAGCCGATCGACCTCGTCGTCGGGCTGATCCACGAGATCCGCGGGCGCTTCCCCGGCCTCGACCCGGCGGCGATCGACGACATCGTCCTCGGCGTGGTCGGCCCGGTCGGGGACCAGGGCTCCGACATCGCCCGGATCGCGGCGATCGCCGCCGGGCTGCCGGACACCGTCGCCGGAGTCCAGGAGAACCGCTTCTGTGCCTCGGGCCTTGAGGCGGTCAACCTGGCCGCCGCCAAGGTCCGTTCGGGCTGGGAGGACCTGGTGCTCGCGGGCGGCGTCGAGTCGATGTCGCGGGTGCCGATGGCCTCGGACGGCGGCGCCTGGTTCGCCGACCCGATGACCAACTTCGACACCAACTTCGCCCCGCAGGGCATCGGCGCCGACCTCATCGCCACGATCGAGGGCTTCTCGCGGCGCGACGTCGACGAGTACGCGGCGCTCTCCCAGGAGCGGGCCGCCGAGGCCTGGAAGGACGGCCGCTTCGCCCGGTCCGTCGTCCCCGTCAAGGACCGCAACGGCCTGGTCGTCCTCGACCACGACGAGCACATGCGCCCCGGCACCACCGCCGACTCGCTCGCGTCCCTGAAGCCGTCGTTCGCCGCCATCGGGGACATGGGCGGCTTCGACGCGGTGGCGCTCCAGAAGTACCACTGGGTGGAGAAGATCGACCACGTCCACCACGCGGGCAACTCCTCCGGCATCGTCGACGGCGCAGCCCTGGTCGCCATCGGCTCGCGCGAGGTCGGCGAGCGCTACGGCCTCACCCCGCGCGCCCGTATCGTCTCGGCGGCCGTCTCCGGCTCCGAGCCGACCATCATGCTCACCGGCCCCGCCCCCGCCACCCGCAAGGCGCTCGCCAAGGCAGGACTCACCATCGACGACATCGACCTCGTCGAGATCAACGAGGCGTTCGCCGGAGTGGTGCTGCGCTTCGCCCGGGACATGGGCCTCTCGCTCGACAAGATCAACGTCAATGGCGGCGCCATCGCCCTGGGCCACCCGCTGGGCGCCACCGGCGCGATGATCCTCGGCACGCTCGTCGACGAGCTGGAGCGCCGCGACCAGCGCTACGGCCTCGCCACGCTGTGCGTGGGCGGCGGGATGGGCATCGCCACCGTCGTCGAGCGTCTCTGACCGTCCTCTTCCCGGCCAACCCCGTTACGGAGCAGCAGCAATGACCGAGAGCACCACCATCCGCTGGGAACAGGACGAGACCGGCGTCGTCACCCTCGTACTCGACGACCCCAACCAGTCCGCCAACACGATGAACCAGGCCTTCAAGGACTCCATCGCGGCGATCGCCGACCGCGCCGAGGCCGAGAAGGACTCCATCCGGGGCATCGTCTACACCTCCGCCAAGAAGACCTTCTTCGCGGGCGGCGACCTCAAGGACATGATCCAGGTCGGCCCGGAGAACGCCCAGCAGGCCTTCGACACCGGCACCGCCATCAAGAACTCGCTGCGCCGCATCGAGACCCTGGGCAAGCCGGTCGTCGCCGCCATCAACGGCGCCGCGCTCGGCGGCGGTTACGAGATCGCGCTCGCCAGCCACCACCGCGTCGCGCTCGACGCCCCCGGCTCCAAGATCGGCCTGCCCGAGGTGACGCTCGGTCTGCTCCCGGCGGGCGGCGGCGTGACCCGTACCGTACGGCTGATGGGCATCGCGGACGCGCTCCTCAAGGTGCTGCTCCAGGGCACCCAGTACTCCCCGCAGCGGGCGCTGGAGAACGGCCTGGTGCACGAGGTCGTGGCGACGCCCGAGGAGATGCTCGCCAAGGCCCGCGCCTTCATCGACGCCCACCCCGAGTCCCAGCAGCCCTGGGACGCCCCGGGCTACCGGATCCCGGGCGGCACCCCGTCGAACCCCAAGTTCGCCGCCAACCTGCCCGCCTTCCCGGCCAACCTGAAGAAGCAGCTGAACGGCGCCCCCTACCCGGCTCCGCGCAACATTCTCGCGGCCGCCGTCGAGGGCTCCCAGGTCGACTTCGAGACCGCGCTGACCATCGAGGCCCGCTACTTCACCGAGCTGGTCACCGGGCAGACCGCGAAGAACATGATCCAGGCGTTCTTCTTCGACCTCCAGGCCGTCAACTCCGGCGCCAACCGCCCCAAGGGCATCGAGGAGCGCCCGGTCCGCAAGGTCGCCGTCCTCGGCGCCGGCATGATGGGCGCGGGCATCGCGTACTCGTGCGCCCGGGCCGGCATCGAGGTCGTCCTCAAGGACGTCTCGCCGGAGGCCGCGCGGAAGGGCAAGGCGTACTCCGAGAAGCTCCTCGCCAAGGCGCTCTCCCGGGGCCGCACCACCGAGGCCGAGCGCGACGAGCTGCTCGCCCGGATCACCCCCACCGCCGCCCCGCAGGACCTGGCGGGCTGCGACGCGGTCATCGAGGCCGTCTTCGAGAGCACCGAGCTCAAGCACAAGGTGTTCCAGGAGATCCAGGACATCGTCGAGCCGGACGCGCTGCTCTGCTCCAACACCTCGACCCTGCCGATCACCGGCCTGGCCGAGGGCGTCTCGCGCCAGGAGGACTTCATCGGGCTGCACTTCTTCTCGCCCGTGGACAAGATGCCGCTCGTCGAGATCATCAAGGGCGAGCGCACCGGCGAGGAGGCGCTGGCCCGCGCCTTCGACCTGGTCCGCCAGATCAGGAAGACCCCGATCGTGGTCAACGACTCGCGCGGCTTCTTCACCTCGCGGGTCATCGGCCAGTTCATCAACGAGGGCGTCGCGATGCTCGGCGAGGGCGTCGAGCCCGCGTCGATCGAGCAGGCGGCGGCCCAGGCGGGCTACCCCGCCAAGGTGCTCTCGCTGATGGACGAGCTGACCCTCACCCTGCCCCGCAAGATCCGCGACGAGACGCGGCGGGCGGTCGAGGAGGCCGGCGGCGTCTGGCCCGGCCACCCGGCGGACGCGGTCATCGACCGCATGGTCGACGAGTTCGGCCGCACCGGCCGCAGCGGCGGCGCGGGCTTCTACGAGTACGACGGCGACGGCAAGCGCGTCCGCCTCTGGCCGGGGCTGCGCGAGCACTTCGGCAAGCCGGGCGCGGAGGTCCCCTTCGAGGACATGAAGGAGCGGATGCTCTTCGCGGAGTCCCTCGACACCGTCCGCCTCTTCGAGGAGGGCGTGCTCACCTCGGTCGCCGACGCCAACATCGGCTCCATCATGGGCATCGGCTTCCCGGCCTGGACGGGCGGCGTGATGCAGTACATCAACGGCTACGAGGGCGGTCTGCCGGGCTTCGTGGCCCGTGCCCGCGAACTGGCCGAGCGCTACGGCGACCGGTTCCTGCCGCCCGCGCTGCTCGTGGAGAAGGCGGAGAAGGGCGAGAAGTTCGCCGACGCGTAAGCGAGGGGCGAGGGGCCGGGGACGGCGTTCCCGGCCCCTCGCCCCCCCCGGGTCCCCTCGTTCCGGCTATTCCGCTTCCGCGCGGAACGCCGCCCGCAGCTCCTCCTTGAGCGAGCGCTGGAACGCCGTGACCAGCGCCTGCACCACCATGGGCTGCATATGCGCCGACAGCGACCGCATCGCCGCCACATGGTCGGGGTCCGACTCCCGCTCCCGGTACGGGTTCCACACCTCGTCCCGGAACAGCCGCGTCAGCTCGTGCGCGGCCGAGCGGGTGTGTTCCAGCAGTACGGTCCGCGCCGCCAGGATCGTCTCGTGCGCGATCGGCACGTCCAGGAGCTGCACCCCGAGCGCGAGCAGGCCCGGGTCGACCAGGAACGCGTCGGTCTTCCCCTCGGTCCGCTCAAGGACGCTCATCGCGGCCAGCCGGTCGAGGTCCGTGTCGGACAGCGCCCGCCCGGCCCGCCGCTCCAGCTCGGCCCGGGTCGCCTCCTCGGCCGCGTCCGGGGCCCAGGAGGCGACCACGGCGCGGTGGATGGCCAGGTCGTGCGCGCTGAGGTCGGGCGGCAGCTGCTCCAGATAACGCTCGATCGCGGCCAGCGTCATCCCGTGATGCTGCAACTCCTCGATCAGCGCGAGCCGGGACAGGTGCGCCGGACCGTAGTGGCCGACGCGGCGCGGCCCGATCGCGGGCGGCGGCAGCAGGCCGCGCGTGCTGTAGAAACGGATGGTGCGGACGGTGACCCCGGCCCGCGCGGCCAGTTCGTCGACCGTCAGGGTCGGCTCCTCGGTCTCCGTCGCCATGGCGGTGCCTCGTTTCCCGGGTGCGCGGACTGCGACGCAACAGTATTGCTGTCTCACCACTGTTGTCACCCACCTGGGGAACGGACCGCCCCGGCCGGCTCAGCCGCCCGCGACCAGCGGGTAGTGGTCGGAGAGGTTGGTGTACGTGTAGCTCTTGCCCCAGCTGCTCACCGTCCAGGGCGCCGACTGCTCCTTGACGACGTTGTTGTTCCAGCCGGAGGGACGCGCGTGCCCCTGGTAGTGCAGCACGTAGTCGAGGTCCTCGCGCGCCTCACCGGGGTAGCGGTAGGTGGCGATCGAGTTGTCGACGGTGTCGAACGAGTACGTGTGGCCGGTGCGCGAGTCCGCCGCGACCAGGCCGCCGTCGGTGAGCATCGAGGCGTACTCGGAGCTGTGCGAGTCGACGTTGAGGTCACCGGCGAGCATGACCTCCTCGTTCGCCGGGATGTTCTTGGCGTCGAGGAACGACTTGACCGCCTTGAGCTGGAGGGAGCGGTCCTTGGCGGCCTCGCCCGCACCGCACCCGGAGTCGGTGGACTGCAGATGCGTGCCGACGACGTGCACCTTGGTGCCGTTGACATTGAGCACGACGTACGCGATGCCCTTGTCGGACCACCAGTCGGCGCCGCAGGCGTCCTTGAAGATCACCTGCTCCTTGCGCAGGATCGGCCACTTGCTGAGCACGGCGACGCCGCCGTCCTCGGGGGTGGTCGAGGAGTACGAGCCGCTCGTCGCGTCCCAGCCGTCCTTGCTCCGGCCGACGACCGGCGTCTGGTACGGGTACTGGGCGGCGGCGTTCCGCTTCAGCGCGTCCGACGTGGAGTTGTCGAACGCCTCCTGGAGGACGACGACGTCGTTGCCCTGGAAGAAGGACGCGGCGGGTATCGCCTGGGCGCGGTGCTCCTGGCCCCAGTTCGGGTACAGATCGGTGCTCATCATGAACGTGTTGTAGGTCAGGACCTTGAGCCGGGGCGCGTCCGCCGCAGCTGTGGCGGCCGATGCCGAAGGGGTGGCGGCGGCCAGCGTGGCGGCGGCGAGCGCGGTGGCGAGGGCCGCGCCGGGGACACGGCGAAGCGCGGAGTGCGGCACTGGAACTCCCGTGGGTGGAGTGGGGGGTTGGACTGGCGGGCACATCAAACCAGCCACAGTTACTTCGGGGTAACCGTCCGGTGGCGCATTTCTTGCCGGGGCCCTACGAGCGGGCGATCTTGCGCGGAGACGTGAGGTGCGAGAGGGCATCCAGGGGACGCCTGTCGGCAGAAGTGATCTGTCGGCCAAGGGATGACAGAGGGGGAATTGTGTCATCTGTCATCTGGTAAGTCTGGATACGTGATCGAAAGCCGTACGCCGTCCGACCCCGTCCCGCCTCCGCCCGGCGGCGTCCTGTGGAGCCTCGCCGGTGACGCGCGGATGCTGCTCACGCTGCCCGCCGCACTCACCCTCCAGGTCGCGCACCCGGCCGTCGGCGCCGGGGTCGACGAGCACTCCGTGTTCCGGACCGACCCCTGGGGGCGCGGCGAGCGCTCCCTGCGCTCCCTCCAGCTCTGGGTGTACGGCGGCGAGGCGGCCGTCGAGGAGGGGCGGCGGCTGCGCCGGCTGCACCGGACCATCCAGGGCACCGACACCCGGGGCCGCCGCTACCACGCGCTGACCCCGGCGAACTACGCCTGGGTGCACGCCACCGGCTACCCCGTCTTCGCCCACTCCCAGAAGTATCTGAACCGCCCCCTCACCGAGGCCCAGGAGCGGCAGATGTACGCGGAGTGGCTCCAGGTGGGGCGCGTCCTGGGCATCCACGACCGGGACATGCCGCAGACCATCGAGGAGTTCTGGCCGTACTACCGCAAGATGCTGGGCGCCGAGATCGACTCGAACGCGGTCGTCGAGGAGCTGATATCCGTCGACGCGAAGGTCCCGGCGCCCGACCGGGGCCCGCTGCCCGTCCGGCTGCTGCTCCGGCTGTTCTGGCCGGTGCTCCTGCCGCCCATGGCCCGCTTCCGGCGGTTCGTGACCGTCGGGTTCCTGCCGCCGGACGCGCGCGAGGCGCTGGGCCTGGAGTGGACCGACGCGCAGGAGCGGAAGCTGCGCCGGTTCGGCCGCGTGGTGCGGGCCGTCGTGCCCGTACTGCCCGAGCGGCTGCGCTACCTGCCGCTCGCCCGGGAGGCGAGGGCGCGGTTCAGGCGCTGACCGAAGCCTCCGGCCACTTCCCTCAGGCCGAAGCCCGGTGCACCAGCGCCGTCTCCGTGATCACCGACGTCGGAGTGTTGGCCGGGCCCTCGGCCAGGCCCCTCAGCAGCAGCCGGGCCATCAGCCGGCCCATGCCCTCTATGTCCTGGCGGACCGTGGTCAGCGGAGGGTCGGTCGTCTCGGCGACCCCGCGCATGTCGTCGAAGCCGACCAGGGCCACGTCCTCGGGCACCCGGCGCCCGCGTTCGCGCAGCACCCGCAGGGCGCCCGACGCCATCAGGTCGTTCGCGGCGAACACCGCGTCCAGGTCCGGGCGTCGCTCCAGCAGCCGGGCCATCGCACGGGCTCCGCTCTCCTCGGTGAAGGCGCCGCCCGCGATCAGCTCCGGATCGGCGCCGGGCAGGACGTCGTGGTACCCGTCGAGCCGGTCCGTCGCCGACGTCTGGTCGCGCGGGCCCGCGATATGGGCGATACGGGTACGGCCGAGCGAGAGCAGATGGCGTACGGCCTCCCGGGCGCCGCCCCGGTTGTCGGCGTCCACGTACGGGACGGGCCGGTCGCCCGGTGCCGTCGGCCAGCTCGGGCGGCCCCCGTACACCGTCGGCATCCCCGTCCTGCGGGCGATCGCGGGCAGCGGGTCGTCGGTGTGCAGCGAGAAGGCGAGCGCGCCGTCGACGTGGCCGCCCGCCAGGTAGCGCGCGACCCGGTCGTAGTCGCCCGGCTCCTCCACCAGGAGCAGCACCAACTGCGTGTCCTGCGCGGTGAGTTCTTTGCTGATGCCCCGGACCTGCTGCGAGAAGAACGGGTCGGAGAAGATCCTGATCTCCGGCTCGGCGATGATCACGGCGACGGCGCCGGTGCGGCGGGTGACCAGGGTCCGGGCCGCGTGGTTGGGGATGTAACCAAGCTCCTCGACCGCCTGGCGCACCTTGTCGACGAGCGGTGGCCGCACCCCCGCGCCGCCGTTGACGACCCGGGAGGCCGTGGCCCGCGAGACGCCGGCGCGCGCGGCGACGGCTTCCAGTGTGGGGCGGGACCCGGAGTGCTGCACGGTCAAGGCGGGTGCTCCTCGTGCGCGGCGGCGGTGGCGGTGTGCCACGTACAGCGTATGCGAGGCTGCGCGCTTCGCTGGAGGTGCATGATCTCCGACTGCGGACCCCGCGCCCCCAAGGGGCGCGGGGAACTGCGCGACCGGCCACAGACAGCCCGCAGTCGAATCACCACATCTCCAGCGGAGCGCTCAGCGGTGGTCGTGGATCTCGTTGGTCGCCGCGATCTTCTTCCAGGACTTCGGCTGCGCCGCCGGCGCAGCGGCCGGACCGGCCACCAGCTTCGCCTTCTTCTCGGCCGGGGCGGCCGGCTTGACGGGCTGGTACAGCCAGGTGTCGAAGAGCCCGGCGAGCGGCTTGCCGGAGATCTTCTCGGCGTACTGCACGAAGTCGCCCACCTTGGCGTTGCCGTACTGGTGGGCCGTCGGCCAGCCCTTGAGGAGCGTGAAGAAGCTCTGGTCGCCGACCGCGTTGCGCAGCGCCTGGAGGGCGAGCGCGCCCCGGTCGTAGACGGCGAGGTCGAACTGGTTCTCCGCGCCCGGGTCGCCCGGCTTCACCTTCCAGAACGCGTCGTCGGCCGGGTGCTGCGCGTACACGTAGTCCGCGAGCTCCTGCGCGGTGCCCTCGCCCTCCTTCTCCGACCAGAGCCACTGGGCGTAGCGGGCGAAGCCCTCGTTGTTCCAGATGTCCTTCCAGCCGTCCACCGAGACGCTGTCGCCGTACCACTGGTGGGCCAGTTCGTGGACGACCACCGAGGCGTTGGCGCCGTTCGCGAACTGCCTGGGGCTGTAGTACGGCCGCGTCTGGGTCTCCAGGGCGAAGCCGGTGGTCACGTTCGGCACATAGCCGCCGACCGAGTTGAACGGGTACGGGCCGTAGAGGTCACTCAGCCACTCGGCGACCTCCTTGGTGCGCTCGACGCTGGCGCGCGCCGCGCCGTCGTTGTCGCCGAGGTCCTTGCTGTACGCGTTGATGACCGGCAGGCCGCTCGCGGTGGTGTCGGTGGTGATGTCGAACTTGCCGATCGCCAGCGTCGTCAGATAGGTGGCCTGCGGCTTGTTGGAGCGCCAGTTGTACCGCGTCCAGCCCCGCGCGGAACTCTGCGACTGGAGCGTGCCGTTGCTGATCGCCTGGGTGCCTTCGGGCACGAGCACCGACACGTCGTACGTGGCCTTGTCCAGCGGGTGGTCGTTGGACGGGAACCACCACACGGCCGAGTCGGGCTCCTGCGCCGCCACACCGCCGTCCGGGGTGCGGTGCCAGGCCGTGTACCCGTCGACGCTGAGCTCGGACGGCTTGCCCGCGTACTTCACCACCACCGAGACCGACTTGCCCTTGGCCAGCGGCGCGGCCGGGGTGATCTCCAGCTCCTGGGTGCCGGACCTGGTGTACTTCGCCTTGGTTCCGTCGACCCTGATCTCGCTCACCGCGAGCCCGAAGTCGAGGTTGAAACGGGAGAGGTTCTGCGTGGTGGTGGCCAGGATCGTCGCTGTGCCCTCCAGGAGGTCGGTGGCGGGCTGGTACTTCAGTCTCAGGTCGTAGTGGGAAACGTCGTAACCGCCGTTGCCGCTGCTCGGGTAGTAGGGGTCGCCGATACCCGGGGCGCCCGGTGTGAAGTCCGTCGCGGATGCCGGGATCGCCAGCAGCAGGGACGCGGCGAGCACGCTCGGGGCGAGGATTTTGCGGTGCACGAGTGCTCCAAGTCGTCGGGGTGAACGATCTCTTCGGACCCTATTCAGCCCCGCCCGGCAGGTCATGTCCATGGCCCCTCCTGTCACACGATCGCCATTGCGCCGACACGTTGACCTGATCGTCCCGGAGCGCTTTTGGACCGCGCCTGCCCCCTTTTGCACGGGAGTTGACGGGAGTACCGTCCGCCCATGCCGATTCCTGCGCGGTCCAGCCGCACAAGGTTCAGATCGCTCCGGTCGCCCCGTTGGGCGCGCCTGCTCGTAGTGGCGGCCGCGGCCGCCCTGACGGCCCTGTTCCTCTCACCGGCGGGCGCCCAGGCCGCCCGCGCCAAGGAAAGCACGCCCGTCTACTCGTACGAGAACGCGATACGCGAATCCGTCTGGGTCGACACCCGGCTCGACGAGGACGGCGACGGCAAAAGCGACCGGGTCGCCGTCGACATAGTCCGCCCCCGCGAGCCCGCGAGCCAGGGCCGCAAGGTTCCGGTCATCATGGACGCCTCGCCGTACTACGCCTGCTGCGGGCGCGGCAACGAGAGCCAGCTCAAGACGTATGACCCGCAGGGCAACGTCGTCCAGATGCCGCTCTTCTACGACAACTACTTCGTGCCGCGCGGCTACGCCTTCGTCGGCGTCGACCTGGCCGGAACCAATCGCTCGGACGGCTGCGTCGACATCGGCGGACCCTCCGACATCCAGTCCGCCAAAGCGGTCGTCGACTGGCTGGGCGGCCGCGCCCGCGGCTACACCACACGGACCGGCGGCCAGCGGGCGAGCGCGGGCTGGACCAACGGCCGCACCGGAATGATCGGCAAGAGCTGGGACGGCACCATAGCCAACGGCGTGGCCGCCACCGGCGTCGAAGGCCTCAGGACGATCGTCCCGATCAGCGCCATATCCTCCTGGTACGACTACTACTTCGCCAAGGGCGCCCCGCTCTACGACTCCGGGCCCGACTGGCTCTCCAACGTGGTGGAGAGCCCCCAGGCGCAGGCACACTGCGGTGCCGTACAGCAGAAGCTGGTCGAAGGGGCGCCGCGCACCGGCGACTGGACGCCGCTGTGGAGCGGGCGCGACTATGTGGCCGACGCGGGCGACGTCAAGGCGAGCGTGTTCGTGGTGCACGGCATGCAGGACCTGAACGTACGGACCAAGAACTTCGGCCAGTGGTGGGACGCGCTGGCGGCGCACGGCGTCGAGCGCAAGATCTGGCTCTCCCAGACCGGGCACGTCGACCCCTTCGACTACCGCCGCGCCGACTGGGTCCCCACCCTCCACAAGTGGTTCGACCACTACCTCCTCGGCTACGACAACGGCATCGAGCGCGCGCCGATGGCCGACATCGAGCGCCACCCCGACCAGTGGTCCACCGACCGCACCTGGCCCCCGGCCGGCACCCGTGACGCCGTACTGCGCCCGGTCACCGGCTCCGCGCCCGGCGTCGGCCGCCTCGCCCTGGACCCGGCGCCCGCCGGCGCGACCGAGACGTTCACCGACGACCCCCAGCTGGACGAGGCGGGCTGGTCCGCCGCCGTGGACCGGTCCACCCCGGAGAAGGCCGGGTTCGTGACCCAGCCGCTCGGCTCCGACCTGCGGCTGTCCGGCTCCTCGAAGGTGACCGTCACCGCGACCCCGACCACCACCAGCGCCCACCTCTCGGCGGTCCTGGTCGACCTGGGCCCCGACACCGTCCGCAACTACGGCGGTGCCGGCGAGGGCATCCTCACCGGCACCACCCGCACCTGCTGGGGCGCGAGCACGGCCGGGGACAGTGCCTGCTTCAAGGTGACGTCGGCCGACACCAAGGCCGTCGACCACACCGTGTTCAGCCGCGGCTGGGCCGACCTCGGCAACTACGCGGGCGGCACCGGGCAGCCGCTCACCCCGGGCAGGCCGTACACGATCACCCTCGACCTGCACGCCACCGACCACGTCGTCCCGGCCGGCCACCGCCTCGCGCTGATCGTCGCGGGCACCGACAAGGACCTCATCGACCCGCCCGCGAGCCGCCCCACCCTCACCCTCGACCTCGCCCGCACCTCGGCGAAGCTGCCGCTCCTCGGCGGTACGGGGGCGTTCCGGCGGGCCACGTCCGCCGCCCCGCACCACCTCGCGCCGCAGGTCCCGCACCCGGCCGGCGTCGAGGTGCCGCGCCTGCTCCGCCCGGTCCCGGAGGCGCGATGAGAGGCCGCACGCTGCTCCTCGGCGTCACCGGGGCCGCACTCGCCGTGCCCCTGGTGACGGTCCCGGCGCGGGCGACCGCGAGCCCGCCCCGTACCGGCTTCGAGGTGAGCGCCGGGGCGCGCTGGACCGGTGAGCGCGAGGAGCAGGACTTCCTGGCGGCCCTCGCCCAGGGCGGCACCCAAGCCTCGGTCCTGCGCATCGGCACCACCACGCAGGGCCGCCCGCTCCAGCTCGTCCGCGTCGGCAGCGGGCACACCGCGAACCGGGTCCTGCTGGTGTGCAGCCAGCACGGCGACGAGCCGGCCGGCCGCGAGGCCTGTCTGGTCACCGTCCGCGACCTCGCCTACGCCAAGGACCGGGAGACCCGGCAGCTCCTGGCGCACACCACGCTCTACGTCGTACCGACCGCCAACCCGGACGGCCGGGCCGCCGACACCCGCGTCAACGCCGACGGCATCGACATCAACCGCGACCACATCGCCCTGCGGACGCCCGAGGCACGGGCCGTGGCGGCGGTCCTGCGCGACGAACAGCCCGACGTCGTCTACGACCTGCACGAGTACGGGTCCACGCCCAAGTACTACGACAAGGACCTGTTCGACCTGTGGCCGCGCAACCTCAACACCGCCCCGGCGGTGCACGAGGAGGCCCGGACGCTGTCGAGCGCGTACGTACGGGAGGCCGCCAGGGCGGACGGCTTCTCCACCGGCACCTACGGCATCTGGACCGATCCCGTCACCGGCGACCCGGTCAAACAGGTCGCGGGCGACGGCCAGGAGCGGATCCTGCGCAACACGGCGGGCGTCAAACACGCCGTGGGCCTGCTCATCGAGAGCCGCGTAGACGCGGCGAGCGACGCCGAGAAGGCCGACCCGGCGCTCAACAACCGGCGCCGGGTGTTCTCCCAGCTGAGCGGACTGCGCGGGCTGCTGAGCTTCACGGCGGAGCGCAGGCGCGGCATCGAGGCGGCGACCTCGGCCGCCCGGCTGGCCGGATACCGCGACCGGGGGCCGGTCTACGTCGGGGGCGCGGACAACGAGCCCGCCACCCCCGCGCAGACCCTCGCCGAGCCCCCGTGCGGCTACCGCCTCACCGCCGCCCAGTACGCCGAGGTGAAGGACCGGCTCGCCCTGCACGGCATCAGGGCGAGGCGGTCCGGCGACGGCGCGTTCGTCCCGCTGCGCCAGCCGCTGCGGGCGCTCGTGCCCCTGCTGCTCGACGCCCGTGCGCAGTACGGGCTGACGGCGGCCGAACCCGTACGGCGCTGCTGAGACGGGTTCTCACCGGAGGGGAGTGCGGGAGGCGGCCAGTGCGGCCGCCTCCCGCGCACACCCCCAGGCGACGGTGACCCCGGCGCCGCCGTGCCCGTAGTTGTGCACCAACAGGCCGCCGGACGCGGTGGTTTCGGCCTCGATCCGCACCCCCGCGTCCCGCACCGGCCGCAGCCCCACCCGGTGGGCGAGCACCCGCGCCCCGGCGATCTCGGGACGCACCAGCGCGCACCGCGCCACGATCTCCTCGGCGACGCGCGGGTCCGGGGTGAGGTCCCAGTCGTCGTCCTGCGCGGTGCCGCCGAGCAGCAGCCCGTAGGGCTGGGGGAAGAAGTAGGTCGTGGCGCTGGAGGAGTGGTCGACGGAGGTGTACCACTCGGTCACCCCGGGGTTCTCGACGACCACCAGCTGGCCGCGCACCGGCCGCATCCCGGGGTCGGGCACGAGCGTACGGGCGCCCAGGCCCGTGCAGTTGACCACGACCGGCACGTCCGGGTAGGGGTCTCCCCTGGTCGAACGGAGTTGAGAGCTTGGGGAAGCGTCGAGCGCACGCCTCTCCACCGTCCCGCCCGCCGCCTCCAGACGCTCTCGCAGCCAGGCCAGGTGCACCGGCATGTCGATCAGCGGTATCCGGGCGTGCACCCCCTGCGCCGACTGGCGCAGCCCGTCCACCTCGGCCGCCCACGGCCCCAGTTCGGAGAGCCGGATGCCCGACTGCAGCCCCTGGACGAGCCGCACCCCGGTCCGCCCGGGATCGGCGGCCAGCTCCTCGTACACCCGCAAGGAGGCGAGCGCCCACTCGCCGACGAGCCCGGCGGGCTCGATGCGGTACGGCCACCACAGCGCCCCCGCCACCGCCGACGTCGTCTCCCCGACCGGATCCCGGCTCCACACGCTCACTTGGCGGCCCGACTCCGCCAGGACCACCGCCGTGGTCAGACCGATGACTCCGCCACCCAGCACGATCATCTGTTCGCTCATGGCGGGACGGTAGCGGAATGGGTGACGTCGTGCTCGGATCAGCCGCAGATGGGAATACTCAGGACATGTCTGCCGCGTACGCGACCTTCGGACTCGCCCCCGCGATGCGGGCAGGCGATATCGCGGGGGCCCATTCTCCCCAGCTGCACCGCGACTTCATGGACTTCGTCGTCGACGGACGGCCGCTGCTGCTCCAACTCGCCGACCTGGACGCCGTCTCACCGCTCGCGGCGGACGTGCCGCCAGCCATCCTCGGCGCCCAGGTGCGCAGCCTGCTCCTGGAGACCGAACCGCCGCTGGCCCACGGGCGGTACGTGGTCTACGCCTGCCCGGAGTGCGAGGACCTGGCGTGCGGCGCGGTCACCGCCGTCATCGAGCGCTCCGGCGGCGACATCATCTGGCGCGACTTCGCCTGGCAGACCGGGCCCGTGCCGGATCTGCAACTCAACGGCTACCACGGGATAGGGCCGTTCCGCTTCCGCGCCGAGGAGTACAGAGCCGCCCTGGAGCGGCTGCTCTCCGACGAGCCGCCCCGGCGCCGGGTCCTGCTGATCGGGGCCCGCGCGACCGTCCTCGGCAAGCTCGCGGCGGCCCTGCGCTCGATCGGCATCGGCGCGGACATCGCGCACGACGTGACCGACGCGATCCCGCAGGAGCTCGTCACCTACGGGGCGGTCGCCTTCGGCCGCGCGATCCCGGAGGCCGAACGCGCGGCGGTGCGCGCCGCGTTCGGGCGCGCCCACGCGCACCCCGTCTACGTGACGGGTCTGGCCCCCATCACCCCGCTCCTGGTGGCCCAGCTGGAACAGGCCCTGGACCGCACACCGCCGGGCCAGCGCCGCCTCACCTACCTCTCCGCCTCCCCGGACGAGGCCCGGCTCGCGGTCGGCGCGACCTGCCGTGTCCGGCTCACCGCGTACCGCCTGGACCGGCTGCACCGCGTCCACACCCAGGAAGTCCTGGACGCGGTCCTCGACCCGGGGCCGCACCGCATCCCGCTGGACGAGCGCGCCCTGCGCGGCGAGTCCTTCCTGGTGGCCCGCACCACGGGCGGGGTGATCACGACGGCGGTGGTGCGCTGAAGCGGTCCACTGGACCGGAGCGCGGAACCGGTCCGCCGAGCAGCAGGGCCGGGCCCCGGCCGATACCCGTCGGCCGGCGCCGGCACACCCCAGTAGGATCTATGTCCTCATGACTGCCACTCTCGTCGCCAAGGACCTCGCCGCCGGCCACGGCGACCGCACGCTCTTCGCCGGGCTCGACCTCGTCGTCGCCCCCGGTGACGTCATCGGCCTCGTCGGGGCGAACGGGGCGGGGAAGTCCTCCCTGCTCCGGCTGCTCGCCGGACTCGACACACCGGAGGAGGGCGAGCTGCGGCTCTCCCCGCCGGGCGCCACCGTGGGGCACCTGCCGCAGGAGCCGGACCGGCGCCCCGGCGAGACCGTCCGCGCCTTCCTCGCCCGCCGCACCGGCGTGGCCGCCGCCCAGGAGGCCATGGACACGGCCACCCAGGCCCTGGTCGACGGAGCACCCGGCAGCGACGACGCGTACGCGGAGAGCCTGGAGCGCTGGCTCGACCTCGGCGGCGCCGACCTGGACGAGCGCGCCGAGGAGGTGGCGGCCACCCTCGGCCTCACCATCGGCCTCGACCAGCCGATGACGGCCCTCTCCGGCGGCCAGGCCGCCCGCGCGGGACTGGCCTCGCTGCTGCTCTCGCGGTACGACGTGTTCCTGCTCGACGAGCCCACCAACGACCTCGACCTGGACGGTCTGGAGCGCCTGGAGTCCTTCGTCAAGGGCCTGCGCGCGGGCACGGTCGTGATCAGCCACGACCGCGAGTTCCTCACCCGTACCGTCACCAAGGTGCTCGAACTCGACCTCGCCCAGCAGCAGATCACGCTCTACGGCGGCGGCTACGAGGCGTATCTGGAGGAGCGCGAGACCGCCCGCAGGCACGCCCGCGAGGACTACGACGAGTACGCGGACAAGCGCTCGGCCCTGGAGGGCCGGGCCCAGATGCAGCGCGGCTGGATGGACAAGGGCGTCAAGAACGCCCGCCGCAAGGCCGGCGACAACGACAAGCTCGGCCGGAAGTTCCGCAGCGACGCCAGCGAGAAGCAGGCCTCCAAGGCCCGCCAGACCCAGCGCATGATCGAGCGCCTGGACGTCGTCGACGAGCCCCGCAAGGAGTGGGAGCTCCGTATGGAGATCGCGTCCGCCCCGCGCTCGGGCGCGGTCGTCGCCACCCTCAGCCAGGCCGAGATCCGGCGCGGCGACTACACCTTCGGCCCCGCGTCCCTCCAGATCGACTGGGCCGACCGCGTGGCGATCACCGGCGCCAACGGTGCGGGCAAGTCCACCCTGCTCGCCGCCCTGCTCGGCCGCCTCCCGCTCGACGCGGGGCGGGCGACGCTCGGCTCCGGCGTCGTCGTCGGCGAGGTCGACCAGGCCCGGGGGCTCTTCGTCGGCGAGGAGTCCCTGCTCGACGCGTTCTGCGCGGCCGTCCCCGACACCGAGCCGGCCGAGGTGCGCACACTTCTCGCCAAGTTCGGCCTGCGGGCCGACCACGTACTGCGCACCGCCGCCTCGCTCTCGCCCGGCGAGCGCACCCGGGCCGCGCTCGCGCTGCTCCAGGGCCGGGGTGTCAACCTGCTCGTCCTCGACGAGCCGACCAACCACCTCGACCTCCCGGCGATCGAGCAGCTGGAGTCCGCCCTCGACTCGTACACCGGCACCCTGCTCCTGGTCACCCACGACCGCCGGATGCTGGACGCGGTGCACACCACCCGGCGCATCGAGGTCGCCGACGGCAAGGTCACCGAGGAGTGATCTGACCGGTCAGTGCCGCGAGCCCCGGGACGCGCCCGCGCTACGTGAGCGGCGGTGGTCGCCGTCAACGGCCGCTCCGTGGAACGGCCTGCAGTCGGTCGCGGTCGCGGTCCACGCGCTCACCGTACGCGTGCTCGGCGCGCGCCTTCGTCCGCATGGCCCGCGGCCCGCAACGGCTGGGCCAAAACCCGCCGCAACGCGGAACCGATCACGACCGGGCCGGTGGCCCCGGAGGGCTGGGGCCTGTCCGGGGGATCTGGTCGTCCGCGAGGTGTCTGCGTCTTTCGGTCCTGGTGAGCGGGGTCCTGGTGCTTCCCCAAGCTCTCCACTTCGTTCGAGCAGGGGAGACCCCAATGCTGCAAGGCGGAGGAGGGCGTCGACGCGATGGGGGTCTCCCCCCCCGCTCGAACGAAGTCGAGAGCTTGGGGGAGTCGGCAACCTACGACAACGCCACTGGGGTCCCAGGTCCCCCCTGGCCCTTGAGGCCTTGGGGGAGGGCGTGCCAGGACCCCGCGTCCCAGACAACATCCGCCGGACAGGCCCTGGGGGCGGGGCGCCCTGCCCTCCCTCTCCACCTAGCTGTGGGCATGCGTGCCGCCAGGGGCGATGGGGGTCCCCCTGCTCCTCAAGAGCTTCGGGGAGGGTGGGCACAGCGGCACCCGACCCCGGGCCACCGCTCCACCCGCCCAGCCCCCGTACCGCGCGCCCTGGCGGCAGACATGCCCACAGCGGCGTCAGCGCTTCCCGCGCCCCCCGGACCCCTTCGCATCCAGCAGCCCCGCCTTGCGCAACGCATCCGCCATCGCCCCGTTCGCGGGCGCCGGTGCCTGCCGACCACGGTCGCGGTCGCGCTCGCCACCCCGGCGGTCACCGCCGCCCCGGCGCGGCTGCGGGGGCCGCCCACCCCGTTCCTCCCGCTTCGCCCCACCGCCCGAGGCGCCCGTGTTCGCCTCGTCATCCAGCCGCAGCGTCAGCGAAATCCGCTTGCGCGGCACATCCACGTCCAGGACCTTCACCTTGACGATGTCGCCCGGCTTGACCACCTCGCGGGGGTCCTTCACGAACGTCTTGGACAGTGCCGACACATGCGCGAGCCCGTCCTGGTGCACCCCGATGTCGATGAACGCGCCGAACGCCGCCACGTTCGTCACCACGCCCTCCAGCACCATCCCCTGCTCCAGGTCGCCGATCTTCTCGACGCCGTCCTTGAAGGTCGCCGTCTTGAAGGCGGGCCGCGGGTCGCGCCCGGGCTTCTCCAGCTCGCGCAGGATGTCCGTGACGGTCGGCAGACCGAACGTCTCGTCCACGAACGTGTCGGGCCGCAGCGACCGCAGCACCGCCGTGTTGCCGATGAGCGCCGCCACCTCGCTCCCCGTCGACTTCACCATCCGGCGCACCACCGGATACGCCTCGGGGTGCACGCTGGACGAGTCCAGCGGGTCGTCGCCACCGCGGATCCGCAGGAAGCCCGCGCACTGCTCGTACGCCTTCGGGCCCAGCCGCGCCACGTCCTTGAGCGCCTTGCGGGAGCGGAACGGGCCGTTGGCGTCGCGGTGCGCCACGATGTTCTCGGCGAGCCCGGCGCCGATGCCCGAGACGCGCGAGAGCAGCGGCGCGGACGCGGTGTTGACGTCCACGCCCACCCCGTTCACACAGTCCTCCACGACCGCGTCGAGCGAGCGCGAGAGCTTCACCTCGGAGAGGTCGTGCTGGTACTGGCCGACGCCGATCGACTTGGGGTCGATCTTCACCAGCTCGGCGAGCGGGTCCTGGAGGCGGCGGGCGATGGAGACCGCGCCGCGCAGCGACACGTCCATGTCGGGCAGCTCCTGCGAGGCGAAGGCCGACGCCGAGTACACCGAAGCGCCCGCCTCCGACACCATCACCTTGGTGAGCTTCAGCTCGGGGTGCTTGGTGATCAGTTCACCGGCGAGCTTGTCGGTCTCGCGGGACGCCGTGCCGTTGCCGATGGCGATCAGGTCGACCGCGTGCTCCTCGGCGAGCCGCGCCAGCTTGGCGAGCGCCTCGTCCCACTTGTTCGCCGGGACGTGCGGGTAGATCACGTCCGTCGCCACGACCTTGCCCGTGGCGTCCACGACGGCCACCTTCACGCCCGTACGGAACCCGGGGTCGAGCCCCAGCGTCGCGCGCGTCCCGGCCGGGGCGGCGAGCAGCAGGTCGCGCAGGTTCGAGGCGAAGACCCGCACCGCCTCGTCCTCGGCGGCCGTGCGCAGCCGCAGCCGCAGGTCGATGCCGAGATGGACCAGGATCCGGGTGCGCCACGCCCAACGGACGGTGTCCGCCAGCCACTTGTCGCCCGGCCGGCCCCGGTCGGCGATGCCGAAACGGCGCGCCACCATGTTCTCGTAGGCGGAGGGGCCGGGGACTTCCGACGGTTCCTCGGGCTCCAGGACGAGGTCGAGGACGTCCTCCTTCTCGCCGCGCAGCATCGCCAGGACCCGGTGCGAGGGCAGCGCCGTGAACGGCTCGGTGAAGTCGAAGTAGTCGGCGAACTTGGCGCCCGCCTCCTCCTTGCCCGCGCGGACCTTCGCCGCGAGGCGGCCCTTCGTCCACATGCGCTCGCGCACCTCGCCGATCAGGTCGGCGTCCTCCGAGAACTGCTCGGTGAGGATGGAGCGAGCACCCTCCAGGGCCGCCGCCGGGTCCGCTACGCCCTTGTCCGCGTCGACGAACGCGGCCGCGGCGGCGAGCGGGTCCACCGACGGGTCGGTGAGCAGCCCCTGCGCCAGCGGTTCGAGGCCCGCCTCGCGCGCGATCTGCGCCTTGGTGCGCCGCTTGGGCTTGAAGGGCAGATAGATGTCCTCCAGGCGCGCCTTGGTGTCGGCGGCGCGGATCTGCCGCTCCAGCTCCTCGGTGAGCTTGCCCTGCTCGCCTACGGAGTCGAGGACCGCCGTGCGGCGGTCCTCCAGCTCGCGCAGATACCGCAGCCGCTCCTCCAGGGTGCGCAGCTGGGCGTCGTCGAGCATCTCGGTCGCTTCCTTGCGGTAGCGCGCGATGAACGGCACGGTCGACCCGCCGTCGAGCAGCTCGACGGCGGCCTTCACCTGCCGCTCCCGTACGCCGAGTTCCTCGGCGATCCTGCCTTCGATGGACGTCGTCACGATCACGTACCGCCTTCTCGCAGAGCTTGAGGCGCCATTGTGGCAGGCGGCACCCACAATCGGCGGTCAGCCCTTGCCGGAGAGGTCGGCCGGGAACGCGCCCGCCGCCACCGCCGTCATCAGGAACCCCCGGGCCAGTTCGGTCAGCCGGTCAACGCCGTCCGCGCCGAGCAGCTCGTACGGGGCGAGGTCGAGCCGGTCGGTGCGGTCCTCGACCTCGGCGCGCAGTGCGGTGCCCGCCTCGGTCAACTCGCCCTCGGCGTCCAGGATCCCGCGCTCACGCAGTCGTACGGCGGCCGCGTCCCAGTCGGCGCGCCGCCAGCCGCGCGTGCCCAGGATCCAGCGCGGCGCCATGCCCTTGCCGGTGGCGGTGTGGCTGACCAGCGCCTCCAGCGGGTCGAGCCCGGCGTCGAGCAGTGCCGCGAGGTGGCCGTCGCCCCGGTGCTCGCGCAGCAGCGTCGCGGCGTGCCAGTACGCCAGGTGCGGCTCCTCGGGCACCGGCAGGTCGGCGTGGGCGGCGTACAGCGGCCGGGCGTAGCGGGTGCAGCCTTCGGCGGCGCGCAGGGCGAGGCGCGCGGCCTCGGCCATCTCCGGCGAGGCCACCGCCTCGTCGCCGAGGAGGCGCCGCAGGGTGCTGTCGACGGCGCGCAGCCGGGCGGCGAGGACCGTCTCGGGGGAGGCGATGTCCCAGACGGCGGGCACGTGCAGGGCGACCAGCTCGTGGTTGAAGTTGTAGAAGGTGGCGGTGACCGTGCCGGGGCCCACCGCGCCCAGTGCGGCGGCCCGCCCGGCGAAGTAGGCGGCGCGCGCGTCCTCGATGCCGATCTCCGCGAGCTCCTTGGCGAAGTCGGGGGAGAAGTAGACGGTCGAGTGCAGCGGGTTGACGGAGTTGTGGCAGCGGCGGCCGGCGCGCGGCGGGAGAGACGTCATACCCGCAGGTTACCGACTGGTCGGTACGCCGTGAAGCCCCGGGGCGGGACGGGCCGCGCCATGGCAGGAAAGGTGGGGTACTCGTCATTGCGGACATCGGGTGCGCCCCGAAGAATCGTGGGTATGGCACAGCGATCCGTCCTCATCCTCCTCTTCGAGGACGTCCAGAGCCTGGACGTCACCGGCCCCATGGAGGTCTTCACCGGCGCCGGCCACTTCGCCGAGGCCGTCGGCGACGAGTACCTCGTCCGCACCGCCACCCTGGACGGTGGCCCGGTCCGCAGCTCCAGCCGCCTCACCCTTGTCCCCGACTTCGCCCTGGCCGGGGCGCCCGAGCCGCACACCCTGCTGGTGCCGGGCGGCCGCGGCACCCGCGACCCGGACCCGGCCCTCATCACCTGGCTGCGCGAGCACGGGCCGCGGGCCGAGCGGCTGGTCTCCGTGTGCACCGGGGCCGCGCTCCTCGCGGAAGCGGGGCTGCTCGACGGGCGCCGCGCGACCACCCACTGGGCGTACTGCGAGTCCCTCGCGCGCCGGCACCCGAAGGTCACCGTCGAGCCCGACCCCATCTACGTACGCGACGGGAACGTGGCCACCTCGGCGGGGGTGACGGCCGGGATCGACCTCTCCCTCGCGCTCGTCGAGGAGGACCTGGGGCGCGAGGCCGCGCTCACCGTGGCCCGGCACCTGGTGGTGTTCCTGCGCCGCCCGGGCAACCAGGCCCAGTTCAGCGCCCAGCTCTCCGTCCAGACCGCCCGGCGCGAGCCGCTGCGCGAGGTGCAGCACTGGATCACCGAGCACCCCGGCGAGGACCTCTCGGTGGAGGCGCTCGCAGCCCGTGCCCGGCTGTCGCCGCGCCACTTCGCCCGCGCCTTCCACGCCGAGACCGGCTCGACGCCGGGCCGCTACGTCGAGCGCGTCCGCGTCGAACACGCCCGGCGCCTGCTCGAAGACACCACCGACGGAGTCGAGGAGATCTCCCGCGCCTGCGGCTACGGCACTCCCGAAGCGATGCGCCGCGCCTTCCTCAAGTCCCTCGGAACCGCTCCCGCCGAGTACCGGCGCCGGTTCCACCCCGCCAACTGACCCGCCGTCCGACCCACTCCGAGAGGAACCCGATGCAGATCGCCATCCTGCTCTACGACCGCTTCACCTCGCTGGACGCCATCGGCCCGTACGAGATGCTCTGCCGCCTGCCCGACGCCGAGACGGTCTTCGTCGCCGAGCAGGCCGGACCGGTGATCAACGACAGGGGCAGCCTGCACATCGTCGCCGAGAAGGCCCTCGACGAGGTGCGCGCCCCGGACGTCGTGGTCGTCCCGGGCGGCCCCGGCACCCGGGAGATCCTCGGCAACGAGGCCCTGACCGGTTGGCTGCGCGCGGTCGACGCCGGCACCACCTGGACGACATCGGTGTGCACCGGCTCGCTGCTGCTCGCGGCGGCCGGGCTGCTGAAAGGCCGGCGCGCCACCACGCACTGGCTCGGCTACGACGCCCTGGCCGCGCTGGGTGCCGAGCCGACCGGCGAGCGGGTGGTCACCGACGGCAAGTACCTCACCGCCGCCGGGGTGTCCTCCGGCATCGACATGGGGCTCACCCTGGTCGGCCGCCTAGCGGGCGACGAGTTCGCGCAGGCCGTGCAGCTGCTGACCGAGTACGACCCGCAGCCGCCCTACGACGCGGGCTCGCCCGACAAGGCCCCGGCGGAGCTGGTGGCCAAGCTGCGCTCGGGCGGCCATGTGCTCGTGGAGTAGCCCGGCCCGCCCCGCGCGGTTCAGCCCGAAGCGGTCCAGCCGAAGCGCGGGGCCCTGCGCTCCAGGAACGCGGCGACGCCCTCGGCGGTGTCGCCGCTGCCGCCCGCCTGCTCCCTCCAGTACGTGTCCCGGTCGGTGCGCCCGTTCGTGAACTCCTTGGCCGCCGCCTGGGTCAGCTGCGAGCGGGCGGCCAGGACGCGGGTGAACTCGGCCACCCGCTTGTCCAGTTCACCGGCCGGCAGCACCTCGTCCACCAGGCCGGTCCGCAGCGCCCGCGCCGAGTCGATCAACTCCGCCGAGAACAGCAGGTACTTGGCGGTCGAAGGGCCCACCAGGGCGGCCAGGCGCCGGGTCGAGGACGACGCGTAGACGATGCCGAGCCTGGCGGGCGTGATCCCGAACGAGGCACCCTCCTCCGCGAAGCGCAGATCACAGGCGGCCGCGAGCTGACAGCCGCCGCCCACGCAGTAGCCGCGCACGGCGGCCAGCGTCGGCTTGGGGAAGGCGGCGAGCGCCTCCTCGGCCCCCACCGCGAGCGACTGCGGGTCCTCGCCCGGCCCGGGCGCGCGCAGCGAGGAGATGTCCGCGCCCGCGCAGAAGGTCGGCCCGGCACCGGTCAGCACCAGGGCCCGTACGTCCCGGTCGGCGGCCAGCTCGTCGAGCAGCGGCGGCAGCGCCCGCCACATCCCGGCCGTCATCGCGTTGCGCTTGGCGGGGTTGCTGATGACGACGGTG
The DNA here is from genome assembly GCF_055570295.1 of Streptomyces sp. NPDC031265. NCBI lineage: Bacteria > Bacillati > Actinomycetota > Actinomycetes > Kitasatosporales > Streptomycetaceae > Streptomyces > Streptomyces sp. NPDC031265. The sequence continues at coordinate 439,960 of NZ_JBVIHM010000003.1, forward strand.
GCCACCCCGTCCGCCACGGTGTGCTCCAGCTGCGGCTCCATGCGCCGGATGCTATCCGGGCGGGCCGATCCGGTGATCAAGAGGGGCCGACCGGCGATGCCACGAGGAGAGGCTGATGGCCGCACCCGCAACCGCAAGCGACAGCAAGAAGCTCCGCCGCGGTTTCGGACGGCTGACCGTCCTCGGGGCGGTCCTCGCGCTCGCGGTCCTGGCCGGTCCCGTCTACACGGACGTGGCGACCCTCACCTCGATGCTCCTGTTCGGCCGGCTGCTGCTGGTGGGCGGCGTGGTCGGTCTTATGCACGCGATCCAGTCGCGCGGCACGAACTTCTCGGTCCCGTCTTCGACGGCCTGGGCCTGATCGCGCTCGGCGTCGGCGGTCGGCGGGTCGTGGGCCTGGTGACGGACGCGCGGGCGGACACCGACGCCAGGGAGTCCGAATTCGTATCGCAGACATCCCCGCAAGCCGTGGCAAAGCCGTCAGACAGCGATCAGGGGCGCTTTGGGAGGTGACATAGGAGGGCGATTGCGATCAGAAGGCGTCGATACGCGCTGACTTCTGTTCAGTCGCCCGGTCCGGACCATCCCACTCCCAGACACTCGTTACCAAGAGCCTGACAGCCGAGTGCGAGGGTGGTGCCGGAACATGGAGATCCGCGGGAGCGTGCCACCCGACGCCGCGACGGCCAGGCCGTTCCCGTACGAGGGGGTCTGGCGCTTCACAGCTCCCGCGATGGACGCCTCGGTCCCGCAGGCCCGGCACGCCGTACGCGACCTGCTCCGCCGGCAGGGCGTGCCCATCCACGACGACCTCGTCGAGGGCCTGCTCCTGATCGTCTCCGAGCTGGTCACCAACGCGGTCAAGCACGCGGCCCTGCTCTCCCCGCAGGTGGCCGTGGAGGTAGCCATCGGCGCCGAGTGGATCCGGGTCTCGGTGGAGGACAACCACCCCTACCGCCCCAAGGCGCTGGAGACCGACTACGGGCAGACGGGCGGGCGCGGCCTGCTGCTGGTGCGCGAGATCACCTGCGAGGCGGGCGGGGCCTGCGATGTCGAGCAGACCGCGAGCGGTGGCAAGATCATCTGGGTGGCCCTGCCGCTGGCCCCGGTCTCCGCCGCGGTCACCAGCCCGCGGCAGGCCCTGTGAGCTCCCTGACCGCGGGCCGGGCCGCGTCCAGGACCGTCATGAACCACGCGGAGAAGGTGGCCCGCCCGTGCAGCGCGGCCAGCTCCTGCGGCGAGACGACGGCGGTCTCGTAGACCTCCTCCGGGTCCGGCAGCACGGGCGACTGCACCAGACCGACGAAGAGGTGGTTGTACTCCTGCTCCACCAGGCCCGAGTCCGGGTCCGGGTGGTTGTAGCGGACCGTGCCCGCCTCGGCGAGCAGCGAGGGCGAGACGCCCAGCTCCTCGTGGGTGCGCCGGGCGGCCGCCGCGAAGGGGGACTCGCCGGGGTAGGGGTGCCCGCAGCAGGTGTTCGACCAGACGCCGGGGGAGTGGTACTTGCCGAGCGCGCGGCGCTGGAGCAGCAGCTTGCCCGCCGGGTCGAAGAGGAAGACGGAGAACGCCCGGTGCAGCTTGCCGGGGGCCCGGTGGGCGGAGAGCTTCTCCGCGGTGCCGATGGTGTTGCCGCTCTCGTCGACCAGTTCGAGCATGATCTCTTCGGCGGTCCCGTTCGACGAGCTGTTCGCCGTAGTGGCTGGTGTGGTCGGCATAACCATCCTTCGCTTCGGTCCTCAGCTGCCAAGTCTGCCGTACAAAAGCGGCGTGTCCGCACTTCGACGGGCGGCGCATGTCCGTAATGCGTCGGGTGCGTGACACCACCGAAGAAGGGATCGTGCCCAGCCGCACCGGAGCGGAATCATCGAACGTGCGAACGAGCCGGGGTGTCCGCCCCGGTGCCGGTCAGCGGCAGAGCCCGGCCTCGTGGGCCGCGTGGCCGCTCGGCTCCAGCTGGAAGGTGCAGTGCTCCACATCGAAGTGATCACCCAGGCAGCCCTGCAGATCGTGCAGCAGCTTCTCGTGGCCCACCGAGTCCAGGACCTCCTGGCTGACCACCACATGGGCCGAGAGCACCGGCATCCCGGAGGTGATCGTCCAGGCGTGCAGGTCATGGACGTCCTCGACGCCAGGCAGGGCCACGATATGCGCCCGCACCTCGCCCATGTCGACGCCCTTGGGCGCGGCCTCCAGGAGCACGTTCAGCGTCTCCCGCAGCAGCTTCACCGTACGCGGGACGATCATGAGGCCGATCACCAGCGAGGCGATCGGGTCGGCGGCCTGCCAGCCGGTCGTCATGATGATCGCGGCCGAGAGCAGTACGGCCACGGAGCCGAGCGCGTCCGCGAGCACCTCCAGGAAGGCGGCGCGCACATTGAGGCTCTCCTGCTGACCGCCGACCAGGAGTGAGAGCGAGACCATGTTGGCGACCAGACCGATCAGGCCGAAAACGATCGTCGTCGGCCCCGAGGTGTCGGCCGGTTCGACGAACCGCTGGACCGCCTCGTACAGCACGTATCCACCGACGCCGAGCAGCAGCAGACAGTTGGCGAGCGCGGCCAGGATCTCGGCGCGGGCGTAGCCGAACGTCCGGTTGTGGCCGGCCGGGCGGTTGGCGAAGTAGATGGCGAGCAGCGCCATCGCGAGCCCGAGGGCGTCCGTCGCCATGTGTGCCGCGTCCGCGACCAGCGCCAGCGAGTCCGCGAGCAGCCCGCCGACGATCTCGACCACCATCACGCCCAGCGTGATGCCCAGGGCCACCCGCAGCCGCCCCTTGTACGCCGCGGCGGCCGTCCCGGTGGGCGGCGGTCCGCCGTGCGCGTGCCCGTGGTCGTGCCCAGCCCCCATGGAAGGCCACCTCTCAGACTGTCGGCAAGGTTGTGCGATCTGTGTACGAGGGGCAGTGAACTACGGGCGGGGGGTATGGGGCAACACGGCACTGAACACCGTTGTCATGTGCTCTGACCTGCGGAAACGCTCTCCCCGCGATGTTTGTACGTCGTTCGCACAGGCGTCGCAGGTCAGAGCGGTGTGCGGCCGTCCGCCGCGGTGCGGAGCCCCGGGAGCGACAGACGGGGGGCGGTTTGTGGGGCGCGGCCTCGATCGACGATGATGATCCACGCGGCGGTCCCCCGCCGCAGGGCCCGATCGGGGCGTAAACAGGCGATGAACTCCCGGTTCCACGCATCCGATAGCCTCCCGATAGCCTCTGCCGACGTGCCGCCCGCCGTTTGTTTCCGGGCCGGGCCGTCGGCCATCAGCCATGCCAGCTCCAAGGAGTGAGTTCGTCTGTCGACCGCCATCCTGACCGGGCTTCCGGTCCCCGGGTCGCAGCTCGGGCCCGAGCTGCGCTCGCTGGGCTTCGACGTACGGTCCGCCCAGCGGCCCGAGGACCTGCCCGGCCTGCTCGCCGAGGCCCCGCCCGGTGAGCGGGTCGCCCTGGTCGACCCGTCCTTCGTGGGCCACACGCACGCCCTGCGCCTCGCCCTGACCGACCCCCGGTTCCCGGCGGCGGCGGTCACCGGAGCCATGGCTGTCCAGGCGGAGGCCCGCCCCGCGCTCGTGCGCGTGCTCGCGGACCTCGCCGGGCCGCCCGCGCCGACCGCCGCGGGCGCCTCGGTCGCCGTGAACGCCCCGTCCACCGGGACCGGCGTCCTCACCGACCGCGTCGCCTCCGCCCTGGAGGACGGGGGCGTCGCCGTGCACCGCCCCGATCTGGGCTCGCTGGTGGCCACCGTGCCCGCCGGGCCCGAGGCCGCCTTCGCCGCACGCCGGGCCGTCGACGCCGTGGACGACGAGGCCGTCCGGCTGCGTACGGCGGTGAAGTCCCGCGACGGGTTCTTCACCACCTTCTGCATCAGCCCGTACTCGCGCTACCTCGCCCGCTGGTGCGCGCGCCGGGGCCTCACCCCCAACCAGGTCACCACCGCCTCGCTGCTCACCGCGCTGATCGCGGCCGGCTGCGCGGCGACCGGGACCCGGGGCGGCTTCGTCGCGGCCGGCGCGCTGCTGCTCTTCTCCTTCGTCCTGGACTGCACCGACGGGCAGCTCGCCCGCTACTCGCTCCAGTACTCCACGCTCGGCGCCTGGCTGGACGCGACCTTCGACCGGGCCAAGGAGTACGCGTACTACGCGGGCCTGGCGCTCGGCGCGGCTCAAGGCGGCGACGACGTATGGGCGCTGGCACTCGGCGCGATGGTCCTGCAGACCTGCCGCCACGTCGTGGACTTCTCGTTCAACGAGGCGCACGTCGTGGGCACTGACGCCAGCGCCAACACCAGCCCCACCGCCGCCCTCTCCGACAAGCTCGACTCGGTCGGCTGGACGGTCTGGGTGCGCCGGATGATCGTGCTGCCGATCGGCGAGCGATGGGCGATGATCGCGGTCCTCACCGCCGTCACCACGCCCCGTACCGTCTTCTACGTACTGCTCATCGGGTGCGCGTTCGCGGCCTGCTACACCACGGCGGGGCGCGTGCTGCGCTCGCTGACCGGCCGGGCGACCCGTACCGACCGGGCCGCCCGGGCGCTCGCGGAGCTCGCGGACAGCGGGCCGGTCGCCGAGCTGGTCGCCGCGAAGGGTCCGCGGATCGCGGGTGCCCCGGTGATCGCCGCCGTCGGGGCGGTCGCCCTCGTCGCCGCCGCACTCACCCAGCCGTTCGGCAGCCGCCAGATGATCGTCGCGGCCGTGTTCTACGCGATCACGTCCGGCCTCGCCGTCGCCGCCCCCCTCAAGGGCGCCCTCGACTGGCTGGTGCCGCCGTTCTTCCGGGCCGCCGAGTACGGCACGGTCCTGGCCCTCGCCGCCCGCTCCGAGGTGGACGGGGCCCTGCCCGCGGCCTTCGGACTGGTCGCGGCGGTCGCCTACCATCACTACGACACGGTCTACCGCATCAAGGGCGGCTCCGGCGCGCCGCCGCGCTGGCTGGTGCGCCTGGCAGGCGGACACGAGGGGCGGACGCTGGTGGTCGCGGTGCTCGCCGCGGCCCTCGCCGACCGCGGCACGGACTTCACCCTGGCGCTCACCGCCCTCGCGGTAGGCATCGCGCTCCTGGTGGTCGTGGAGTCCATCCGCTTCTGGGTGTCCTCCGGAGCACCCGCAGTACATGACGAAGGAGAACCCGCATGATCGGCCTCGTACTCGCAGCCGGTGCCGGACGGCGTCTGCGCCCCTACACCGACACGCTCCCGAAGGCCCTCGTGCCCGTCGACGGTGACACCACCATCCTCGACATCACCCTCGGCAACTTCGCCGAGATCGGTCTCACCGAGGTCGCCATCATCGTCGGCTACAAGAAGGAGGCCGTCTACGAGCGCAGAGCCGCGCTTGAGGCGAAGTACGGCCTCAAGCTGACGCTGATCGACAACGACAAGGCCGAGGAGTGGAACAACGCCTACTCGCTGTGGTGCGGCCGTGACTCGATCAAGCACGACGTGATCCTCGCCAACGGCGACACCGTGCACCCGGTCTCCGTCGAGAAGACGCTGCTCGCCGCCCGCGGCGACGGCAAGAAGATCATCCTCGCCCTCGACACGGTGAAGAACCTCGCCGACGAGGAGATGAAGGTCATCGTCGACGACGAGAAGGGCGTCCAGAAGATCACCAAGCTGATGGACCCGGCTACGGCCACCGGCGAGTACATCGGCGTCACCCTCATCGAGGGCTCCGCGGCCGACGAGCTCGCCGACGCGCTGAGGACCACCTTCGAGCGCGACCCCGACCTCTACTACGAGGACGGCTACCAGGAGCTCGTCCACCGCGGCTTCAAGATCGATGTCGCGCCGATCGGCGAGGTCTCCTGGGTCGAGATCGACAACCACGACGACCTCGCGAAGGGCCGTGAGATCGCGTGCCAGTACTGACCCGGCTCATTCCGTCGCCGGTCGTCGTCGACATCAGCCGGGGCGCCCTGGACGACCTGGCGGGCCTCCTGGCCGACCAGCGGATCTCGGCCTCCGGCAAGCTGGCGATCGCGGTCAGCGGCGGCTCGGGCCAGGCGCTGAGCGAGAAGCTGGCGCCGGTGCTCCCGGGCGCCGACTGGTACCCGGTCGCGGACGGCACCATCGACTCGGCGGTGCAGCTCGGCGACGACATCAAGGGCAAGCGGTACGACGCGGTCGTCGGCCTCGGCGGCGGCAAGATCATCGACGTGGCGAAGTACGCCGCGGCGCGGGTCGGGCTGCCCATGGTCGCGGTCGCCACCAACCTCTCGCACGACGGCATCTGCTCGCCGGTCTCGATCCTGGACAACGACAACGGCCGCGGCTCCTACGGCGTGCCCACGCCCATCGCCATGGTCATCGACCTCGACGTCATCCGTGAGGCACCGGTCCGGTTCGTCCGCTCGGGCATCGGCGACGCGATCTCCAACATCTCCGCCATCGCGGACTGGGAGCTCTCGCACGAGGTCAACGGCGAGCCGGTGGACGGCCTGGCCGCCGCCATGGCCCGCACCGCGGGCCAGTCGGTGCTGCGCCACCCCGGGGGCGTGGGCGACGACGAGTTCCTCACCGTCCTGTCCGAGGCGCTGGTGCTCTCCGGCATCGCCATGTCGATCAGCGGGGACACCCGCCCCTCGTCCGGCGCCTGCCACGAGATCAGCCACGCCTTCGACCTGCTCTACCCCAAGCGCTCCGCGCTCCACGGCGAGCAGGTCGGGCTCGGCGCCGCCTTCGCGATGCACCTGCGCGGCGCCGCCGAGCAGTCCGGTCTCTTCACGGAGGTACTGCGGCGGCACGGCCTGCCGGTGCTGCCGCAGGAAATCGGCTTCTCCGCCGACGAGTTCGTCCGGGCGGTGGCCTACGCGCCGCAGACCCGGCCGGGCCGTTTCACGATCCTGGAACACCTCAACCTGTCCACAGCCCAGATCAAGGACGCTTACGCCGACTATGCAAAAGCCATCGGTAGCTGAACTCCGCCCGGTCGTGCACCCTCCGGGCGTCAAGGACCGGCGGAGCGGCGAGCACTGGGGCGGCCGGCTCTACATGCGCGAGATCTCCCTGCGCGTCGACCGGCACCTGGTGAACACGCGGGTCACGCCCAACCAGCTGACCTACGTGATGACCGTTGCCGCCGCCCTCGCGGCCCCGGCCCTCCTGGTGCCGGGGATCTGGGGCGCCGTGCTCGGCGTGGTGATGGTCCAGCTGTATCTGCTGCTCGACTGCGTCGACGGCGAGGTCGCCCGCTGGAAGAAGCAGTACTCGATGACCGGGGTCTATGTGGACCGGGTCGCCGCGTACGTGTGCGACGCCGCGGTCCTGGTCGGCTTCGGTCTGCGTGCGGCCGACATCTGGGGCTCCGGGCGGATCGACTGGCTGTGGGCCTTCCTCGGCACCCTCGCCGCTCTCGGCGCCGTCATGATCAAGTCCGAGACCGACCTCGTCGGCGTCGCCCGTCACCAGCAGGGCAAGCCGCCGGTCAAGGAGACGGCGTCCGAACCGCGTTCGTCCGGCATGGCGCTGGCCCGCCGGGCCGCCGGTGCGCTCAAGTTCCACCGTCTGATCCTCGGGATCGAGGCGTCCCTGCTGATCCTGGTCCTGGCGATCGTGGACCACGTGCGCGACGACTTCTTCTTCTCCCGCCTCGGCGTCGCCGTGCTCGCGGGCATCGCCCTCCTCCAGAGCGTGCTGCACCTGGTGTCCATCCTCGCCTCCAGCAGGCTCAAATGAGTGCCCCGCTGAAGGTCGGCGCGGTCGTCATCACCATGGGCAACCGCCCCGAGGAGCTGCGCGCGCTGCTCGACTCGGTCGCCAAGCAGGACGGCGACCCGGTCCAGGTCGTCGTCGTCGGCAACGGCGCCCCGGTCCCGGACGTCCCGGCGGGCGTGCGGACCGTGGAGCTGCCCGAGAACCTGGGCATCCCCGGCGGGCGCAACGTCGGCATCGAGGCGTTCGGCCCGTCCGGCGCCGAGGTCGACATCCTGCTCTTCCTCGACGACGACGGGCTGCTGCCGAACACCGACACGGCCGAGCTGTGCCGCCAGGCGTTCGCCGCCGACCCGAAGCTCGGCATCGTCAGCTTCCGCATCGCGGACCCGGAGACCGGGGTCACCCAGCGCCGCCACGTCCCGCGGCTGCGCGCCTCCGACCCGATGCGCTCCTCGCGCGTGACGACCTTCCTGGGCGGCGCCAACGCCGTACGGACGAAGGTCGTCGCGGAGGTCGGCGGGTTGCCCGACGAGTTCTTCTACGCCCACGAGGAGACCGATCTGGCCTGGCGGGCGCTGGACGCCGGCTGGATGATCGACTACCGCGCGGACATGGTCCTGTTCCACCCCACGACGGCGCCGTCCCGGCACGCGGTCTACCACCGGATGGTGGCCCGCAACCGGGTCTGGCTGGCCCGGCGCAATCTGCCGGCCCTGCTGGTCCCCGTCTATCTGGGGGTCTGGATGCTGCTCACGCTCGCCAGGAAGCCCTCCGGGCCCGCCCTCAAGGCGTGGTTCGGTGGCTTCAAGGAGGGCTGGACCACTCCGTGCGGACCGCGCCGCCCCATGAAGTGGCGTACGGTCTGGCGGCTGACCCGGCTGGGCCGTCCGCCCGTCATCTGACACTCTCTGGTCTGAGCACATCGGGTTGGGCCGTTCGGGCCCTGGGCACTTCGGGTCATGGCCATCGGGCGTACTTCTTTGAAAGCGAAAGTTTCCACTTGTGAGTGACACAACTCTGTCCCCGGCGGACCTCGCCGCCAAGCACGGCCTGGCGGTGAGCGGCGCCCGGCCGGGGCTGTTCGAGTACTGCCGCCAGCTCTGGGGGCGGCGCCACTTCATCCTGTCGTTCTCGCAGGCGAAGCTGACCGCCCAGTACAGCCAGGCGAAGCTCGGCCAGATCTGGCAGGTGGCCACCCCGCTCCTCAACGCGCTGGTCTACTACTTCATCTTCGGCGTGCTGATGGATGCCAAGCGGGGCATCCCGTCGGACGTGTACATCCCGTTCCTGGTGACGGGCGTGTTCGTGTTCACCTTCACCCAGAACTCGGTGAACGCGGGCGTCCGGGCGATCTCCGGCAACCTCGGCCTGGTGCGCGCGCTGCACTTCCCGCGCGCCTCGCTGCCCATCTCCTTCGCGCTCCAGCAGCTCCAGCAGCTGCTGTTCTCGATGATCGTCCTGGTCCTCGTGGTGGTCGTGTCGGGCACCATGCCGATGGCGTCGTGGCTGCTGATGGTGCCGGTCCTGGCGCTCCAGTTCGTCTTCAACACCGGACTGGCGATGATCATGGCCCGGCTCGGCAGCAAGACCCCGGACCTGGCCCAGCTGATGCCGTTCATCCTGCGCACCTGGATGTACGCGTCGGGCGTCATGTTCAGCATCAAGGTGGTCCTCCAGGGCAAGCCGCACTGGCTCGCCCAGGTCCTCCAGGTGAACCCCGCCGCGGTCTACATGGACCTGGCCCGGTTCGCCATGATCGACGGATACGGTGCCCACAACCTGCCGCCGCACGTCTGGCTGCTGGCGGTCGGCTGGGCCCTCGTCGTGGGCGCGGCGGGCTTCGTGTACTTCTGGAAGGCAGAGGAGCAGTACGGCCGTGGCTGAGGACAACAACCGGCTCGCCGACGCGAGCGGCGAGCGCATCCCCACCGTCATCGCCGACGACGTGCACATCGTGTACACGGTCAACGGCGCGGGCGGCGGCCGGGGCAGCGCCACCGCCGCGCTGAGCCGGATAGTGAAGGGGGACAAGGGCGAGTCCCGCGGCATGCGCAAGGTGCATGCCGTACGGGGCGTCTCCTTCACCGCGTACCGCGGCGAGGCGATCGGCCTGATCGGCACCAACGGTTCGGGCAAGTCGACCCTGCTGCGGGCGATCGCCGGGCTGCTGCCGCCGGCCAAGGGCCGGGTCTACACCAACGGCCAGCCGTCGCTGCTCGGCGTCAACGCCGCGCTGATGAACGAGCTGACCGGCGAGCGCAACGTGATCCTGGGCGGCCTGGCCATGGGCATGTCGCGCGAGGAGATCAAGGAGCGGTACGAGGAGATCGTCGACTTCTCCGGCATCAACGAGAAGGGCGACTTCATCACCCTGCCGATGCGGACGTACTCCTCGGGCATGGCGGCCCGGCTGCGGTTCTCCATCGCCGCCGCCAAGGACCACGACGTCCTGATGATCGACGAGGCGCTCGCCACCGGTGACCGCAAGTTCCAGATCCGCTCCGAGGAGCGGATCCGCGAGCTGCGCAAGCACGCGGGTACGGTCTTCCTGGTCAGCCACAGCATCGGCTCCATCAGGGACACCTGCAACCGGGTGCTCTGGCTGGAGCGGGGCGAGCTGCTGATGGACGGCCCCACCGACGAGGTCGTCAAGGCGTACCAGAAGGAGACCGGCCGCTGACGGTCGGTCACCGTTCGAATGATCCCGAAGGCCCCCGCCGATCAACCCCGGCGGGGGCCTTCGCGTCCTTGGGGGCGGCCCGCAGGACGGCCCGGGACGTCGAGGCTCCGTCAAGTCGCCTGTGCCGGGGGAAGGTTGGCGCGGATTGAAGTGTTCTTGTAATGCGCGCAACACCCCGACGTGTTGTCTGGCGTTGTACAACGTAAGCTGTACCGGTGTTGATCGTGACGGACGGGCGGTACCGCCCCGGGCAGCCCGCGCGGGAGCCGTCCTCCACTCGGGAGGCTCGGCGGCGTGTCCGAAATGGGATGTTTTGGGTCGGCGGTGTAGAACGGGAGATGTGACGGCAATGGGTACGGGAAATCTCCAGCTACGAGAGACCTCCGCCGTTCCCGTACCGGGCGGCCCCCGGTGACAGGTGTCCGGGACGTGCGCACCGAATCCCCCTCGCGCACCACGCTGGGCAAGGCCACGGAGGAGAACTTCCCGGTGGCCCCCTTCTTTCTGCCGCGCGCCTGGCGCGACGACCTGATGGCCGTGTACGGGTACGCGCGCCTGGTCGACGACATCGGCGACGGCGACCTCGCGCCCGGCGGCGCCGACGCCCGGTACCTGGGCGTGGCCCCCGCCGACGCGGACGACCGGCTCGTGATGCTCGACGCCTTCGAGGCTGATCTGCGCCGCGTCTTCGACTCCACCCCGCACCACCCGCTGCTGAAGGCCCTGCAGCCCACCGTCCGCCGACGCTCGCTCACCCCCGGGCCGTTCCTCGGCCTGCTCGCGGCGAACCGGCAGGACCAGCAGGTCAAGCGGTACGAGACCTATGAGGACCTGGTCGCGTACTGCGAGCTGTCGGCCAACCCCGTGGGCCGCCTGGTGCTGGCGATCACCGGCACCGAGAGCCCCGAGCGCGTCCGCCGCTCGGACGCCGTCTGCACGGCGCTCCAGATCGTCGAGCACCTCCAGGACGTCACCGAGGACCTCGGCCGGGACCGCATCTACCTGCCCGCCGAGGACATGAAGCGGTTCCACGTCACGGAGGCCGATCTGGCCGCGCCGCGCGGGAGCGCGTCGGTGCGCGCCCTGGTCGCGTTCGAGGCGGAACGCGCCGCACGGCTGCTGAATGAAGGCACCTCCCTGGTGGGTAGCGTCCACGGCAGACTCAGGCTGCTGCTGGCCGGATTCGTGGCCGGGGGGCGCGCCGCGATCGACGCGGTGGCGGCCGCCGGCCACGACGTACTCCCTGGACCTCCCAAGCCCACCAAGTCCAGTCTGCTGCGCGAAGTGGGAGCCGTGTTGCGTAGAGCGCGTAGAGAGGGGTGAGCCGGACCGTGGATCCACACGCACACGTGTCCGCGCCGGTACAGGCCGCGTACAGCTACTGCGAGGCGGTTACCGGACAGCAGGCGCGCAATTTCGCGTACGGCATCAGGCTGCTGCCGACCGACAAGCGCCAGGCGATGTCCGCGCTCTACGCGTTCTCGCGGCGCGTCGACGACATCGGCGACGGCGCCCTGCCCCCCGAGGCCAAGAAGCAGCGCCTTGAGGACACCCGTGCGCTGCTCGGCCGGATCGCCGAGGGCGCGGTCGAGGAGGACGACACCGACCCGGTGGCCGTGGCGCTCGCGGACGCGGCGCGCCGCTTCCCGATCCCGCTGGACGGGCTCGACGAGCTCATCGACGGCGTCCTGATGGACGTGCACGGCGAGACCTATGAGACCTGGGACGACCTGAAGGTCTACTGCCGGTGTGTCGCGGGTGCCATCGGCCGGCTCTCCCTGGGCGTGTTCGGTACGCAACCGGGCGCACCGGGCGCCGAGCGCGCCGCCGAGTACGCCGACACGCTGGGTCTCGCGCTGCAACTCACCAACATCCTCAGGGACGTTCGCGAGGACGCGGGCAACGGGCGCACCTATCTGCCCGCCGACGACCTGGCGAAGTTCGGGTGCGCCGCGGGCTTCCACACCCCGGTGCCGCCCGCCGGCTCCGACTTCGCGGGCCTGGTCCACTTCGAAGTGCGCCGCGCCCGGGCCCTGTTCGCCGAGGGCTACCGGCTGCTGCCCATGCTCGACCGGCGCAGCGGCGCCTGTGTCGCCGCGATGGCCGGAATCTACCGCCGCCTGCTCGACCGCATCGAGCGCGACCCGGAGGCCGTGCTGCGCGGCCGGGTCTCGCTGCCCGGCCGGGAGAAGGCGTTCGTGGCGGTACGCGGACTGTCCGGGCTCGACACCCGTACCGTCTCGCGGCAGACCGCCAGGAGGCGCGCCTGATGGCCCATGGGCACCTGGACATGCGGCCGAGGAGCATTACGCGCAGAGGGTGTGCAACCCTCGCTCCGGCCAGGGCGTCCCTGACTGCGACGGCCGGGCGTGCGCACGACACGGGCCCGGTCGGAGGGGAGGGCGCATGACAACCCCGCAGCCCGAACGCGCGGTGGTCGTCGGCGGCGGCCTGGCCGGAATCACCGCCGCGCTCGAACTGGCCGACGCAGGCCTCGGCGTGACCCTGATCGAGGGCCGCCCGCGCCTGGGCGGCCTCGCCTTCTCCTTCCAGCGCGGCGAACTCACCGTCGACAACGGCCAGCACGTCTACCTGCGCTGCTGCACGGCCTACAGCTGGTTCCTGGACCGCGTCGGCGGTACGCATCTGGCGCCCCTCCAGAGCCGCCTCGACGTGCCCGTCCTGGACGTCGCCCACCCCGGCGGGCCCCGACTCGGCCGGCTGCGCCGCTCGGCCCTGCCCGTCCCGCTGCACCTGGCCAGGAGCCTCGCCACCTATCCGCACCTCTCGCTCGCCGAGCGGGCCTCCGTCGGGCGCGCCGCACTCGCGCTCAAGCGCCTCGACCCGGCCGACCCGGCGCTCGACGGGGTGGACTTCGCGACCTGGCTCGGCCGCCACGGCCAGTCCGCCCGCACCATCGAGGCCCTGTGGGACCTGGTCGGCGTGGCGACCCTGAACGCGACCGCGGCGCACGCCTCCCTGGGGCTCGCCGCGATGGTCTTCAAGACCGGCCTGCTCTCCGAGCCGGGCGCGGCCGACATCGGCTGGGCGCACGTACCGCTGGGCGAGCTGCACGACACGCTGGCCCGCAAGGCGCTCGCCTCGGCCGGGGTCCGCGTCGAGACCCGCACCAAGGCCGAGTCCGTCTCCCGTACGGAGAGCGGCGCCTGGCGGGTCGAGGCGAGCGGCGAGACGCTGGACGCCGAGGCGGTCGTGCTGGCCGTCCCGCAGCGCGAGGCGCACGACCTGCTGCCCCAGGGCGCGCTCGACGACCCGGGCAAGCTGCTCGACATCGGCACCGCGCCGATCCTCAACCTCCATGTCGTCTACGACCGCAAGGTGCTGCGGCAGCCGTTCTTCGCCGCCCTCGGCTCGCCCGTGCAGTGGGTCTTCGACCGCACCGAGTCCTCCGGGCTCGCGGGCACTCCCGGCGGCCGGGGCTGCCAGTACCTGGCCGTGTCCCAGTCGGCCGCCGAGGACGAGATCGACGAGCCGGTGGCGGCGCTGCGGGCGCGCTACCTGCCCGAGCTCGAACGGCTGCTGCCCGCCGCTCGCGGCGCGGGCGTACGGGACTTCTTCGTGACCCGGGAGCGTACGGCGACGTTCGCGCCCACCCCCGGCGTCGGCAGGCTGCGGCCGGGCGCGCACACCGATGCGCCCGGCCTGTACCTGGCGGGCGCGTGGACCGCCACCGGCTGGCCCGCGACGATGGAGAGCGCCGTACGCAGCGGATTCAGCGCCGCGGGCGCGGCTCTCGCCGTACTCGGCCGCTCCCACGCCCACCCGCTTCAGGAGGCGGCATGACCGTTAGCACCACTGGAACAAGAGGAGAGACCGTGCCGACTGTGCCTTCGGCGAACTCGGCTGTCGACACCGTGGACGTCGCCGCCCTTCTGGAGCGGGGGCGGACGCTGTCCACTCCGGTGCTGCGCACGGCCGTGGACCGGCTCGCGGCTCCCATGGACACCGTCGCGGCCTACCACTTCGGGTGGATCGACGCCCAGGGCAACCCGGCGGACGGCGACGGCGGCAAGGCCGTGCGGCCCGCGCTCGCGCTCCTCTCCGCCGAGGCGGCCGGGGCCCGGCCCGAGGTCGGCGTGCCCGGCGCGGTCGCGGTCGAGCTCGTCCACAACTTCTCGCTGCTCCACGACGACCTGATGGACGGCGACGAGCAGCGCCGCCACCGGGACACGGTGTGGAAGGTGCACGGCCCGGCGCAGGCGATCCTCGTCGGCGACGCGCTCTTCGCGCTGGCCAACGAGGTCCTCCTGGAGCTCGGCACGGTCGAGGCGGGGCGCGCCACGCGCCGGCTGACCACCGCGAGCCGCAAGCTGATCGACGGCCAGGCCCAGGACATCTCCTACGAGCACCGCGAGCGGGTCACCGTCGAGGAGTGCCTGGAGATGGAGGGCAACAAGACGGGTGCGCTGCTGGCCTGCGCCTGCTCCATCGGCGCGGTGCTCGGCGGCGCGGACGACAAGACGGCCGACACCCTTGAGGCGTACGGCTACCACCTCGGCCTCGCCTTCCAGGCCGTCGACGACCTGCTCGGCATCTGGGGCGACCCGGAGGCCACCGGCAAGCAGACCTGGAGCGACCTGCGCCAGCGCAAGAAGTCCCTGCCGGTGGTGGCCGCGCTCGCGGCCGGCGGGCCGGCCTCGGAGCGCCTGGGCGAGCTGCTCGCCGCCGACGCCAAGAGCAACGACTTCGACACCTTCTCCGAGGAGGAGTTCGCCACCCGGGCGGCGCTCATCGAGGAGGCGGGCGGCCGGGAGTGGACCTCGCAGGAGGCCCGCAGGCAGCATGCCGTGGCGATCGAGGCGCTGGGCGCCGTCGACATGCCCGAGCGGGTGCGGGCGCAGCTGACCGCGCTGGCCGACTTCGTGGTCGTACGGAAGAGATGATCACCATTCGCATATGACGCGACGTCGCCGGAGCGGGCCCGCCAGGGGGCCGCGTCCGACGGAGACCCCAGCACAGCAGAAGAACCACTGCACTTGCATTAAGGGGAAGCCATGACAGCGACGACCGACGGAAGCGCCGGGGCCCCGCGACCCCCGGCCGCCGCGGCCAGCGAACCGACCGCACCACCACCCGGCGCCGACGAGGTGCTCGACGCCGCCCGGCGGGCGGCGGACCGTGCGGTCGAGCACCTGCTCGGCAGGCAGGACGCCCTCGGCTGGTGGAAGGGCGACCTGGAGACCAACGTCACCATGGACGCCGAGGACCTGCTGCTCCGTCAGTTCCTCGGGATCCAGGACGAGAAGACCGTCCAGGCGGCCGCGCTCTTCATCCGGGGCGAGCAGCGCGACGACGGCACCTGGGCCACGTTCTACGGCGGCCCGTCCGAGCTCTCCGCCACCGTCGAGGCGTACGTGGCGCTGCGGCTCGCCGGGGACCGGCCGGACGACCCGCACATGACGCGGGCCTCGGCGTGGGTCAGGAGCCAGGGCGGCATCGCTGCCTGCCGGGTCTTCACCCGGATCTGGCTGGCCCTGTTCGGCTGGTGGAAGTGGGACGACCTGCCGGAGCTGCCGCCGGAGCTGATCTTCCTGCCCAAGTGGTTCCCGCTCAACATCTACGACTTCGGCTGCTGGGCCCGGCAGACGATCGTGCCGCTCACGGTGGTCTCCGCCAAGCGGCCGGTGCGGCCCGCGCCCTTCGCGCTCGACGAGCTGCACACCGACGCGCGCGACCCCAACCCCGCCAAGCCGCTCGCCCCCGCCGTGAGCTGGGACGGCGCCTTCCAGCGGCTCGACAAGGCGCTGCACGTCTACCACCGCCTCGCCCCGCGCAGGCTGCGCCGCGCCGCGATGGACACCGCCGCCCGCTGGATCGTCGAGCGCCAGGAGAACGACGGCTGCTGGGGCGGGATCCAGCCGCCCGCCGTCTACTCGGTGATCGCCCTGCACCTGCTCGGCTACGACCTCCAGCACCCGGTGATGCGGGCCGGGCTCGAATCCCTCGACCGGTTCGCGGTGTGGCGCGAGGACGGCGCCCGGATGATCGAGGCCTGCCAGTCCCCGGTGTGGGACACCTGCCTCGCCACCATCGCGCTCGCCGACGCCGGGCTGCCCGCCGACCACCCGGCCCTGGTCAAGGCCGTCGACTGGATGCTCGGCGAGGAGATCGTCCGGCCTGGCGACTGGGCGGTGAAGAAGCCCGAACTCCGGCCGGGGGGCTGGGCGTTCGAGTTCCACAACGACAACTACCCGGACATCGACGACACCGCCGAGGTGATCCTCGCGCTGCGCCGGGTGCGCCACCCCGACCCCGACCGGGTCGAAGGGGCCATCCGCCGGGCCGCGCACTGGACGCTCGGCATGCAGTCGAAGAACGGGGCGTGGGCCGCCTTCGACGCCGACAACACCAGCCCGTTCCCCAACCGGCTGCCGTTCTGCGACTTCGGGGAGGTCATCGACCCGCCGTCGGCCGACGTCACCGCGCACGTGGTGGAGATGCTGGCGGTCGAGGGCCGGGCCCATGAGCCGCGCGCCCGGCGGGGCATCGAGTGGCTCCTCGCCGAACAGGAGACGAGCGGCGCCTGGTTCGGGCGCTGGGGCGTCAACTACGTCTACGGCACCGGCTCGGTGGTGCCGGCGCTGACGGCCGCGGGCATGCCCGCCTCGCACCCGGCGATCCGCCGGGCCGTCGCCTGGCTGGAGTCGGTGCAGAACGAGGACGGCGGCTGGGGCGAGGACCTGCGCTCCTACCGCGAGGAGAAGTGGATCGGGCACGGCGCATCCACCGCCTCCCAGACCGCCTGGGCGCTGCTCGCGCTGCTGGCGGCGGGGGAGCGGGAGGGCAAGGCGGTCGAGCGGGGCGTCGCCTGGCTCGCCGCGACCCAGCTGGCGGACGGCTCCTGGGACGAGCCGTTCTTCACCGGCACCGGGTTCCCCTGGGACTTCTCGATCAACTACCACCTCTACCGCCAGGTGTTCCCGCTCACCGCGCTCGGCCGTTACGTCCATGGAGAACCGTTCTCCCCCAACGGCCACAAGGGGAAGTGATGGACGTAAGCCCCGCCCTGCCGGAACCCGTACCGCTGCTGGTCGCCTGCGCGCTCACCATCGAGGAGCTGGCGCTGCGCAGCGGCGGCCGGGGCCGGACGCCCGGCCAGGTGGTGACCGTGCTGCGCAGCGGCATGGGACCCAGGGCCGCCGAGCGGGCCGTGCTGCGGGGCCTGGGTACGTCGGTGAACCGGGAGGCGGCCGTGATCGCCTCCGGGTTCTGCGCCGGTCTGGTCCCCGGGATGCACCCCGGGGACCTGGTCGTCGCCTCGGAGACCCGCGACCCACGCGGCACCACTGCCTGCGTGGGTACGGAGGTGCTGGCCAAGGCGCTGAGCGTGGCGCTGCCCGGTCGCACCGTGCACACCGGTCCGCTCACCGGCTCCGACCACGTGGTGCGTGGTCACGAACGGGCCGAGCTGCGCGCGACCGGGGCGATCGCCGTGGACATGGAGTCCGCGGCGACGCTGTGGAGCGCCGTCGGGGCCGGAGAGCGTCCGGTTGCGGCCGTACGGGTGGTCGTGGACGCTCCAGAACATGAACTCGTCCGGATCGGCACGGTACGCGGTGGAATATCGGCCTTCCGCGTTCTTCGTGTCGTCCTTCCCGCTTTCTTTGAATGGCACCGTTCTTTGCCGCTCCCCAGGAGGTGAGCCAGATGGCCATGCCGCTTCGCCAGTCCATCAGGGTCGGGACCTATCTTTTTGAACAGAAGCTCCGCAAGCGTGAGAAGTTCCCGCTGATCGTCGAGCTGGAGCCGCTCTTCGCGTGCAATCTGAAGTGCGAGGGCTGTGGGAAGATCCAGCATCCGGCCGGGATCCTGAAGCAGCGCATGCCGGTGGCCCAGGCCGTCGGCGCCGTCCTGGAGTCCGGTGCCCCCATGGTCTCCATCGCGGGCGGCGAGCCCCTGATGCACCCTCAGATCGATGAGATCGTGCGCCAGTTGGTAGCGAAGAGGAAGTACGTCTTCCTCTGCACCAATGCCCTGCTGCTGCGCAAGAAGCTGGAGAAGTTCACCCCGTCCCCGTACTTCGCGTTCGCCGTGCACATCGACGGGCTGCGCGAGCGGCACGACGAGTCGGTGGCGAAGGAGGGCGTGTTCGACGAGGCGGTGGCGGCGATCAAGGAGGCCAAGCGCCAGGGCTTCCGGGTCACCACCAACTCCACCTTCTTCAACACCGACACCCCGCAGACGATCATCGAGGTGCTCAACTTCCTCAACGACGACCTCCAGGTCGACGAGATGATGATCTCGCCCGCGTACGCCTACGAGAAGGCGCCCGACCAGGAGCACTTCCTGGGAGTCGAGCAGACCCGCGAGCTCTTCAAGAAGGCGTTCTCCGGGGGCAACCGGCGCCGCTGGCGGCTCAACCACTCCCCGCTCTTCCTGGACTTCCTGGAGGGCAAGGCGGACTTCCCGTGCACGGCCTGGGCGATCCCCAACTACTCGCTCTTCGGCTGGCAGCGGCCCTGCTACCTGATGAGCGACGGGTACGTACCGACGTACCGGCAGCTCGTCGAGGAGACCGACTGGGACAAGTACGGCCGGGGCAAGGACGACCGGTGCGCCAACTGCATGGCGCACTGCGGCTACGAGCCCACCGCCGTCCTCGCGACCATGGGGTCGCTCAAGGAGTCGCTGCGCGCGGTCCGCGAGACCGTGCAGGGAAACCGCGGGTGACGTGATGAGGACCGGAGAGCCCGTCTCCCTGGGTCTCCCCGCACCGCCGGCCCGGCCGCCGGCGGTGGGGCGCCCCCCTCTGCGCACCCCAGGTGGGTCGGGGGGAGGGGGGGGGGGGGGTCCTATGTTGTCGTAATTGCCGACGAAGACACTTC
>NZ_JBVIHM010000004.1:0-106205 GCF_055570295.1 Streptomyces sp. NPDC031265
CAGTTCCCCATGCCCCTGAAGGGGCCCGCTCCTTGCACGCCGGAGGGGCTGGAGGTGCCCAAGGGGCGCGGGGAACTGCGCGACCAGCCCCCACCGGTCCGCAGACACGAAGGGGCCCGCTCCTTGCACGCCGAGGGGCTGGAGGTGGCCAAGGGGCGCGGGGAACTGCGCGACCAGCCCCCACCGGTCCGCAGACGACGAACCCGGCCGCCCGGCTGAGGGCTCTCGGGAAGGGGCGGGGTGGGGGATACGCCCGCCGCAGGCGTCAGGCGCCCCGCACCTCGTAGAGGAAGCACCCGTACTCCAGCGACCGCACATGCACCAACACCACCTCCGGATCCGCGAACGCCTCCGCGAAGGCCTCCTCGTAGCCCGACGTCGCGTCCTCCGGGACCGACAACATACGGCCACCCACGATCCGCCCCTCCGCGTCGTACCGGCGGACCGTCCGCAGCGCGCCCGCGCGGGCGAACGGATAGCCCTCCACCCCGCGCCCCGGCCCGTCGCACCGCGCGCAGATGAACACCGGCCCCTGCTCGTCGTACGCCCCCGGCTTCGCCCACGTCTCGGCCGCCCAGCGGCGCAGTGGCGCGTACGAGACGAGTGCGATGCGCTCGCCCGGCTCACTGGGACGCAGGCAGCAACGCAGCGGGGCGCCGCCCTCCTCGTCGGTGAAGGGGACGCAGGGGTGCCCGGCGTCGTCCGTGGCGCGGAGCTCCTCAAGTGCGGCGGGCGGGATCGCGTGTGCGGTGTAGGTCGTCGTCTTCATGGGTCCAGCGTGCCGACCCGCCCCGCCCCCCACCGGCGGAATTCGGACTTGGAGCCCCCGGGCAAAAGCCCTGTACGCCCCCGGTACGTCTCGTGCAAGGATGGCCGGAACCGTCACGATCTGATGGATCTAGCTGAGTTTTTCTGAAGGAGATGGCCGGGTGCCTGGCACGAATCTGACCCGTGAAGAGGCCCAGCGGCGCGCGGAGCTGCTGAGCGTCGACTCGTACGCGATCGAGCTCGATCTGAGCGGCGCGCAGGAGGGCGGGACCTACAGGTCCGTGACCACCGTGCGCTTCGACTCCGCCGAGGCCGGTGCGCAGACGTTCATCGACCTCGTCGCGCCGGCCGTGCACGAGGTCGTCCTCAACGGGACCGCGCTCGACCCGGCCGCCGTGTTCGCGGACTCGCGGATCGCGCTGGCCGGTCTGGAGGCGGGCCCGAACGAGCTGAAGGTGGTCGCGGACTGCGCGTACACCAACACGGGTGAGGGCCTCCACCGGTTCGTCGACCCGGTCGACGACCAGGCGTACCTGTACACCCAGTTCGAGGTGCCGGACGCGCGCCGCGTCTTCGCCTCCTTCGAGCAGCCGGACCTGAAGGCGACCTTCCAGTTCACCGTGAAGGCCCCCTCCGGCTGGACCGTGATCTCGAACTCGCCGACGCCCGAGCCCGCCGACGACGTGTGGGTCTTCGAGCCGACGCCCCGGATCTCCAGCTACATCACGGCGCTGATCGTCGGCCCGTACCACTCGGTGCACAGCGTGTACGAGAAGGACGGCCAGTCGGTGCCGCTGGGCATCTACTGCCGTCCCTCGCTCGCCGAGTTCCTCGACGCGGACGAGATCTTCGACGTGACCCGGCAGGGCTTCGACTGGTTCCAGGAGAAGTTCGACTACGACTACCCGTTCGCCAAGTACGACCAGCTCTTCGTGCCGGAGTTCAACGCGGGCGCGATGGAGAACGCCGGCGCGGTGACGATCCGCGACCAGTACGTGTTCCGGTCCAAGGTGACCGACGCCGCGTACGAGGTGCGCGCCGAGACCATCCTGCACGAGCTCGCCCACATGTGGTTCGGCGACCTCGTCACCATGGAGTGGTGGAACGACCTGTGGCTGAACGAGTCGTTCGCCACCTACACCTCGATCGCCTGCCAGGCGTACGCGCCGGGCTCCAAGTGGCCGCACGCCTGGACCACGTTCGCCAACTCCATGAAGACCTGGGCGTACCGGCAGGACCAGCTGCCGTCCACGCACCCGATCATGGCGGACATCCGCGACCTCGACGACGTGCTCGTCAACTTCGACGGCATCACGTACGCCAAGGGCGCCTCCGTCCTCAAGCAGCTCGTGGCCTACGTCGGCATGGACGAGTTCTTCCAGGGCGTACAGGCCTACTTCAAGGCGCACGCGTTCGGCAACACGCGCCTTTCCGACCTGCTGGGCGCGCTGGAGAAGACCTCCGGACGCGACCTGAAGACCTGGTCGAAGGCGTGGCTGGAGACGGCCGGCATCAACATCCTGCGCCCGGAGATCGAGGTCGACGGCGAGGGCGCCATCACCTCCTTCACCGTCCTCCAGGAGGCCCCGGCGCTGCCCGCCGGCGCCCAGGGCACTGTGTCCGATGATGCGGCTCCGCCGCGTGGCACCCTGCGTCCGCACCGGATCGCGATCGGCTTCTACGAGCTGAACGAGACGGGCAAGCTGGTCCGCACCGACCGCATCGAGCTGGACGTGGACGGGGCGCGCACGGCCGTCGAGCTCCCGGCGGGCACCCGCCGTCCGGCCGTCGTCCTCCTCAACGACGACGACCTCTCGTACGCGAAGGTGCGCCTCGACGAGGAGTCCCTGAAGGTCGTCACCGCGCACCTCGGCGACTTCGCCGAGTCGCTGCCGCGCGCGCTGTGCTGGGCCTCCGCGTGGGACATGACCCGCGACGGCGAGCTGGCGACCCGCGACTACCTGGCGCTGGTGCTCTCGGGCATCGCCAAGGAGTCCGACATCGGCGTCGTGCAGTCCCTGCACCGCCAGGTGAAGCTGGCCATCGAGCTGTACGCGGCGCCCGAGTGGCGCGAGACGGGTCTGGCCCGCTGGACCGAGGCGTCCCTGGAGCAGCTGCGCGCGGCGGCGCCCGGCAGCGACCACCAGCTGGCGTGGGCGCGGGCGTTCGCGGCCACGGCCCGTACGGCCGAGCAGCTCGACCTGTTGCAGGGGCTGATGGACGGCACCGAGGCGGTGGACGGCCTGGCCGTCGACACCGAGCTGCGCTGGGCGTTCCTTGAGCGGCTCGCGGCGACCGGCCGGGCCGACGAGAAGGCCATCGCGGCGGAGCTGGAGCGGGACCGTACGGCCGCGGGCGAGCGCCACGCCGCCACCGCGCGCGCCGCGCGTCCGACGGCCTCGGCGAAGGCCGAGGCGTGGGCGTCCGTGGTCGAGGGTGACGCTCTGCCGAACGCGGTGCAGGAAGCGGTGATCGGCGGCTTCGTCCAGACGGACCAGCGGGAACTCCTCGCCCCCTACACAGAGAAGTTCTTCGCGGCGGTGAAGGGCGTGTGGGAGTCGCGTTCCCACGAGATCGCGCAGCAGATCGCGACGGGTCTGTACCCGTCGCTCCAGGTCTCCCGGGCGACCCTGGACGCCACGGACGCGTGGCTGGCCTCCGCCGCGCCGAACGCGTCCCTGCGCCGCCTGATCTCGGAGTCCCGGGCGGGAGTGGAGCGGGCGCTCCGCGCCCAGGAGGCGGACGCGGCGTCGTCGTAGCGGTTTCGCCCCCCCACCCCGCCCGTTCCCTCAACCCTCCGGGGGTGGGGGTGGGGGTGGGGTCGGGGTGGGTCCCTGGTTCGTCTGCGGGTTCGGTGGGGGCTGGTCGCGCGGTCCCCCGCGCCCCTGGGCAGAACGGGGCGCGGCCGAGTTCAGCCGCGGCGGCGGGAAATTGAGCCCCTGGGGTCCCCCTGGACGAAGTCCTTGGGGGAGTTCGAGGAGCGGGGTCCGGGGCGGAGCCCCGAGGCGGGGTGCAGGGCCGCAGGCCCCGACGGGCTCCCGGGGGCGCGGCCCCCGGGAGCGACGAAGCTGTCGGACCGGACGACGGTCGCGACGCCCGCGAGGGCGAGCCCGGGCCCGTTGGCCCGCCTCGCCCTCGTGAGGGTTCGCAGTGGTTCGGTCACGCTCCAGGACTGCCACGGCGGTCGCTGCTCCTTCGGTGGTCGGCGGTGGGTGCCGGACTACCGACGCACCGCCGGAACCATCAGGTCCGTCGAAACTTCTCGACTGATCCGTTCAGGAGAACTGAACGGTTCGACCTTCCTCGGCGCCGTTCGGGCCCTCGGCACGTACTGGCCCGCGAGCGTCGCCCCGAAGGCGATCGCCATCCCGGTGAGCTGGAGCGGGGTGAGCGCCTGGCCGAGCGCGGCCCAGCCGATGACGGCGGCGGTGAGCGGTGACAGCGGGCCGAGGAAGGTGACCGAGGTGGCGGTGAGGCGGCCGATGCCGCGGAACCAGAGCCAGTACGCGACGGCGGTGTTGACCAGGGCGAGGTAGAGGTAGCCCGCGAGGTTGCGCCCGTCGAGCGCGGGCGGCGCGCCCTCGATCAGGAGGGCGACCGGCGCGATCAGCAGCCCGCCCGCGGTCAGCTGCCACCCGGTGAGCACCAGCGGCCCGACCCCCTCGGGCCGTCCCCACCGCTTGGTGAACACGGTCCCGGCGGCCATCGACGCGGACGAGGCGACCCCGGCAACGACCCCGACGGTGTCCAGCGCCCCCGTCGCCTTCAGGACCACCAGGCTCACCCCGAGGGCCGCCGCGATCCCGGTGAGCAGGGTCCGCAGGGACGGGCGTTCACCGAGGAAGAGCGCGGCGAGCCCGGCCACCCACAGCGGCCCGAGGGAGCCGATCACGGCGGCCATGCCACCGGGCAGCCGGTAGGCGGCGAGGAAGAGGAGCGGGAAGAAGGCCCCGATGTTGAGCGCCCCCAGGACCACCGCCTTCCACCACCACTCCCCCCGTGGCAATCGTCGGGTGACGAGGAGGAGCGCGAGCCCGGCGGGCAGCGCCCGCATCATGCCCGTGAACAACGGCCGGTCCGCCGGGAGGAATTCAGTCGTCACGGCGTAGGTGGAACCCCAGGAGACCGGGGCGAGGGCGGTGAGGGCGACGGTGGCTATGCGGCTCTGGGTTCGCTTCATAGGAAGTAGCTTACTCGTAAGCTACTTTCCGTCAAGCAACTTTCTTGCATCCGATCCAATCCGCTCGGATACTGGTGTCCATGACTGCGACCCCCAGTGACCCCGTCGACGCCATCACCGCACAGTGGGCGGAGGTCAGACCCGACCTCGACACCGTTCCGATGGCCGTCTACGGGCGCATCTACCGCATCTCCCGGGCCATGGGCGACCGGATCGAGAAGGAGTACAAGCGGTTCGGGATCTCGCGCGGCGAGTTCGACGTACTGGCGACGCTGCGGCGCTCCGGCGAGCCGTACACGCTCTCGCCGCGCCAGCTCTCGGCGACCCTGATGCTCACCACCGGCGGGATGACCGGACGGCTGGACAAGCTGGAGAACGCCGGGCTGCTGAGCCGCAGCCCGGATCCGAACGACCGGCGCGGGCTGCGCGTCACCCTCTCCGACAAGGGCCGGGAGATCGTCGACGAGTCGGTGACGGCGGGCCTGGAGATGCAGCACGAGGTGCTGGACGGGGTGCTCGACTCGGCGGAGGCGGAGCAGCTGAACGCGCTGCTGCGCAAGCTGCTCTCGGCGCACTGAGGCGACCGGAAGAGCCGGGAGAGAACGAAGAAAAGGCGCTCTGCGGTACGAGTGCGCCTCGTACCGCAAAGCGCCTCACAGCGCGTGAAACGTGGTCGGTCAGGCCTTCTTCGACTTGTCGAGGACCAGGACCAGACCGGCGATGACCGCGAAGAGCGCGAGGGGCGCGATCACGTACAGGCCGATCGTGTCGAACACGCTCAGGCCGGAGCCCGGGTCGTCGCCGTCGTCGCGGGTGACCGCGAGGGCGGGGGCCGACATGAGCAGCATCATCAGCGTCGTACCGGCTGCCACGGCGCCGGCGCGCAGGGTGTTCTTCTTGTCCACGGTGCAAACGTAGCGAACGCCTAAGTGGGGCGCGCGCCCGGGGGTGCCGTACGAGTCCGCACGCCCGCCGCTGCGATGCCCGGGCCGGCCGCGAACAACCTCATCAGGCCGTGCAGCCGGGGTGAGGAGACCACGTCCTCCAGGGCGAGCGGGCGGCCGTCCGGCCCGGCCACCGGCAGGCGCCAGTTGGGGTACTGGTCCCAGGTGCCCGGCAGGTTCTGCGGACGGCGGTCGCCCACCGCGTCCGGCAGCCACACGCCGATCATCCGGGCCGGGGTGCGCAGCAGGAACCGGTAGACCGCCCGCACCGCGCCCTCCTCGCCCCGGGCGCCCTCGGGCAGCAGCCCGAGCCGGGCGAGATAGGACAGCCACTCCCCCACCTCGGCCGCGTCCTCGGCCTGCTCCTCGGCCAGCGGGCGGGTGAGCAGGCCGAGGCGGTGGCGCAGCCCGACGTGCTCGCCGGTGAGCCGGGCGGCCGTGGACGGCAGGTCGTGGGTGGTGGCGGTGGCCACGCACGCCTCGCGCCAGGCGGCCGGGGACAGCGGGCGGCCGGTGCCCTCCCAGTCGCGCTCGAACCAGAGCACCGAGGTGCCGAGCACCCCGCGCCGGCTCAGGGCCTCCCGTACGCCGGGCTCGACCGTGCCCAGGTCCTCCCCTATGACCACGGCGCCCGCCCGGTGGGCCTCCAGGACGAGCACGGCGAGCATCGCCTCGGCGTCGTAGCGCACATAGGTGCCCGCCGTCGGCTCCTGTCCCTGCGGTACCCACCACAGCCGGAACAGGCCCATCACATGGTCGATGCGCAGGGCTCCGGCATGCCGCAGCAGATTGCGCAGGAGCCCGCGGTACGGAGCGTAGCCGGAGGCGGCGAGGGCGTCGGGGCGCCAGGGCGGCAGCCCCCAGTCCTGGCCGCGTGCGTTGAAGGCGTCGGGGGGCGCGCCCACCGACATGCCCTGGGCGAAGGTGCGCTGCTGCGCCCAGGCGTCGGCGCCGCCCGGGTGTACCCCGACGGCGAGGTCGTGGACGAGGCCGACCGCCATCCCGGCGTCCCGGGCGGCCCGCTGGGCGGCGGCGAGCTGGGTGTCGGTGAGCCAGGCGAGCCGGGTGTGGAAGTCGACCCGGTCGATGAGCTCGCGCCGGGCGCGGGCGGTGGAGGCCGAGCGGGGGTCGCGCAGACCGCCCGGCCAGCGGGTCCAGTCGGGCCCGTACCGCTCGGCGAGCGCGCACCAGGTGGCGTGGTCCTCCAGGGCCTGGCCCTGGTGCGCCAGGTAGTCGCAGTACGCGGCCCGCCGCCCGGGCGCCTGCGGCACCGCGTGGACGGCTTCCAGGGCTTCGCGCTTCAGCGCCCACACCGCGTCCCGGTCGATCAGCTCGCCGTCGTCGAGCACCGACCGGCGCAGCGCGTCCGCCGCCTTCAGCAGCTCGTCGAGCCGCTTCCGCTCGCGTACGTAGGCGTACTCCGGGATGTCCTCGATCCGCAGGTGCACGGGGTCGGGGAAGCGGCGTGAGGAGGGGCGGTACGGGGACGGGTCGGTGGGGGCGCCGGGGACGGCCGCGTGCAACGGGTTGACCTGGAGGAACCCCGCCCCCACGGCCCGCCCGGCCCAGCCCGCGACCTCGGCGAGGTCCCCGAGGTCGCCCATGCCCCAGGAGCGGGCGGAGAGCAGCGAGTAGAGCTGCACGAGGAACCCGTGGGTGCGGGCGGGGGGTTGCGGGGTGCGCTCGGGGGCGACGACGAGGGTGGTGCGGGCCGTGCGGCCGTCGGGGGTGCGGGCGGTCGCCCGGTGGACGCCGAGGGGGAGGTCGGGCCAGGGGGCTTCCGGCCCGGTTCCCTTGGTGCCCGGCGCCGTCCAGTCGGCCTCCCCGCCGCCCTCCGCCTCGACGCGGACGTGGGTGCCGGGCGGCAGGGCGGCGAGCGACGGGGGCGCGGACGGCGGGTCCTGGGCGTGCCAGTGGACCACGGTCGGGGGCAACAGGCGGGCCGCCGCGGCCAGTTCGGCGGTGGCGAGGGACGCGCTCACCGCCTCCGGGGTGGCCGCGTCGACGCCCAGCGCCGCGAGGACGGCGACGACCGTGGCGTCCGGGACCGGGACCGTGCGGTCGGCCGACGGGGCGTAGGACGTGGCGACGCCGTGCAGCGCGGCGAGCCGGGCGAGGGTCATGGCGTCAGGCTCCGGCTGGCGCGGCCACCGGGGTCGGTTCGCTGGTCAGGGGCGCCGCCTCGGTCAGCGGGGGCTCGCTGGTCAGCGGGGCGGCGTCGGCCAGCGGAGGTTCGCTGGTCAGGGGCTGTTCAAGGGCGGAGACGGCCATGGAGGGCTCCACGAGGGTCGGCAACAGGGGACACGGCAGCCCTACCCCGTGGGCGGACTCCCAGACGTACAACGCGGGAGGTGTCACGACCGTCACCGCGCCTGTGTGACCCAGGTCACCGGAACGGGCAATTCCGGCACAACAGTCACGCGCATTGACACCCTCGCCACGGGGGTGGTGGGCTCGGGGCCGGTTGCGGTGCGGGCGGTCGCAAGAGTGGCGCCAAGGCGCTCCGCTGGAAACGGGGTTCGTTGTCCGCGGGCTGTCCGTGGCTGGTCGCGCAGTTCCCCGCGCCCCTGAAGGGGCGCGGTACCGCACCGGACTTCCACAAGTCCGCTCAGGCGAGGAGATCGGCGTGCAGTTCGGGCGCGGGAAGCGAGCGACGGCCGTCGCGGTCGCCGTCATCGGCGGGCTGCTCGGCGCGGCGCCCGGCGCCCTCGCGGCACCCGTGGATCCCCCCGCCCCCGAACAGCCCTCCGCCACGGGCCTGTCGAAGGACGCGATACGGGACGACACCCCGGCGGTCTGGCCCCGGCCGCAGTCCGTCAAGCACGCGGGGCCCGGGCTGCGCTTCGGCTCCGAGGCCGTCCTGATCTCCGACCCCGGCGCCGACCCGTACGCGGTGGCCGCGCTCGCGGACGTACTGGACCGAGCCGGTGTCACCACCCTGCACTACGGACTCCGGGGCGCCGGGCCGGTGTTCCGCGTCGGCGGGAGCGGCGCGCAGGACGCGCTGCGCGCCCTGCGGGTCGCCGAGCGCGGGGACCTGCCGTCGGGCGGGTACCGGATCGGCGTCGGCCGGGCCGGCGGGCGGGACACGGTCGCGCTCGACGGGGTCGGCGAGGACGGGCTCTTCCACGCCGTACAGACCCTGCGCCAGCTCCTCGGGCAGGACCGGCGGGGCGACGCCACACTGCCCGGGGTGCGGGTGCGCGACTGGCCCGCCACCGCGGTGCGCGGCACGACCGAAGGTTTCTACGGGCAGCCCTGGACGCGCGAACAGCGCCTGGGCCAGCTCGACTTCATGGGCCGCACCAAGCAGAACCGCTATCTGTACGCGCCGGGCGACGACCCGTACCGCCAGGCCCGCTGGCGCGACCCCTACCCGGCCGACCAGCGCGCCGGCTTCCGGGCGATCGCCGCCCGCGCCGCCGCCAACCACGTCACGCTCGCCTGGGCGGTCGCGCCCGGCCAGGAGATGTGCCTGTCCTCCGACAAGGACCTCAAGGCGCTGCTCCGCAAGCTCGACTCGATGTGGGCGCTGGGTGTGCGCGCCTTCCAGCTCCAGTTCCAGGACGTCAGCTACAGCGAGTGGCACTGCGGGCAGGACGCGCACACCTTCGGGCGGGGACCCGCCGCCGCGGCCCGCGCCCACGCGCGCGTGGCGAACGCCGTCGCCGCGCACCTGGCCGAGCGGTACCCCGGCGCGCAGCCGCTGTCGCTGATGCCGACCGAGTACTACCAGGACGGCGCCACCACCTACCGCTCCGCCCTGGCGGACGGGCTC
This sequence comes from Streptomyces sp. NPDC031265, assembly GCF_055570295.1. NCBI lineage: Bacteria > Bacillati > Actinomycetota > Actinomycetes > Kitasatosporales > Streptomycetaceae > Streptomyces > Streptomyces sp. NPDC031265. The sequence goes on from NZ_JBVIHM010000004.1 coordinate 9,671, forward strand.
GACGCGCGCGTACAGGTCGCCTGGACGGGCGTCGGGGTGGTGCCGCGCACCATCACCGGGCGCGAACTCGCGGGCGCGCGGGCCGCGTTCGGGCATCCGCTGGTGACGATGGACAACTACCCGGTGAACGACTGGGCGCCGGGACGGATCTTCCTCGGCCCCTACACGGGCCGCGAGCCCGCCGTCGCCACCGGCTCGGCCGCCCTGCTCACCAACGCCATGGCGCAGGCGTCGGCCTCCCGCATCCCGCTGTTCACGGCGGCCGACTACGCCTGGAACCCGCAGGGTTACGAGCCGGAGGCCTCCTGGCGGGCGGCCATCGCGGACCTCGCGGACGGGGACGCGCCGCTGGGCGAGGCGCTCACGGCGCTGGCGGGCAACGACTCGTCGTCGGTCCTCAGCAGCGCCGAGTCGGCCTATCTGCGCCCGCTGCTCGACGCGTTCTGGACCTCGCGCGGCTCGGCGGACGCGGCGGCGCGGGACGGGGCCGCGGCGCGGCTGCGGGCGGCGTTCACGGTGATGCGCCAGACCCCCGCGCGGCTCGCGGACAGCGGCGCGCTCGCCGACGAGGTGCGCCCCTGGGCCGACCGGCTCGCCCGGTACGGCCGGGCCGGGGAGACCGCCGTCGACATGCTCCAGGCGCAGGCGCACGGCGACGGCGCGGCCGCCTGGCGGGCCACGCTCGCCCTGGAGCCGCTGCGCCGGGCCGCCGCCACCGGCTCGGTCACCGTCGGCAAGGGCGTCCTGGACGTGTTCCTGACCCGCGCGGCCGGGGCGTCGGCCACCTGGACGGGCGCGGACCGGCCCACCGGGGACGTCAGCGTCTCGCCGGACGCGTACACCGTGCGCCTGGACCGGGTCCGCCCGGTGGAGGCGGTCACCGTCATGGACGACTCCGGCGCCGGGCCGAGCCCCTCGGTCGGCCCGGGCTCTGGCCCGCCGGCCTGGGCCACGGCGGGCGCCCAGCCCGTCGAGGACGCCGCGTGGGGGCCCGGGCCCGGCCCCGGGCGGGTCGCCTGGGCCGAGGGCGGGGCGCTGGTGCAGGTGCATCTGCCCGGCGTGGGCTGGCGCAGCCTCGGGCCGCTCTCGCCCAGCGGCTGGACCCAGAGCGCCGCGCGGGGCGTGCGCGCCGACGCCGTCCGCGTGACCGGCCCGGCCTCCTCCGTACGGTCCGTACGGCATCTGGTCCCGTGGTTCGCCGACGAGCCGCGGGCCCGCCTCGATCTGGCCCGTGACGAGGCGGACGCGGAGATCGGCGGGAAGCCGCAGCGGGTGGCGGCCGTGCTGACGTCCACCCGGCCCGCGGATGTGAGGGGCACGCTCAGCGCGAAGGCACCCCGGGGCATCACCGTCAAGGCCCCCGGCGCGCTCACGGTGCCGCGCGGCGCGGCGGCGAGCGTCCCGGTGGAGGTGTCGGTGGCGCCGGGCACCCCGGCGGGCGAGTACCGGGTGCCGGTCGTCTTCTCCGGGCAGGAGCGCGTCCTGACCGTACGGGCGTATCCGCGCACGGCCGGTCCCGATCTGATCGCGGGGGCCGCGGCCTCCTCCTCGGGCGACGAGACCCCGGCGTTCCCGGCGCGCGCGGCGTCCGACGGCGACCCGTCGACCCGCTGGTCCTCCCCGGCGCAGGACAACGCCTGGTGGCAGGCCGAGCTGCCGGCCCGGACCCGGGTCGGCCTGGTGGTGCTGACCTGGCAGGACGCGTACGCGAGCGCCTACACCGTGCAGGTCTCCCCGGACGGCCGCACCTGGCGCACGGCGGCGACCGTGCGCGACGGCAAGGGCGGCCGGGAGGCGGTCCGCATGGACGCGCCCGACGCCCGCTTCATCCGGGTGCAGGGCGTGACACGGGCGACCCCGTACGGGTACTCGCTGTGGTCGGTGGAGGCGTACGGCGTGGCGCCGTAGCAGGGCACGGACGAGCTGGGGACCGGCGGACCGGTCCCCGCTCAGGGACGACGAAGGCCCGGTCTCAGGCGGAGATGCCGTCGATCCGGGCCAGGGCGTCGTCCGCGCCGAACGGTTGGAGGTACGGGAGCCAGCGTGGGTCCCGGTGCCCCGTGCCGATGATGCGCCAGGCCAGACCGCTGGGCGGAGCGGGCTGGTGGCGCAGGCGCCAGCCGAGCTCCAGCAGGTGCCGGTCGGCCTTGACGTGGTTGCAGCGGCGGCAGGCCGCCACCACGTTGTCCCAGACGTGCTGACCGCCGCGGCTGCGCGGAATCACGTGGTCGACGCTGGTTGCGACGCCACCGCAGTACATACAGCGCCCGCCGTCTCGTGCGAAGAGCGCACGGCGGGTCAGCGGAACGGGCCCCCGGTAGGGGACCCGTACGAATCTTTTGAGCCGGACCACGCTGGGAGCGGGCAGGGCCCGGGTCGCGCTATGCATGAAGGCGCCGGATTCCTCTAGGCAGACTGCCTTGTTTTCGAGCACGAGGACGAGCGCGCGGCGGAGCGGTACGACGCCGAGGGGCTCGTACGACGCGTTGAGGACCAGGACGTGCGGCACGGTGGATGCCTCCTTGTACGCCGGCGGCGCGTGGCTCGCGCCGGGACGATCTGCCTTCAGTCTCTCCTCATGCCTGGTCGAAGCGCCACCACGTCCGGGTAACGGCCTTGAAGTGTTTTCGACCACACTCCACTACATCCCCAGGTCCGCCGTGTCCCTCCCTCGAACACGGCAACCGAGCACTCCGGTTGCCCCGTTAGTGTGGTTGGCCTGCCGTCGCACCGTCGGCAGCGCAATGCCTGGAGGTTCCCCCCGTGCACTGGCCCGCTGTACTGGCCGCCGGATCCCCGTCCGATCCCACCGCTCCGACGACCACGCCGGTCACCCTCGACGACGCCCAGAAGTCGGCCACGGAGGCCGCGGGCTGGGTCGAGGAGAACTGGTCGACGTGGCTCGCCCTCGGCCTGCGCATCCTCCTGATCGTGATCATCGCGTCGGTGCTGCGGGTACTGGTCCGCCGGGCGCTGACCAAGCTCATAGACCGGATGAACCGCAGTGCCCAGGCGGTGGAGGGCACGGCGCTCGGCGGCCTCCTGGTCAACGCGGAGCGCCGCCGCCAGCGCTCGGAGGCCATCGGCTCGGTCCTGCGCTCGGTGGCGTCCTTCCTGATCATGGGCACCGCGGCCCTGATGGTCCTGGGCGTCCTCAACATCGACCTGGCGCCGCTGCTCGCCTCGGCGGGTGTCGCGGGTGTGGCGATCGGTTTCGGCGCGCGCAACCTCGTCACGGACTTCCTCTCCGGCGTCTTCATGATTCTGGAGGACCAGTACGGGGTCGGCGACTCGATCGACGCGGGCGTGGCCTCCGGCGAGGTGGTCGAGGTCGGCCTGCGCGTGACGAAGCTGCGCGGCGACAACGGTGAGATCTGGTACGTGCGCAACGGAGAGATCAAGCGCATCGGCAACCTCAGCCAGGGCTGGGCCACGGCGGCCGTCGACGTCCAGGTCCGCCCGACGGAGGACCTGGACCGCGTCCGCGCGGCCATCACCCAGGCCGCGGAGTCCATGACCAAGGACGAGCCGTGGAACGAGCGGCTGTGGGGCCCGGTCGAGGTCCTCGGCCTCAACGAGGTGCTGCTCGACTCGATGGTGATCCGCGTCTCGGCGAAGACGATGCCGGGCAAGGCGCTGGGCGTGGAGCGCGAACTGCGCTGGCGCATCAAGCGCTCGCTGGACGCGGCGGGCATCCGCATCGTGGGCGGCGCCCCCCTCCCGGACCCCGACGCCCCCACGGACCCGACGGCCACGGTCGCGGCCCCCTCGGCCCTGAACAACCCGACGTCCCCGCAGTCGCTGGCGACGGCGCCGATACCGCCGGGGCAGAGCTTGTCGAAGTAGTACCCGCGTACGCGCGCGAAGGGCGCCCCTGCCGGTGGTCGGCGGGGGCGCCCTTCGCGTCCAGGACGCAGCGCCGTCGGCATTCAGGTTCTCCACGCCACCAGAGCCGCCACGACGAAGCCCGCGACGGCGAGCCAGGCGATCCACTCCCCCACACGAAAATTCTTGCCCCACATCCTCGACGGCCCCCCAGCCTTCACATACGAGGTGATCTCGTGAAGGCGTCGACACTATGTGCGAACATATGGTTCCGGAGCGTCATATCCCGCCAGAAAGCGGCTCTCCAGGAACACGAGCCCCACAGGCCCCGGTCAACTCGCCACATATGCACAGGAGATGGGTCGAAGTGGGATGCGGCGCCGCCGCGATCGCGCCGACCCCACCCAGGTAACGCTTTGGTAGCCGCCCGGGCGCAGACCATTGACGCCCCCATGACGTGCGGCCTACTTTCTCCCCCAACGAATAGGAAACTTTCCTAACAGTGACGTGGGAAAGCCGCCTCAGAGGTGAAGGGCAGGTGCAGCCGTCGTGGCCGGTACTACCCCGGGAACGCCGCGCGTACTCCGCGCCATGAACGACCGCGCCGCCCTCGATCTGCTCCTGGAGCACGGACCCCTGTCCCGTACCCGGATCGGGAAGCTCACCGGGCTCTCCAAGCCGACCGCGTCGCAGCTGCTCGCGCGGCTCGAAGCGGCGGGGCTGGTCGTCGCGACCGGGACCACCGAGGGGCGGCCCGGGCCCAACGCGCAGCTGTACGCGGTCAACGCGCGTGCCGCGTACGTCGCCGGGCTCGATGTGACGCCCGAGCGGATCCGGGCCGCCGTCGCGGACGTCGCCGGGGACGTGGCCGGGGAGTTCGAGGTGCGCACGCCGGGGCGCAGGGTCGGCGAGTCCGTGGTGCGGCAGGTCACCGACGCGCTCGACGGGGCCGTGAAGGCCGCCGACCTCGTCCGGGGCGATCTGCACCGCGTCGTCATCGGCACGCCCGGCGCCTTCGACCCCGGCACCGGGCGGCTGCGGTACGCCTCCCATCTGCCCGGCTGGCACTCCCCCACCCTCCTCGACGAGCTCGCGGCCGCCCTGCCGATGCCGGTCGAGTACGAGAACGACGTCAACCTCGCGGCCATCGCGGAGCAGCGGCTCGGCGCCGCGCGCGGCCACGACGACTTCGTGCTGCTGTGGAACGAGGGCGGGCTCGGTGCCGCGCTCGTCATCGGCGGGCGGCTGCACCGCGGGTTCACCGGCGGCGCCGGCGAGGTCGGCTTCCTGCCGGTGCCGGGCGCCCCGCTCGTACGGCACGTCACCAAGGCGAACTCCGGCGGCTTCCAGGAGCTGGCGGGCGGGCAGGTAGTGCCCCGGCTGGCCAGGGAGTTCGGCGTCGCGGACATCCCCGGCGGCACGCCCATCGAGGTCGCCACCGCCCTGGTCGCGCGGGCGGCCCAGGCCATGGAGACGTCCGCCCCCGACGCCTCCGCCCCCGACGCCCCCTCCCGCCGCCTCCTCGAAAGCTTCGCCACCGGCCTCGCCACCGGCCTCGCCTCCATGGTCGCCGTGCTCGACCCCGGGCTCGTCGTACTGTCCGGCGCGCTGATCTCCGCCGGCGGTGAGCCGCTGCGCGCGCTCGTGCAGCACGAGCTGGGCGAGCTCGCCGCCTCCCGGCCCCGGCTCGTCATCGGCGAGGTCCGCCACCACCCCGTACTGCGCGGCGCGTTGGAGAGCGCCCTCGCCGCCACCCGCGACGAGGTCTTCGACACCTCCCGCTGACCCCCTTCGCACGTGAGAACCACACACCCCCGTTCCTCCGCCCCCGCCCCGGGAGACACCGCCATGTCCGGAAACAGCCCAAACCGCCGGAAGTCGGCCGCCGCGCTCGCCGTGACCGCCTCCATCGCCCTGTTCGCCTCCGCCTGTACGGGCCAGAGCAGCTCCTCCGCCGAGGACGACGCCTCCAAGGAGACGACGATCACCTTCTGGCACGGGTGGAGCGCCCCGGAGGAGGTCAAGGCGATCCAGGCCAATGTGGACGGCTTCCAGAAGGCGCACCCCAACATCCATGTGAAGGTCGTCGGCAACATCAACGACGACAAGATCAACCAGGCGCTGCGCGCGGGCGGTTCGAGCGCGCCGGACGTGGTCTCCTCCTTCACCACCAACAACGTCGGCAAGTTCTGCTCGTCCAAGGCCTTCGTCGACCTCGCCCCCTTCCTGAAGAAGGACGGGATCGACCCCGCGAAGACCTTCCCGAAGGCGATGAACGAGTACACGCAGTTCGAGGGCAAGCGCTGCACGCTCCCGCTGCTCGGCGACGCCTACGCGCTCTACTACAACAAGGACGCCTTCAAGGCCGCCGGGATCGCCGGTCCGCCCAGGACGTGGGGCGAGTTCGCCGCGGACGCCAAGACGCTGACCAAGGCGAAGGGCGGCTCGTACGAGCAGCTCGGGTTCATGCCCGACTACCACGGCTACGAGTCGACGACCGAGCACTGCATCGCGCAGTGGTCGCCCACGTACTTCGACTCCAGCGGCAGGTCGAACATCGCCAAGGACCCGGCCTTCGCCAAGGCGTTCGCCTTCCAGAAGCAGCTGGTGGAGGACCTCGGCGGGTTCCAGAAGCTGGAGCGGTTCCGGTCGGGCTTCGGTGACGAGTTCGGCGCCAAGCACCCCTTCCACCTGGGCCAGGTCGCCATGCAGCTGGACGGCGAGTGGCGCCTCGCAATGGCCGAGGACACCAAGCCGAAGTTCGAGATCGGGGTCGCGCCGCTGCCCGTACCGGACGACCAGGCCGCGACCTACGGGAAGGGCTACATCACCGGGACCATCGCGGGCATCGCCGCCACCTCCAGCAAGCAGAACGCCGCCTGGGAGCTGGTGAAGTACATGACGACCAACACCGAGGCGGTCGTGAACTTCGCCAACGCCATCCACAACGTGCCCTCCACACTGGAGGCGCTCAAGTCCCCGAACCTGAAGTACGACCCGCGCTTCAAGACGTTCCTGGACATCGCGCAGAACCCGAACTCGACGACCAGCCCGGCCTCCGTCAACGGCGGCCAGTACCTGGTGTCGATCCAGAACCTCGGCTACGACGTCGAGAAGGGCAAGCAGGGCGACATCCAGGCCGGTCTGGAGAAGACCGCCAAGGAGATCGACACCGCGATCGACCAGGCCAAGTAGGCCGGGCCCGGGCCGACGAGCATCGCGGAGCACCCATGACCACGTACACACTGCGCGCCAAGCGCCGCCGGGCGGCGCTGCGGACGGCCGCCTTCATGTCCCCGTGGCTGATCGGCTTCGGCGTCTTCTTCGCCTACCCGCTGATCTCCACGGTCTACTTCTCCTTCACCCACTACGACGGGTTCGCCGACCCCACCTTCAACGGGCTCAAGAACTGGTCGTACGTCTTCAACGACTACCCGCTGTTCTGGCCCGCGCTGCGCAACACGCTGTGGCTGGTGGTGGTCATGGTGGCCTGCCGGGTCGCCTTCGGGCTCGGCATCGGGCTGCTCATCACCAAGATAAGGACGGGCACCGGGGTCTTCCGGACGCTGTTCTACCTGCCCTACCTCGCGCCGCCCGTCGCCGCCACGCTCGCCTTCGTCTTCCTGCTCAACCCCGGTACGGGGCCGGTCAACTCGGTCCTGTCCGACCTCGGGATACCGGCGCCGGACTGGTTCACCGACCCCGCCTGGTCCAAGCCCGCGCTGACCATGCTCGCGGTGTGGGGCGTCGGGGACCTGATGGTGATCTTCATGGCCGCGCTGCTCGACGTGCCCAAGGAGCAGTACGAGGCGGCCGAGCTGGACGGGGCCTCGTCCTGGCAGCGGTTCCGGTTCGTGACGCTGCCGAACATCTCGCCCATCGTGATGTTCGCGGTGGTCACCGGGATCATCCAGACCATGCAGTACTACACCCAGCCGCTGGTGGCCGGAAAGGTCGCCTCGGGGGTCATCGGCAGCTCCGGGCAGCAGTTCGAGCCGGGCTACCCGGACAAGTCGACGCTGACCCTGCCGCAGCTGGTGTACAACCTCGGCTTCCAGCGCTTCGACTACGGCTCCGCGTGTGTGGTCGCCCTGGTCCTCTTCGCCCTCTCCATGGCTTTCACCGCACTCCTGATGCGGCGCCGTGGCGGACTGATCCAAGCAGGTGACTAGGCAGATGGCCGACATGACGTACGCACTGGATGCCCCGGTGACGACCCCGGCGGCCCGTGTCGCCCGCCGCAAGGCGCTCCTGCACTGGATCGGCGTGCACGCCCTCGGCGTCGCGGCCGCGCTCTTCTTCGTGCTGCCGTTCGTGTTCATCGTGCTCACCTCGCTGATGGACAACCAGCAGACGCTCACCCGCGACCTGGTCCCCGACCACTGGCAGTGGTCCAACTACCAGAAGGTGTTCGACACCCCCGGCTTTCTCACCTGGTGGAAGAACACGCTGCTCTACGCCGGGCTCGGCACCGTCCTGACGGTGGTGTCCTCCGTCCCGGTGGCCTACGCGCTCGCCAAGTTCCGCTTCCGCGGCCGCAATCTGTCGATGATGCTGGTCATCTCGATGATGATGCTGCCGCCCCAGGTGATCATCATCCCGATGTACCTGTTCTGGGCGAAGCAGCTGGACCTGTCCGGCACGCTCTGGCCGCTGATCATCCCGATGGCGTTCGGCGACGCGTTCTCCATCTTCCTGCTGCGGCAGTTCCTGATGACCATCCCCAACGAGTACCTGGACGCGGCGAAGGTCGACGGCTGCGGGGAGCTGCGGACCCTGCTGCGGGTCGTGCTGCCGATGGCCAAGCCGGGGATCGCCGCGGTCGCGCTCTTCCAGTTCTTCTACGCCTGGAACGACTACTTCGGGCCGCAGATCTACGCCTCGGAGAACCCGGGCGCCTGGACGCTGTCGTACGGCCTGGAGTCGTTCAAGGGCGCGCACCACACCGACTGGAACCTGACCATGGCCGCGACCGTACTGGTCATGGCCCCCGTGATCCTCGTGTTCTTCTTCGCGCAGAAGGCGTTCGTCGAGGGTGTCACGCTCACCGGAGTGAAGGGTTAGAAATGCTGTGCCTTCCCGGGGGACACCCCCCGGACCCCCGGCAGGAAAAGACCAGCGCCCCCGGTGCCTTGAAGCGAGGAGACCTTCTGTGAAGCTCACCGTGGTCGGCGGAGGATCGACCTACACCCCCGAACTCATCGACGGATTCGCCCGGTTGCGGGACGCCCTGCCCATCGGGGAACTGGCCCTGGTCGACCCCGCGGCCGACCGTCTGGAGCTGGTCGGCGGCCTCGCCCGGCGCATCTTCGCCAAGCAGGGCCACCCGGGCAGGATCACCACCACCTCCGACCTGGACGCGGGCGTCGAGGGCGCCGACGCGGTGCTGCTCCAGCTGCGCGTCGGCGGCCAGGCGGCCCGCGAGCGCGACGAGACATGGCCGCTGGAGTGCGGCTGCGTGGGCCAGGAGACGACCGGCGCGGGCGGCCTGGCGAAGGCGCTGCGGACCGTCCCGGTGGTCCTGGACATCGCGGACCGGGTGCGGCGCACCAACCCGGACGCCTGGATCATCGACTTCACCAACCCGGTGGGCATCGTCACGCGCGCGCTGCTGCAGGCCGGCCACAAGGCGGTCGGGCTCTGCAACGTCGCCATCGGCTTCCAGCGCAAGTTCGCGAAGCTGCTCGGCGTCGCGCCCGGCGAGGTGCACCTGGACCACGTGGGCCTCAACCACCTCACCTGGGAGCTCGGGGTGCGCCTGGGCGGCCCCGCCGGGGAGAACGTGCTGCCGAAGCTGCTCGCCGAGCACGGGGACGCGGTGGCGGACGACCTGCGGCTGCCCCGGCAGGTCCTCGACCGGCTGGGCGTCGTCCCTTCGTACTATCTGCGCTACTACTACGCGCACGACGAGGTCGTACGGGAGCTGGGCACCAAGCCGTCACGGGCGGCCGAAGTCGCGGAAATGGAACGGCAGTTGCTGACAATGTACGGGGACCCGGCGCTCGACGAGAAGCCGGAGCTGCTCGGAAAGCGCGGCGGCGCCTTCTACTCGGAGGCGGCCGTGGACCTGGCCGCCTCCCTGCTCGGCAACGGCGGAAGCCCCGTGCAGGTCGTCAACACGTACAACAACGGCACCCTGCCGTTCCTCGCCGACGACGCGGTGATCGAGGTGCAGGCGCGGGTGGACGCGGGCGGCCCGGTGCCGCTGGCCGTGCCCGACCTCGACCCGCTGTACGCGGGGCTGATCGCGCACGTCACCGCGTACGAGGACCTGGCCCTGGAGGCCGCGCTGCGCGGCGGCCGCGACCGGGTGTTCCGGGCGCTGCTCGCGCATCCGCTGGTCGGCCAGTACGAGTACGCCGAGGGCCTCACCGACCGGCTGATCGCGCACAACCGGGAGCACCTCGCGTGGGCATGAGCGTGCTGGCGATCGACGCGGGCAACAGCAAGACCGACGTCGCCCTGATCGGCCCGGACGGCACGGTCCTCGGCACCGCACGGGGCGGCGGCTTCCGGCCTCCCGCCGTGGGCATCGGGACGGCGGTGGACGCGCTGGCGGAGGCGGTCGTACGGGCGTGGACGGCGGCCGACAACACCGGGCCGGTGGCGGTCGACCACGTCTCCGCGTGTCTGGCCAACGCCGATCTTCCGGTCGAGGAGCGCCAGTTGGCCGAGGCGCTGGCGGCCCGCGGCTGGGGCGGCACGGTCAAGGTGTACAACGACACCTTCGCGATCCTGCGGGCCGGGCTGCCCGTCGGCGCCGAGCCGCGCGGGGTCGCGGTGGTGTGCGGGGCGGGGATCAACTGCGTCGGCATGACCCCGGACGGCCGCACCGCCCGCTTCCCGGCGCTCGGCAAGATCTCCGGGGACTGGGGCGGGGGCGGCGGACTCGCCGAGGAGGCCCTGTGGTTCGCCGCGCGGGCCGAGGACGGGCGGGGCGGGCCGACGGCGCTGGAGCGGGCGCTGCCCGAGCACTTCGGACTGCCGTCCATGTACGCGCTGATCGAGGCGCTCCACCTGGAGCGCGTGGCGCCCGCCCGCCGTCACGAGCTGGCGCCGGTGCTCTTCGCGGTCGCGGCGGACGGGGACCCGGTGGCCCGGGCGCTCGTGGACCGCCAGGCCGAGGAGATCGTGGCGCTGACCGTGGTCGCCCTGGAGCGCCTGGACCTGCTGGACGAACAGACACCGGTCCTGCTCGGCGGCAGCGTCCTCGCCGCCCGCCATCCTCAACTGGACGGCGGGGTACGTACGTTGCTGGCGGCCCGGGCGCCCAAGGCGGTCCCGCTGGTGGTGGCGGCCTCGCCGGTGCTGGGGGCGGGGCTGCTCGGGCTCGACGCGGTGGGGGCGCCGGCGGAGGTGTTCGGAAGGCTGCGCGGGCAGTACGCGTAGGAACTCGGGGGCGGTGCGCGCGTAGGCGCGGCGGCGGTTCACGCGTAGGCGCGGGGGGTGGTGCGCGCAGGCGCGGGGCGGGGCGCCGTCGCATCGGGTCGCGCCGAGTGGAACCGATCCGATCCCAGCGGCGTATACATGGTGGGGAGGCAGCGGGGGCAGGGGCGGAGCAAGCGGGTAACAAGATCAGGTCAACCCTTGTGTGGTGGTCGGTCCCTGCGTCCATACTGCTGGCCAGGCACTCGGTGACCAAGGGGGAGGTCAAGTGGCACACCCGCCGAGCACACGCGCACCGCAGGCGCCGGTGGCGGCACCGGCATCGGCACCACCGGCCCCGGGGCACCCGCCCGCCCCCGCTCCGCGCCGGGGCGGCTGGGCCGAGTCCCGGGAGCGGCTGCGCGCCGCCGCGACGACCGAGCCGGGACGGCTGTGGATCATCGGCACGGTGGTCGCGCTGCTCGTCGTGGCGTTCGGCGCGGTGACCGCCTGGGAGGTCTCCGACCGGGCGGCCGCCGCCGACGACGTGGTGAGCCGCAGCCAGCCGCTGAGCGCCGACGCCGCCTCCATCTACCGCTCCCTCGCGGACGCGGACACCGCCGCCGCGAGCGGCTTCCTCGCGGGCGCCCAGGAGCCCCACGACGTCCGGCTGCGGTACGAGTCGGACATCGCGACCGCCTCCCGCCTCCTGGTGAAGGCCGCGGCCAACACGACGGGCGCCTCCGACTCCGGCCGCTCGATAGCCGCGCTCAACGAGCAACTGCCGGTCTACAACGGCCTGATCGAGCAGGCCCGCGCCAACAACCGCCAGGGCTTCCCGGTCGGCGGCGCCTATCTGCGGTACGCGAACGAGCGGATGACCCAGCAGCTGCTGCCCGCCGCCCAGAAGCTCTACGAGGCCGAGACCGGCCGACTCTATGACGACTACGACCAGGCCGAGACCTGGCCGTATGCGGCGCTCGCGGTCGGCGTCGTGGCGCTCGGCGCGCTGTTCTGGGTCCAGCGGCGCAACTACCTGCGCACCAACCGGGTCCTCAACCACGGACTGCTCGCGGCCAGCGCCGCCTCGGTGGTCGTCCTGCTGTGGCTGGTCGCCGGGCACGCGGTGGCCGCCGCCGACCTGTCGACCTCGCGCTCGCACGGGCAGGAGTCGCTGAAGGTGCTCAACGACGCCCGCATCAGCTCGCTCCAGGCCCGCGCCAACGAGAACCTGACGCTGGTGGCCCGCGGGGCCGTCCAGACCAAGGACGGCAAGGACCAGTACGACACGGATTACGCGGCGGAGATGAAGGACCTCGTGGGCAAGCTCGGCTCGGCCGGGGAGCTCGCCGACGACAGCTCGGGGCGTACGCCCGTGAAGGACGCGCAGGACAGCGTCACCCAGTGGCAGGAACGGCACAAGAGCGCCCGGGAGACGGACGACGCCGGTGCCTACGAGGACGCCCTGAAGCAGGTCATCGGCGCGTCCGGCTCCACCGGCCAGTCCTTCGACCGGGTCGACGCGGCCCTGGAGAAGGCGATCGACCACGAGCAGCACGAGTTCACCCGGGCCGCCTCCGACGGCAAGGGCGCGCTGACCGGGCTTCCGCTGGGCGCCGCGGTGCTCGCGGTGCTGAGCGCGGCGGCGGCCGGCGTCGGCGTCAGCCGCAGGCTCGCGGAGTACAGGTGAACGCCGTGGGGTACAGGGGAACACCGGCCCGAGGGGCACAGCGGTCCTGGGAGGAGGCGCGATGAACAGGAAGGGCAGGCTCCGCGGGTGGGGTGGCGTCGGCGGGATGGCGCTCGCCTGTGCCGCCGCCGCTTCGCTGCTCGTTCCGCTGTCGCGGAACGGAGCGGGCGAGGACGGCGGACGCGTCGGCGGACCCGGAATCGCGCAGGGCGTCCAGGCGAAGGCCGACACCTGCAAGGACCCCGAGGCCAGCCTGCCGCCCTCGGGCGACGACGGGCCGACCATCGCGAAGATCAGGCAGAACGGCAAGCTCCGCGTGGGCGTCGACCAGAACAGCTTCCGCTGGGGGTACCGCAACCCGGCGACCGGGCAGCTCGAAGGGTTCGACATCGAGCTGGTGCGGGCGATCGCCAAGAACATCCTGGGCGACCCGGACGCGGTCATCTACCGCACCATCCCCACCAGCCAGCGCATCCCGGCGCTCCAGAAGAACCAGGTCGACATCGTCGTGCGGACGATGACCGTCAACTGCAAGCGGATCGGCCAGGTCGCCTTCTCCTCCGCCTACTTCAAGGCCGGGCAGCAGGTGCTCGCGCCCAAGGACTCGACGATCACCGGGTACAACCCCACGCTCAAGGGCAAGAAGGTCTGCACGGCGGCCGGCTCGACCGCGTTCGACGCGCTGGAGAAGAACGCGTACGGCGCCGTCTACAAGGACCTGACCGTGCCCAGCCAGCTGGACTGCCTGGTGCGCCTCCAGCTCGGCCAGGTCGACGCGGTGGTCACGGACAACGCGCTCGCCGCGGGCCAGGCCGCGCAGGACCCGGCGGTGCAGCTGAAGGGCGCCCCCTTCACCGAGGAGTACTACGGGGTGGCCGCCAACCTGCAGAGCACCGACCTGGTCCGGCGGATCAACCAGGTCCTGGTGGACTACCGCAGCGGCGGTGCGAACAGCTTGTGGATGAAGGCCTACCGCGACTGGCTCGCCGCCGACCTGCCCGGGATATCCGGTCCGCCCGAGCCCAAGTACCGTTCATAGCACCCGGCTTGACCCCGGTTCGTACGACCGCAGAGCAACGCAGAGCAGAGAGGTGATCGATGGGCGCGGGATCCTTCCCCGGCTCCTCCTCGGGGAGGCCCGCCCGGCCGGTGCTCGACCGGGACGAGGTGGACCGGGCGCTGACCCGGCTCGACGCCGAGCACGAGGCGATCGAGACCTCGCTGCTCGCGCTCCAGGACCACGCGGGCCGGCGCCTGCTTGAGGGCGCCGGGCTCACCGGGGTCACCGAACAGCGCTGGGCCGCCACCGAGCAGTCGATCACCTTGCTGTGGGCGTACTTCGACGCGTACAAGGGGGCTTTGGACAGCGCCCGCGAGCTGCGTGAGCGGCGCCGCTGGCCCTCCCGCGAGGACCTGGTGGAGCTGACCGAGCGGCTGCGCGGCGAGTCGGTGACGGTCGCCGGATCGGCCTCCCAGGCCGCCACACTGACCGGCCCGGCCCGGCTGACCGAGCGGTTCACCCTGGAGCAGCTGGTGAACCGGATGAACGAGCTGTACGCACGCTCGCTCGACCTGGTCGTCGCGGCCGACGCGGTGTGGTCGGCGCTGCCCGCCCGGATAGACCTCCTGGCGGCCGAGCTGCACCGCACCCGGGGCCTGGCCCACTCGGTGGGCGTGCGCCCCGGGGAGCACCCCGCGGGCGACGACCTGGAGTCGATCACCGAGGAGCTGACGTCGCTGCGGGCCCAGGTGGTGTCGGACCCGCTGGCGTTCTGGGTGCCCGCACCGGGCAGCTCCGCGCCGGGCGGCGGCCGCCCGGACACCGAGCGCTACGACCGGGCGGCCCGCGCCCTGGAGGACGTACGCCGGGAGATCGACGCGGTACTGACGGTCCGTCAGGATGCCGAGCAGCGGCTGGCGCGGCTGCGGGACGTGCTCGTACGGGCGGACCGCACCCTGACCGAGGCGCGGGCCGCGCGCGGCGAGGTGCTCGCGAAGATCGCCGCGTCCGAGGTGCCCGCGGTGAGCGGCCCGCCGACCGCGCTCCAGGAGCGCCTGGTGGCCGCCGCCGAGTACCGCAGGCACTCCCAGTGGCACCGGCTCTCGCCGCTCCTGGAATCCCTGGAGCGGGAGGCCGAGGACGAACTGCTGCGGGCCCGCGAGTCGCTGACGGCCGTCACCGCGCCGCTGGCGGTCCGCGCGGAGCTGCGCGGCAGGCTCGACGCGTACAAGGCGAAGGTCGCCCGGCACGGCATGGCCGAGGACCCGCTGCTCATCGAACGGTACGACGCGGCGCGCCGGATGCTGTGGTCCGCGCCCTGCGATCTGCGCGTCGCCGAGCAGGCGGTGCTGCGGTATCAGCGGGCGGCGGCCGAAGTGCTGGTTCCCAGGCAGCCCGGGCCCGTTGACCAGAGGGGGGAATCGTGAGCGACCAGAAGAAGTGCCAGCGCCCCGGTTGCGAGGGCTCCTACGAGGACATGGGCGGCGGTGAGCTGTACTGCGACACCTGCGGCCTGGCGCCCGTGGTGTCCGGATTGGGGTCTCCCCTGTTCGAGCGCAGCCGAGAACTTGGGGAAGGCAGCATCTCCTCGCCCGGGACCGGGATCACCGGGCGCGGCCGTAAGGACAGCGGCTCGTCGTCGGCCCGATCGGCGCGCTCCGCGCGGTCCTCGGCGTCTTCCCGCTCCTCCCGCTCCTCGACGTCCCGGCGCTCGGTGTCGGGGCGCCTGTCGCGCTCCCTGACGGGGTCGGGCAGCGCGCGGTCGGTGTCGGTGCGCAGCTCGGGCTCGGCGACCAGCAGCTCCGGGCGCAGCAGACTCGGGGCCGGACTCGTCACCGTGCCGGGAGTGCCGCGTCCCGACCCGGCCACGGCCGTGATGGAGCACCCGGAGGTCCCCGAGCGGAAGCGTTTCTGCTCGCGCTCGGACTGCGGGGCGCCGGTGGGCCGCTCGCGCGGGGAGCGGACCGGGCGCACCGAGGGGTTCTGCACCAAGTGCGGCCACCCGTACTCGTTCGTGCCCAAGCTGCACCGGGGCGACATCGTGCACGGCCAGTACGAGGTGATGGGCTGTCTGGCGCACGGCGGCCTCGGCTGGGTCTACCTCGCCGTGGACCGCGCGGTCTCGGACCGCTGGGTCGTCCTCAAGGGCCTGCTCGACACCGGTGACCAGGACGCGATGGCGGCGGCGATCTCCGAGCGCCGCTTCCTGGCCGAGATCGAGCACTCCAACATCGTGCGCATCTACAACTTCGTGGAGCACCTCGACCAGCGCACCGGCTCCATGGACGGCTACATCGTCATGGAGTACGTGGGCGGCAAGTCGCTCAAGGAGATCGCCAACGAGCGGCGCGGCCCGGAGGGCAAGCGCGACCCGCTCCCGGTCGAGCAGGCCTGCGCGTACGGCATCGAGGCCCTGGAGGCCCTCGGCCATCTGCACAGCCGCAATCTGCTCTACTGCGACTTCAAGGTCGACAACGCGATCCAGACCGAGGACCAGCTGAAGCTGATCGACATGGGCGCGGTGCGCCGGATGGACGACGACGAGTCGGCCATCTACGGCACGGTGGGCTACCAGGCGCCGGAGGTCGCCGAGGCGGGCCCCTCGGTCGCCTCCGACCTGTACACGGTCGCGCGCACGCTGGCCGTGCTCACCTTCGACTTCCAGGGCTATACGAACGTCTTCGCGGACAGCCTGCCGGACCCGGACAACATCGAGGTCTTCCGGACGTACGAGTCGTTCTACCGGCTCCTCGTGCGGGCCACCGACCCCGACCCGGCGCGCCGGTTCGCCTCCGCGCAGGAGATGGCCGAGCAGCTGACCGGAGTGCTGCGGGAGGTCGTGTCGCTCCAGACCGGCCGCCCGCGCCCGGCCCTGTCGACCCTGTTCGGGACCGAACTGCGCGTCACGGACACGTCGTTGTTCGCGGAGCTCACCGGGGACGTGTCGGTGCTCGGGGCGCGGGTGGTGCCCGAGAGCCGGTGGGCGCGCAGGCGCGCGGCGGCCAACGGCTCCCCGGCGCCCGGCTCCGGCCCGGGCGCCGGCTCCTCGCTGGTGTACACGGGCGCGGGCGCCGTGCCCGTCGCCGTGGCCGGGCCCACCGTCACCGCCGCGCCGCACCCCGCCCCCAGCACCGGCGCCTCGGTCCCGGGAACCCCCGGCACCCCGATGCCGACCGCCGTCGTCCCCGCGCCCCGCGCCGGCGGCCGGGGCGCGTACGGCCGGGGAGCGTACGGCGACGGCTATCTGCGGCCCCTCGACGCGCCCGCCACCGCGCTGGCGCTGCCGGTGCCGCACGTGGACCCCGGCGACCCCAACGCGGGCTTCTTGGCGGGCCTGATGGCCGCCGCGCCCGCCGAGCTCATCGCCGCGCTGCGCACCGCGCCCGCCAACTCCGTGGAGAAGCGGCTGCGCGAGCTGCGGGCCCGGCTCGACCTGGGCGAACTGGTCTCGGCGGCCCGGGGCCTTGAGTCCCTGGAGGCCGACCACCCCGACGACTGGCGGGTCGTCTGGTACCGGGGCGTGGCCTCGCTCGTCTCCGGCGACCACGAGAACGCCGCGCTGTCCTTCGACGCCGTCTACGACGCGTTCCCGGGCGAGCCGACGCCCAAGCTGGCGCTCGGGGTGTGCGCGGAGGTCCTGGGGCAGCTGGACAACGCCGCCGAGTACTACCGGCTGGTGTGGACGACCGACCCGAGCTATGTGAGCGCCGCGTTCGGCCTGGCCCGGGTACAGCTGGCCGCGGGCGACCGCACGGCGGCCGTGACGACCCTGGAATCGGTGCCGGAGGCCTCGATCCACTACACGGCGGCCCGGGTCGCCGCCGTGCGGGCCAGGCTGCGGCGGCGCACCCCGGGCGATGCGCTCCTGGGCGATCTGCGGGCCGCCTCGGGGCAGGTGGACGCGCTGCAGCAGCTCGGCCTGGACGCGGTGCGCCGGGAGCGGCTGGCCACCGAGGTCCTCGGCACCGCGCTCGACTGGGTACTCTCCGGAAGCCAGGGCGGGCCCGGTAAGGGCGAGCAGAGCCGGGGCGCCCCGTCCGGCGAGACCATACTGCTGGGCAGCGAGCTGGACGAGCGGGGCCTGCGGTTCGGCCTGGAGCGTTCGTACCGGGTGCTCGCCCGGCTCGCCGGCAGCGGCGAGGAGCGGATCGAACTGGTGGAGCGGGCAAACCGTTTCCGCCCCCGGACGTGGGTGTGATTGATGGCGCAGATGCACCAGCCGGCAGCCGGGTCGACGTGCCCCGGCTGCGCGGAGCCGCTGGAGACGGGCGACCTGTACTGCGGGGCCTGCGGGTACGACCTGTCGGCCGTGCCGGTGGCTCCGGTGGACACCCCGACGGTGGTCATGGGCAGTCCCGTGGCGGGCGAGGCGTGGCCCGCCGCCCGTGCCGCCGACGGCTCCGGCGCCCCGGTGCACCTGCCCACCGATCTCCCCGGCACCGACTCGGGCGGCTCCCCGCTGCCCTCGCACGCACGGTCCGACGGGCCCGGGGGCGACCCCGAGCCCGATGAGTACCCCCTGCCCGCGCCCGATCCGCGCGCATCCGACCCCGCCGACCTCGGGGAGCAGTCCACCCTCCCCCATGGCCCTAAAGGCATGGGCGGTGCCCCCATCAGCGTGCCCGTGAAGGTCTGTGTGGCCTGCCGGGCCGGGCGGGTCGACGAGGACGGCTACTGCGAGAACTGCGGGCACGCCCAGCCGCGCGAGCGCGACCACATGGAGCGGGAGCTCGGCCCGGTGGCGGCGGTCAGCGACCGGGGCCTGCGCCACCACCGCAACGAGGACGCGTTCGCCGTGTCCACCACCGCGCTGCCCGACGGCTCGCCCGCCGTCGTGGCGATCGTCTGCGACGGCGTCTCCTCCGCGACCCGCCCCGACGAGGCGTCGGCGGCGGCCGCGGCCCGCGCCAACGAGTCGCTGCTCCAGGCGCTGCCCCAGGGCACGCATCCGCAGCAGGCGATGCACGAGGCGATCGTGGCCGCCGCCGAGGCGGTCAACTCCCTTGCCGACGAGCCCGGCCCGGCCGTGGAGCACGACCCGCGCCGCCACCAGAACGCGCCGGCCTGCACCCTGGTCGGCGCGATCGCGGCGGGCGGGCTGCTCGTGGTCGGCTGGGTCGGCGACAGCCGGGCGTACTGGGTGCCCGACGACCGTACGACCCCGCCCGCCCGGCTCACCGAGGACGACTCGTGGGCCGCGCAGATGGTGGCGGCGGGCCTGATGAGCGAGGCCGACGCGTACGCGGACGAGCGGGCGCACGCGATCACGGGGTGGCTGGGCGCCGACGCGTACGAACTCGACCCGCACACCGCCTCGTTCAAGCCGGACCGCTCCGGCGTGGTCGTGGTCTGCACGGACGGGCTGTGGAACTACGCGGAGGGCGCCGAGGAGATGGCCGGGGCCGTGCCCGCGGACGCCGCCGAACGGCCGCTGCACAGCGCCCAGGTGCTGGTCGGCCACGCCCTGGACGGCGGGGGCCACGACAACGTAACAGTGGCCGTCGTGCCGTTCGCGGTCCCTCTGCCGGGGGCAGGATCCGCCTACAACTAGGCCTTGGCACCGGATTCCCCCACATTCTTGTCTCTTCAGGCCCAGAAGCCTCAAGGAGCTTTTCAGATGGCCAACTTCTCCAAACCGAACGCGCCGCAGTTCTCCGTCGAGGTCTACCAGAACGCGTACCTGCCGGAGGGCGGCCGCGAGGTCAACGCGATCGTCACCGTGACGTCGACGGGCGGAGGCACGGTCGGCGGGGCCGCACCTACCGGAGCCGCGCTGTCGCCCTCGTCCATACCGGGGCAGGCGGCCGGCGCCGCCGTGGTGATCATGGTCGACTGCTCGGGGTCGATGGACTACCCGCCGACGAAGATGCGCAACGCGCGCGACGCCACGGCCGCCGCGATCGACACCCTGCGCGACGGCGTGACGTTCGCGGTGGTCGCGGGCACCCACCAGGCCAAGGAGGTCTACCCGGGCAACGGGCACCTGGCCACCGCCGACGCGCAGACCCGCGCCCAGGCCAAGGAGGCGCTGCGCAAGCTGAGCGCGGGCGGCGGCACCGCCATCGGCACCTGGCTGCGGCTCACCGACCGGCTGCTGAGCTCGGCCGACGTACCGATCCGGCACGGCATCCTGCTCACCGACGGCCGCAACGAGCACGAGTCGCCGGCCGACCTGAAAGCGGCGCTCGACGCCTGCGCGGGCCGGTTCACCTGCGACGCACGCGGGGTCGGCACCGACTGGGAGGTCAAGGAGGTCACCGCGATCGCCTCCGCGATGCTCGGCACGGCCGACATCGTGGCCGACCCCTCGGGCCTGGCCGCGGACTTCACGCGGATGATGGAGAACGCGATGGGCAAGGAGGTCGCGGACGTTGCGCTGCGGCTGTGGACGCCGGTCGGCGTGGAGATCAAGTTCGTGAAGCAGGTCGCGCCCACCGTCGAGGAACTGACGGCCCGTCGGACCGAGGCGGAGCCGCGCGCCGGCGACTACCCGACGGGCTCGTGGGGCGACGAGTCCCGCGACTACCACGTGTGCGTCCAGGTCCCGGAGGCCGGGATCGGCCAGGAGATGCTCGCCGCCCGGGTCTCGCTGATCCTGCCCGACCCGGCGGGCGGGACCCCGCAGACGCTGTCGCAGGGGCTGATCCGCGCGGTGTGGACCGAGGACATGGCCGCCTCCACCTCGATCAACCCCCAGGTCGCCCACTACACAGGTCAGGCCGAACTGGCGCAAGTCATCCAACAGGGTCTCGATGCCCGCAAGTCGGGCGATATCGATGGCGCCACCGCCAAGCTCGGCCGCGCCGTCCAGCTCGCCGCGGCCTCCGGGAACGCGGATACGGCAAAGCTGCTCGCCAAGGTGGTGGATGTCGTCGACGAGGCGACGGGTACTGTGCGACTGAAGGCCAAGGTCGCGGAGGCGGACGAGATGACTCTCGAAACCCGCTCGACCAAGACCGTACGCGTGAAGAAGTAACGAAGAATCCGAACCGGGCACCAGCCCGGGAGCAAGCCGCACACAGCGGTACGCAGTAGCGAAACCACTTGAGTGCCTCGGCCCGAGGGGCCGGACGAGGAGAGGGGGAAGCGACTCCATGCCGACCTGCCCGAACGGACACCAGTCGGGTTCCGACGACTGGTGCGAGGTCTGCGGCCATCGCATGGGCGCCGTGCCGCCGCCTCCCCCGCCCCCGCCCGCCTTCCCGGGGCCGCCCCCGCAGGGCGGCTACGGCTACCCCGCCCCCGAGGCCCCCGCCGCCCCGGCGGAGCTCTGCCCCCAGTGCCGCACGCCCCGGGAGGGCAACACGCCCTTCTGCGAGGAGTGCCGCTGGAACTACCTCACCCAGACGGCGACCTCGTACACGCCGCTGGCGCCCAACCCGGCCCCCGGGCGGGGCGAGGGCCTCAATCTGCCGCCCGGGTTCCAGTCACCGCCGCCCCCGCAGCAGCGCGACCCGTACGAGTACCAGAGCTCGCGGCCCTCGCAGGTCAACCGGCCTGCCGAGCCGCTCACCGGCGACCCCGCGCAGCAGGGCCCGCCGCCGTTCCGCCAGGGGCCGCCGCCCCCGCCGAACGGTGACCCGTCCCTGCGCCAGGGCCCGCCGCCGCACTTCCAGCAGGGGCCGCCGCCCCCGCCGGTCTTCCAGCAGGCGGGGCCGCCCGCGCCCCCGGCGTTCCCGCAGCCGCCGACCCGGGCCGAGAACGACGACTGGATGATCCAGCCGCCCTCCCAGCCGCAGCCGCCGCAGCACACCCAGGCGCCCCACGCCCCGCAGCAGCCCCAGCCGCCCCAGCAGCAGTTCCAGGCGCCGCCGCAGCAGCCGCTCCGCTGGATGGTGACCATCGGGCCGGACCGCGACTACTTCATGGCGATGATGCAGCGCAGCGGGCCGGAGGCGTCCGGGCTCAACCTGCCCGCGTACTCGCCCGAGCAGCAGCGCCCGCTCACCGGCAACCAGCTCACCATCGGCCGCCGCCGCCACTCCACCGGCGAGGCGCCCGACATCGACCTGGCCGTGCCGCCGGAGGACCCGGGCGTCTCGCACCAGCACGCGGTCCTGGTCCAGCAGCCCGACGGCAGCTGGGCGGTGGTCGACCAGAACTCCACCAACGGCACCACCATCAACGGCGCGGAGGACCCGATCCAGCCGTACGTTCCCGTCCCGCTCCAGGACGGGGACCGGGTGCACGTGGGGGCTTGGACGACGATCACGGTCCGCCGGGGCTGAGGCTCCGCTGGAACGGTGCATCCGGCTGCGGGCCGTCCGTGGCCGGTCGCGCCCACGCGGCGGAGCCGTACATGTCACAGCCCCGCGCCCCTGGAGGGACCCGGTTGCCTCAGACGTTTCCCGGGACCACATCCCGCAGGGGCCACGTGTGTGGTCCCTGCGGGTCGTCCAGCCAGGCCCACTGGCCCTCGCCGGTGACCGTCACGCCGAACCGTTCGCGCCGGGGGCGGTCCTCGCGCCGCCACAGTTCGTACGCCTCGTACGGGTCCAGGCTGTCCGCCGTGAGCGCCAGCAGGAAGCGGAAGAGCTCGTTCTCCAGGCTCGGGCGGGGCAGCCCGCCGGCGTACGGGGCGCCGGGCGCGGGCGCCACGCCCCGCAGCGGCACGAAGTAGGCCGGGGTGTGCAGGAAGCGCCCCTCCGCGTGCCCGGCGTCGCGCACCTTCAGCAGGATCAGCCCGGTGGCCAGCGGGGCCTCGATCAGCGCCCCCGGTGTGCACTGCGCCAGCCACCCGGCCGGTACCGACGGCAGGGTGCAGGTCGCGATGATCCGGTCGAAGGGCGCCCGGGACGGGCAGCCGCGCGCCCCGTCGCCGGTCACCACCGCCGGGCGGAAGCCCGCCGCCACCAGATGCGTCCGGGCCGACTCGGTGATCTCCGGGTCCAGGTCGACCGTGGTGACCAGCTCTTCGCCCAGGCGGTGGCTGAGCAGCGCCGCGTTGTAGCCGGTCCCGGCGCCGATCTCCAGGACAGCGTGCCCGTCCCGGACGTCCAGGACCTCCAGCATCCGGGCCATCAGCGACGGCTGGCTGCTGGAGGAGAGCAGCTCCCCGTCGCGCAGCCGGGTGGCCAGCGGCATGTCCGTATAGACCCCGTCCAGCCAGCGCGCCCGCCGGCCGGGGTCCGGGTCCTCGCCCCACAGCCGCTCGTAGCCGCCGGGGCGGCTCACGAAGTAGTAGGGCACGAAGAGGTCGCGGGGCACCTCCTCGAAGGCGGCCCGCCAGGCCGGGTCGGCGAGCTCGCCCCCGGCCACGATCTCCGCGACGAGGGCCGCCCGCGCCCTGGCGGCCGAATCCCGGTGTGCGCCCATATGTCCACTGTGCTGCGCCCGGGCCCCGGAGGCGAGTGGTCCTACGTCCCCGGTCCTCGGTCGGCCCATCTGAGACCATGGACCCGTGCTGCATTTCCCGGGGACACCCCCCGGGCCCCCGGCCGAGTCCAGGGGGCCGGGCCGAATGACATTGCGAGGCATACACAGGTGAACGAGATTCCGCGCGGCACGCTTCAGGAGCAGACCTTCTACGAGCAGGTCGGCGGCGAGGAGACCTTCCGGCGCCTGGTCCACCGGTTCTACCAGGGCGTCGCCGAGGACCCGCTGCTGCGGCCGATGTACCCGGAGGGCGATCTGGGCCCGGCCGAGGAGCGGCTCGTCCTCTTCCTGATCCAGTACTGGGGCGGCCCGCGCACCTACAGCGACCACCGCGGCCACCCCCGCCTGCGGATGCGCCACGCTCCGTTCACCGTGGACCGGGCCGCGCACGACGCCTGGCTGACCCATATGCGTACGGCCGTCGACGAGCTGGGACTCTCCGCGGAGCACGAGACGACGCTCTGGAACTATCTGACGTACGCCGCCGCCTCGATGGTCAACACGGCGGAGTAGGCCGGAAGTTCACGTTCCGCCCGTCCCGACCCCGGAATGCGGCGCTCCGTGATCGCATTCCGGTCACGATCGGGCAAGATCGGGCCGCAAGCGGTTTCCATGGCCTCGCGCCCTCTGAAAGCATCCGGACAGACTTTCGGGGGCAGAGCGGGGATCTGGGGGCCGTGTGGCGGGTTTCGTGTTTCTGCGGGTGCGCGCGCACCGGCTGCTGCTGGCCGCCGCGCTGCTGGCCGTCCTGCTGACCACCTCGGTCCTGGCCGCCCTGACCGCCTTCTCCGGCTCCATCGGGGACGCGTCCCTGCGCCACACCCTGGCTACCCGGTCCGCGCCGCCCGCCGCACTGATCGTCAAGGCGACCGTCCCCGAGGCGAAGCGGCAGGCCGCCGACGCCGCCGTACGCGAGGGCGCGCACCGCACCTTCGACGGACTCCCGGTCACCACAAGGACGTTGACCCAGTCCGGCCCGTACGCGCTGCCGCGCACCCTCCAGTCGCCGGACGCCCGCAAGGGCACCGAGCCCGACCTCACGCTCTTCGCCGCCGTCGACCGCACCCGCGTCCGGCTGAGCGGCGGCAGCTGGCCCGCCCCGCCGGGCACCGGCCCCGAGATCCAGGCCGCCCTCCCCGAGAACGCCGCCGCCCAGCTGGGCCTGCGCCACTGGCCCGTCTCGCTGACCCTCGCCGACCGCATGAGCGGCCCGGCCGTGCGGGTCCGCGTCACCGGCGTCTACCGTCCCGTCGACGCCACCGAGGCATACTGGCAGCTGGACGACCTCGGCGGCCGGGGCACGCGCCGGGTCAACTTCACCACGTACGGGCCGCTGCTCACCGACCCCACGGCGCTCACCGGCGGCCGGCTGAGCCCGGGCCAGACGTCCTGGCTGGCCTCCGCCGACTTCTCCACCCTGACCACCACCCGGATCGGCGCCCTGCGCGCGGCGGCGACCAAGGGGCCCAAGTCCCTGGTGGAGGGCACGGCGTTCGCGGGCGACGCGACCGCCACCACCTCGCTGCCCGACGTGCTCGACCGGGCCGAGCGCTCGCTGCTCGTCTCCCGCTCGACCCTGCTGATCGTGGCGCTGCAACTGGTGCTGCTCGCCGGGTACGCGCTGCTGCTGGTGGCCCGGCTGCTGAGCAGCGAGCGGACCGGCGAGACCGAGCTGCTGCGGGCGCGCGGCGGCTCCCGCTCCCGCCTCCTGGGCCTGTCCGCCACCGAGGCGCTGCTGCTCGCCGCCCCGGCGGCCGTGTGCGCACCGCTGCTCTCCGGCCCGCTCACCCGGCTCCTGGCGGGCCACGGCCCGCTCGCCCGGATCGGCATCCACCTCGACACCGGCCCGACCGGCACGGTGTGGCTGGTGGCGGCGCTGGTCGCGCTGGGGTGCGCGGCGGCCGTGGTGGCCCCGGCCCTGTCGGCCGGGCGGGCCACCCGCGCCCGGGCCGCCGCACTGCCCGCCTCCGTGCGCGCCGGGGCCGACATCGGGCTCCTGCTGATCGCCGGGGTCGCCTACTGGCAGCTGGACCGCCAGACCTCCGGCTCCGGGGCGCTCAGCGGCGACCGCGCCGGCGGGCTCGGCATCGACCCGCTGCTGGTGGCCGCGCCCGCGCTGGCGCTGCTCGCCGGGACCGTACTGACGCTGCGGCTGCTGCCGCCCGCCGCCAAGCTCGCCGAACGGCGGGCGGCGGGCGGGCGCGGGCTCCCGGCGGCGCTAGCGGGCTGGCAGTTCAGCCGCCGCCCGCTGCGCGGCGCGGGCCCGGTGCTGCTGCTTGTGCTCGCGGTCGCCATGGGCATGCTGGCGATCGGGCAGTCCGCTTCCTGGGACCGCTCGCAGGAGGACCAGGCGGACTTCCGCGCGGGCACCTCGGTACGGGTCTTCGGGTCGAGCCTGAGCGGCTTCGGAGAGGCCGGTTCGTACGACGCGGTCCCGGGCGTACGGGCGGTGGCCCCGGCCGCGCGCTCCTCGGTGGAGCTCTCCGGCGGCCGCTCCGGGACGCTGCTCGCCCTGGACACCGCGCACGCGGACGGGCTGCTGCTCCGCTCCGACCTCGGCGGCAGGTCCGCCCGCGCGCTCCTGGGCGAGCTCACCCCGCCCCGGGCTGCCCGGCCCGGCGTGCTGCTCCCGGCGGACGCCGCCGAGCTCGCCCTCAGCCTGCGGCTCGGCGCCGAGGGCGCCCCGGGCGGTGCCTCCCCGAGCGGGGTCACCGCGAATCTGACGGCGGTGGCCGAGGACCGCTTCGGCATCCAGTACCGCCTCCCGGCAGGGTCCCTGGAGGCCGACGGGCGCCAGGCCGAGCGGCGGCTCTCCCTCGATCTGGCGGCGGGCGCGCCGGTGGGCCGCCCGGCCGCGCCGCTCGCGCTCACCGGTTTCGAGCTGGACTTCAACGTGCCGTTCGAGAAGGCCGAGCAGCACCGCTTCACCGTGCGGGAGCTGCGGACCGTGGCACGGGACGGGCGCACCGCCCCCGTCGCGCTGCCCGCCGCCGACCGCTGGCGGGCCTCCTCGCTGGAGTCGGGCGAGGGCCCGGGCGGCCTGCTGGACCTGACCCCGCAGACCGAGGGGCAGTCCCTGTCGGTGCCGTACGCCACGGGGTCGACCACGGTGACCGCCGGCTCCTGGGAAGGGATACCGAGCCGGACGGTCAGACTCGCCGCCGCCCGGCCCGCACCGCCCGCGCTGACCGCGATCGCCACCGACCGGTTCCTGGCCTCCAGCGGAACCCGGGTCGGGCAGACCGTCACAGCCGTCCTGGCCGGGCAGACGCTGCGCGCGAAGGTCGTCGACCGGATGGCCGAGGTCCCCACGACCGGGCCCGGCGCCGAGACCTCCGGTGGCGGCGGCCGTGACGGCGGCGCGCTCCTGCTCGACCTGAGCGCGGTCAACGCGCGGCTCGCCGCCGACGCGGGCGGCAGCCTCGCCCCGACCGAGTGGTGGCTCACCACCGGCCCCGGCGACGCGGCCCGCGCGGCGGCGGCGCTGCGGGCCCGGCCGGACATCGACCCGCAGCAGGTGGTGGTGCGCGCGGAGGTCGCCGAGCAGCTGCGCGACGACCCGCTGGGCGCGGGCCCGCAGGCCGCGCTCATCGCCGCCGCGATCGTGGCGGCGGCCCTCGCCGCGGTCGGCTTCGCGGTGAGCGCGGCGGGCTCGCTGCGCGAACGCGGGGCGGAGTTCGCCGTGCTGCGGGCCCTGGGGGCCCCGCGCCGCCAGCTGGCCCGGCTGATCGCGGCCGAGCAGGGGGTGCTGATCGCGCTGGCGCTGCTCGTGGGCCTCGCCCTGGGCGAAGTGCTGACCCGCGCGGTGGTGCCGTTGATCGTGCTGACCGGGCAGGCCACCCAGCCGGTGCCGAAGGTGCTGGTGGAGCTGCCCGCCGGGCGGCTCGCCGTACTGCTGGCGGGAGTCGCCGCCGTACCGCTGCTGATCGTCGCGACGCTGGCGCTGCGGCGGACCGACCCGGCGGTCTCGCTGCGCCACCAGGGGGGCAACTGACATGAGTGCCAAGGCCGTTGCCCCCTGGGTGCGGACCCGGCTGCGGACCGCGCCGGGCGCCGCGGGCGCGCTCGCCCTGCTGGTGCTGCTCACCGCGTTCCTGGCCGCGACGCTGCCGCGCGGGGTCGACGTGTACGAGGACCGGGGGCTGCGCCACGCGGTGGAGTCGGCGGCGCCGGAGAACTCGGTGATCCGGCTGTCCGGCCCGATGCCCGTCAACGGCGACTCCGCGCTCGGCCCGCAGGCCATGGAACAGGCCTACCGGGACCAGCTCAAGGCGATCCCGGCGCCGCTGCGGGCGGACGGCGGGCAGTCGGCGTACGGGGTGCGCACCACGGAGAAGGTGCACGCCGCCTCCCCGCTGGACTCCTGGCTGCCGAGGCCCGAGGGCCTGCCGCCGCGCCTGCTGATCGCCTCCCGGTCGTCGCTCTCCGACCACGCCCGTCTGGTGAGCGGGCGCCTGCCCACCGCGAAGGCGGACGCGACCTCGCACACGGCGGAGGCGGCGGTGACGGCGGCGACCGCCAAGACGCTCCGCATCTCCCCCGGTTCGGTCGTCCACGTGCCGGGCGCGGGGGGTGAGCCGCTCGCGATCCGCATCACCGGCGTCGTACAGCCGCTGCTCCCGGACGGCAGCTACTGGGCCACCGAACCGGTCCTGCGCGAAGCCCAGCTCATCCCGGCGAGCCCCAAACCCGACGAGCCGCACTACTGGTACGCGGGCCTACTGCTCGGCCCCGACTCGGCGCCCGCGCTCCTCGACGCGGCGGGCAGTCCCGAGGTGTACGCGGACATCGCCCCGGCCGCGGGCAGCATGAACTCCCGACAACTGCACGGCCTCGCCGCCTCCGTGGCCTCCCTGGAGGGCGGCCCGGCACTCGCCGCCCTGCGCCAGCTGGCCGGCCCGGGCACCATGATCTCCACCGAACTCGACGCGATCCTGGAGGAGTACACCTCCGTACGCGACTCGATCACCCCCGTCGTCGCGGTCGCCACCTTCGGCACGGCGGCGGTCGCGGCCGTGGTCCTGCTGATGGCGGGCGGCCTCGCGGCGGCCCGCCGGAGCACCGAACTCGCCCTGCTGCGCGCCCGGGGCGGCTCGCTGCCCGGCATCGGCGGCCGTCTGGCCGCCGAGACGGCGGTGGTGACGGTCCCGGCGGCGGCGCTCGGCCTGGGCCTGGCAGTCCTGACCGTACGCGGCGGCCGGCTCGGCCCCGCACTGCTCGCCGTGGCCACGGTGGCGGTGGTGTCCTGTCTGGCCCTGCCGGTACGGGCGGTGCTCAGCCACCGCAGGGTCCGCACCGCGTCCGACCGCGACGACCTCGTACGCGTCAGGCCCTCCCGGCGCCGTACCGTGGCCGAACTGACCCTGCTGGTCCTGGCGGTGGGCGCGGTCGCGGCGCTGCGCCGGCGCACCACGGCGGCGGGCTCCGACTCGCTGGTCAGCTCGGCGCCGGTGCTGATCGGCGTGATCGCGGCGCTGGTCCTCGTACGGCTGTATCCGCTGCCCCTGCGCTGGGCGGCCCGCCCGGCCGCGCGGCTGCGCAGCACGGTCGGCTTCCTCTCGCTGGCCCGCGCGGGCCGCGCCCCCGGCGGCGGAGTGCTCCCGCTGCTCGCCCTGCTCACGGCGCTGACCACGGCCGCGTTCGGCGGCTCGGTGCTCGCCGGGGTCGCGGACGCGCGGGACCGGGCGGCGCTGTACACGACGGGCGCGGACGCGCGGGTCGACAGCGTGACACCGCTGCCGCCGGGCCTGGCCGACCGGGTCGCCAAGGCCGACGGGGTGTCGCAGGTGGCCGCGGCCCATGTCGACTACGGCGTGGAGATGCCGTACGGCGACAGGATCGCGGTGATCGGCGCGGACCCGTCCTCGTACGCCCGCCTCACGTCCGGCACCGGCCTGGGCGCGATCCGGGCCGACGACCTGAAGGCCCGCCCCGGCAAGGCCCTGGCGGCGATCGCCTCGCCGAAGGTGGCGGCGGGCCTGGGCAAGGGTCCCCGGGAGGTGCGGGTGGCGGGCTACCGGCTGATGGTCCAGGTGGTGGGGGTACGGGAGCGCACTCCCGCCGTCCCGCGCAGCGACTTCCTGCTGGTGGACGCGGCCGGGCTGGGCGCACGGGAACCGACGACGCTGCTGCTGGCGGGGACGGGCCTGGACGGCAAGGACCTGCGCAGGACGGTGACGACCCCCCGCGCCGCGGGCGACCCTCCCACGGTCCAACTGCGCACGGAGACACGCCGCAAGCTCGTCGACTCACCGCTCCAGTCGGGTGCGGAACGGGTCTACGGGGCGGCGGTGGCGGCGGGCGTGGGGTACGCGGTGCTGGCGCTGCTGCTCTCGCTGCTGCGGGGCGCGCCGGAGCGTTCGGCGCTGCTCGCGAGGCTGCGGACGATGGGCCTGACCCGCCGCCAGGGCCGCCGCCTGCTGATCCTGGAGGCACTGCCCCAGGCGGTCCTGGCCGCGCTGGGCGGCGCGCTGACGGGCTGGGCGGCGACGGAACTACTGGCCCCCGGCGTGGACTTGACGGGCCTGGCCCTGGCGGCGTCTCCGACGACCGCTGCGGCGGGCGGCGGGTTGCGCACGGACCCGATGTCGCTGCTGATACCCGCGGTGTGCGTGGTGGCGCTGGCGGCGGGGGTCGCGGCGACCCAGGCGTGGTGGACGAGCCGGCGCGGCTCGGTGACGGAACTGAGGGCAGGAGATACGCGATGACGGGGACGAGGGCGGGGGCGGGGACGGCGGCGACGGAAGTCCGGACGCTGTCCGAGCTGGAGGAACGGGCGGCGGCCCAGCGTGACCGCCCGGCGTACGGCCATGACGCCCTGATCGCCTGCGACCGCCTGGTCCGGATCTTCACGACGGACGGCGTGGAGGTCCAGGCCTTGCAGGGGCTGGACCTCCTCGTGACGGACGGCGAGCTGATGGCCCTGGTGGGAGCGTCCGGCAGCGGCAAATCCACACTGATGAACATCCTGGCGGGCCTGGACGTCCCGACGGCGGGCCAGGCGAAGGTGGCGGGCCGGGACCTGCTGTCGATGGACGCGAAGGCGAGGCTGGACTACCGGAGGGAGGTGGTCGGCTTCGTCTGGCAGCAGACGGCGAGAAACCTCCTCCCCTACCTGACGGCGGCTCAGAACATCTCCCTCCCCATGCAGTTGCGGGGCCGCCGCCGCGGCGCGAAGGGCAAGTCGACCCGAGCGGACGAACTCCTCACGATGCTCGGGGTGGCCCACTGCCGCGACCGCCGCCCGCACCAGATGTCCGGCGGCGAACAGCAGCGCGTGGCGATAGCGGTGGCTCTCGCCAACAACCCCTCGGTCCTCCTGGCCGACGAGCCGACCGGCGAACTCGACTCCGCCACGGCCGAACAGATCTTCGCGGCCTTCCGCACGGCGAACGAGGAACTGGGCACGACGATCGTCATCGTCACCCACGACCAGACGGTGGCGAACGAGGTCCGCCGTACGGTGGCCATCCGCGACGGCCGTACCTCCACGGAGGTCCTGCGCCGCACGCATCTGAACGAGCAGACGGGCGAAGAGTCAGTGGTCTCCCGTGAATACGCGATGCTCGACAGAGCGGGCCGCCTCCAACTCCCCACGGAGTACACGGAGGCCCTGGGGATGGAACGAAGGGTGCTGCTGGAGCTGGAGCAGGACCATATTCAGGTATGGCCGGACGGGGGCGGGGAGTAGCCCCACTCCGGCCGTTCGCCTGCGGACGGGGGCGGGGGCGCCCCTTCTTGGCCCGGCGTTCGTCTGCGGGCCGGTGGGGGCGCATCTTCTTGGCCCGGGGTTTGCCTGCGGGCCGGTGGGGGCGCATCTTCTTGGCCCGGCGTTCGTCTGCGGGCCGGTGGGGGCGCATCTTCTTGGCCCGGCGTTCGTCTGCGGGCCGGTGGGGGCGCATCATCTTGGCCCGGCGTTCGTCTGCGGGCCGTGTGTGGCTGATCGCGCAGTTCCCCGCGCCCCACTTTTGCCCGGGTTGTCTGCGGGCCGGTGGGCGCGCCCTTGTTGGCCCGGGGTTTGCCTGCGGGCCGTGCGTGGCTGATCGCGCAGTTCCCCGCGCCCCTTAAGGCAGAAGGGGGCCCGGCCAAATCCCGCCTCGGCGGCGCGAAATTCAGCCCCTTCGGCGTTTGAGGAGCGGGGTCCGGGGCGGAGCCCCGTAAGCGGGGGCGGGGGGCAGCGAACGAAACCCAACCACCCGGGCGGAGACGGAGCCCCGGTTGACGCACCCCCTGCGCGGAGTCCGGGGCGGAGCCCCGAAAGCGGGGTGCAGGGGCCGCGGGCCCCACCCGGGGGCCCGGGAGCCCCACCCGGGGGCCCGGGAGCCCCACCCGGGGGTCCGGGAGCGCAGCCCGGGGGTCCGGGGCGCGCCCCGGGAAACCGCCTCACCCCACACCCACCCCCGGAGGGTTCAGGGAAGGGGCGGGGTGGGGGCCCTCAGACCGGAGACAGCGGCAGCGCCCCCGCCCCCGCCCCCGCCCTCCGAACCGCAACCGACCCATACGCCGTACGCAGCCGCAACCACGGCCCCGCCCCCAGCAAAGCCAACTCCCCGCCAGAACCGGCACCCGGTCCCAAGCCACGCCGCAGGAACCCCAGGGACTGCGCCGCATGCACCACCCGCAGCGGCACCTCCGTCTCCCCCAGCGTCCGCGACCAGATCTCACGCCCGATCCGGTCCCGCTCCGCCCGCGTACGCGACTGCTCCGGCAACGCCTCGTCCCGCGCCCGGAACTCCGCCACCGCGGCCCCGACCACATCGCGTATCTCAGAGGCCGAGGGCAGCCCGGGCAGCCGGCTCCAGCCGCCGCGCGGCGGCAGCACACCCGCCCACGGCGGACCGGTCACGGAGTGAGGAACCACCACCGCGGACGCGGGCTCGTCGAGCGCCTCCAGGAGCTCACCCGCCGAGACGGTGACGTCGAGCTCCACCACCGCGTCCAGCCGCACCGTACGAATCGCCAGCACCTCGAACGCCGGCGGGCGCCCGAACACCGCCAGCGCACCGCCCCCGGCCTGCAGCCGGACGGCCGCCGACCGGTCGTAGTGGATCAGCCGGGCCAGGAAGGCGGCGAGATCCGCCACCTCCCCGGCATCGGCGAGGCCCAGCTTCACGGTCATGCCGCGGCCCGCTCCACGCGGTCGCCACGGCCGCCGCCGCGGCCGGCCCGGCCACCGCGACCTGCGTCGGTCTCCTCCACGTACTCCTGGAGGAACGCCTTCTCCTCCGCGGAGATCCGCCGAGGCCGCCCCGCCGCGAGGTCGAACGGCACCACGACCGTCGACGCCCGCACATACACCTGCTCGGGGTCCTTGATCTCGTACGCGATCGTCAGCGACGCCGCGCCGATCTTGGTGACCCACGACTCGACGGTCACCGGCTCATGGCGGTGCACCAGCGGCCGTACGTAGTCGATCTCGTGCCGGGCCACCACGGACCCGCCCGAGAACGACGGCGAGCCGTCCCCCGGCGCCAGCCGGAACATGAAGTCGATGCGGGCCTCCTCCAGATAGCGGAGGAAGACCACGTTGTTGACGTGCCCGAAGGCGTCCATGTCCGACCAGCGGAGCGGGCAGCTGTAGATGTGGCGAGCCAAGAAGATCAGCCCCGGGTGAGCTTCTTGTAGGTGGCGCGGTGCGGACGCGCCGCGTCGGCGCCGAGCCGCTCGACCTTGTTCTTCTCGTACGACTCGAAGTTGCCCTCGAACCAGTACCACTTCGAGTCGCCCTCGTACGCCAGGATGTGCGTGGCGACCCGGTCCAGGAACCAGCGGTCGTGGGAGATCACGACAGCCGCGCCCGGGAACTCAAGGAGCGCGTTCTCCAGCGAAGACAGGGTCTCCACGTCCAGGTCGTTGGTGGGCTCGTCGAGGAGCAGCAGGTTGCCGCCCTCCTTGAGCGTCAGCGCCAGGTTGAGGCGGTTGCGCTCACCACCGGAGAGCACACCGGCCGGCTTCTGCTGGTCCGGGCCCTTGAAGCCGAACGCGCTGACGTACGCGCGCGAAGGCATCTCGACCTGGCCGACGTTGATGTAGTCGAGCTCGTCCGACACCACGGCCCAAAGGGTCTTCTTAGGGTCGATGTTGGCGCGGCTCTGGTCGACGTACGAGATCTTGACGGTCTCGCCGACCCGGATGGAGCCCGAGTCGGGGGTCTCCAGGCCCTGGATCATCTTGAACAGCGTGGTCTTGCCCGCGCCGTTCGGACCGATGACGCCCACGATGCCGTTGCGCGGCAGCGTGAACGACAGGTCCTCGATGAGGACCTTGTCGCCGAAGGCCTTGGAGAGGTTCTCGACCTCGACGACGATCGAGCCCAGACGCGGGCCCGGCGGGATCTGGATCTCCTCGAAGTCCAGCTTCCGCATCTTGTCGGCCTCGGCCGCCATCTCCTCGTAACGGGCGAGGCGCGCCTTGGACTTGGTCTGCCGGCCCTTGGCGTTGGAGCGGACCCACTCAAGCTCTTCCTTGAGCCGCTTGGCGCGCTTCTCGTCCTTGCGGCCCTCGACCTTGAGGCGCGAGGCCTTCTTGTCCAGGTACGTGGAGTAGTTGCCCTCGTACGGGATCGCGCGGCCGCGGTCGAGCTCAAGGATCCACTCGGCGACGTTGTTCAGGAAGTACCGGTCGTGGGTGACGGCGACCACGGCGCCCGCGTACTTCGAGAGGTGCTGCTCCAGCCAGTTCACCGACTCGGCGTCGAGGTGGTTGGTGGGCTCGTCGAGGAGCAGCAGGTCGGGCGCCTCGATCAGCAGCTTGCAGAGCGCGACACGGCGCTTCTCGCCACCGGAGAGGTTGGTCACGGACCAGTCACCGGGCGGGCAGCCCAGCGCGTCCATGGCCTGCTCCAGCTGGGCGTCGAGGTCCCAGGCGTTCGCGTGGTCGAGGTCCTCCTGGAGCTTGCCCATCTCCTCAAGGAGCGCGTCCGAGTAGTCCGTCGCCATGAGCTCGGCGACCTCGTTGAAGCGCTTGAGCTTGCCCATGATCTCGGCGGCGCCGTCCTGCACGTTCTCCAGGACCGTCTTGGACTCGTCGAGCTGCGGCTCCTGCATGAGGATGCCGACGCTGTAGCCCGGCGACAGGAAGGCGTCGCCGTTGGAGGGCTGCTCAAGGCCCGCCATGATCTTGAGAACGGTGGACTTACCGGCACCGTTCGGGCCGACCACACCGATCTTCGCGCCGGGCAGGAAGCTCAGCGTGACGTCGTCAAGGATCACCTTGTCGCCGTGCGCCTTGCGCGTCTTGCGCATGGTGTAGATGTACTCAGCCAAGAGAAACCGTCCGGCAGTGTGAATCGGGCTGTGGGCAGATACACCCCATCTTGCCGTACCGCCACCCCCTGGCGGAAACGGGTGCTGCTACGGGACGCCAGTGGCCCCGGTGCGCCTGCGCTCACCGGGGCCACTGTCACAGGGTGGTCACTCTGAGTCCACGGTGCCGTGTCTCAGAGCCGCTGGGGTCAGTGCCCGGCGGTCCCGGCCTTCTTGCGGCGGAGGAAGAACACCGCGCCGCCGCCTATGACGACCAGGGCGACAGCGACGCCCGCGATCATCGGCGTGGAGCTGGAGGAGCCGGTCTCGGCCAGGTCACCACCGGTGGTGGAGCCGGACGAGGTGCCGCCCGCAGAGGCGGGGCTGGGCTGCGACGACGGCGTGCTGGTACCCGTGCCGGCGGTCTTGCAGTCCAGGACGCCCTTGAACTCCTGCTTGAAGCCGTTCGGCCCGGTGATCACGAAGTCGTAGGCCTGGTCCTCGGCGACCGGCACGGTGACGGTCTTCGACTTGCCGGCGCCGATCGTGTACGAGAAGCCGGCCAGCTTGAAGGTGAACGCCTCGTCGCCCTTGTTGGTCGCCGTGACGTCCACGCCGCCCTTGGCGCAGTTCTTCGCGGCCGTCAGAGCCGGAATGGCGCCCTGCTTGGCCCAGGTCGCCTTGGCCGCGGCGGTCACCGTGGAGTCGCTGGACCCGGCGAGGATCTGCGTCTGACTCTTGGACTCACTGGCGAACGCGCGGCCGACCGGCACCTGGGTGGTGGCCTGGACGGTCAGCGAGCCGGAGCCCGGCTGGGCGCCCGCGGGCACGTCGAAGAAGAGCTGCGAGCCGTTCTTGGCGGTCGTGGCCGCCTTGCCGGCCTTGTCGACGACCTTGACGCCGGCAGCCTTGAGCTCCTCGGACGGGGTCACCGAGACCTTGTCGGCGTTGGTGTGGACGGTCACCGGGCCGAGCTTGGAGCCCGCCTTGCCGGAGACGGCCGGGTTGTCGAGGGTCAGCGACGCCTTGGGCTCGCCCACGTTCTGCGCGGACTTGGTCAGCCAGTCCGCCAGGTCCTTGGCCTGCGCGTCCACCGCGTCGACCTGGGCGTGGTCCGAGTAGCGCCAGATCGCGACCTGGGTCGCGGCGGCGGCCGTGCCATTGGTCAGCTGGCCCTTGAGGCCGGCCGACTTGGCGAGCGCCGTCAGATCGTTCACCTGCGGGTACGAGTGCTCAAGGATCCAGCGGATCTTGCCCGCGTCCGGGTTGCCGCTCAGCGAGGTGCCGCTCCAGGGGGTCTCCTGGTACTTCGCGGCGGGCTGGGTCGGGTTGTGGATGTCGATGCAGTACGTACGCAGGGTGCCGCCGCCGTCGACGACCATCTGGAACAGACCGGCCGAGACCGGCCGGTCGCCGCCCTGCTGGTGGATGACGGCCTTGCCCGAGGCGTCCGGGTCCAGGCCCTTGATGGTGGCGACCGCGCCGCCCTGGTGCTGCTGGCCGGGCGTGTCGGCGACCGCCGTGCCCGCGCCGGCTATGGCGCCGCCGGCGACCAGACCCGAGACGGCGACAGCGGCAGCGAGGCGTGCGGCGCCGCGCTTGCGTACAGACTTGGGTACAGACAACCCGTGAACGACTGAAAACACAGAATTCCCCTTCGGGCGAGGAGCTTTCGCGTACATGCGTGGGGGAAGTGCCTCGCCTGCTGACTCAAGTGCCCCGTGAGTAACGGGAATCCTATGGAGGTCGCGCCTCCCGATCCCCTGTCATGCGATCAGATAACCATTCCGAATCGCAATCGTTATCGCTGATACCCGCCCCCACCTGGGAATATCGACAAATCTCCAGCACGGAACGGGACTTTCAGGACGCTGCGGCAGCCACGGCGGGCGGGCTCGCGGGAGCTGTTACACGCCTCTCACCTGGGCTTACTCCGGTACCTCCGGCAGTAGCCCCAGCTGCCCCGTCACCCCCCGCCACCACACCCGCACCGCCCGTACCGGTCCACGCCGGAGTGGGCGTCGGAGCCGGGGGCGGGGCCGATGTACGCGCTCGCGAGGTCGGTGAACCGGCCTCCCCCGCCGGGTCCTTGAGCGGCTCCGTCAGGGACGGGTCCGCCTTCACCACGCGCCGGAACGCCGACGTCCCCCGGGTCAGGTCGTGGCCCACCGCGATCGCCTCGACATCTGCCGAGAATCTGCGCTGTCCGTCCTGGTCCTCGTCACGCACCCGCAACCTGCCGTGCACCACCAGCGGTTCGCCCACGGCGACCGAGCTCGCCAGGTTCAGCCCCAGCGTCCGCCAGGCCCGGACCGTGTAGAAACTGGAGTGCCCGTCCACCCAGGCGTTCTTCTGCCGGTCGAACCGGCGCGGAGTCACCGCCAGCCGGAACCGGGCCACCCCGCCCGTCGCCGTCTCCCGGTACTCCACGTTCGTCGCGGCGTTTCCCACCAGCGTCACCAGCGTGTCGTTCATCCCCACCACTCCCCCGTCATTCCTGCCGTGCGCGCCCGTCGCGCGCACGGCGTCCCTGTCGAAGCTCCGTCCGGCCCAGGCGGCCGATCGAACCCTTGCGCTGTCGATCTCCATGCTGGACCGGACGGAGGACCTTGTGCCGGGGGCTGTGGACCACCCAGCGATTGTGGAAAACCTCGTCACCCGTACGGGGGTTGGCCGAGGGCTGGCGGGGGACAGGGCGCGTCGGTTGGCCGGGGGCGGGGTGCGGAGTGCGGGGGTGCGTCGCAGAGGCCCCGGCCCCCTTCACGTCCCCCCTCACGCCGCTCGCATCACCCCTCTCACGACACCCCCGCCCGCACCCCCGTCCCGCCGCGCACCGCCACGTACTGCTCGCGCACCTCGCGGTAGCGCAGCAGCTCCGCCGCGACCGGGTCCAGGACCTTCGCCCGGCCGCACCCGGCCGCCGCCTCCCGCAACCGCCGCTCGGCCTCCTGCCCGTAGCGCCGGCCGGGCCCGCGCGCCGCGACCCCGCAGGTCCACTCGACCAGCGGGCCCCCGACGATCCCCGCCAGCATCACCAGCGCGGGCACCAGCAGGCCGGGTTCGAGCACGCCCACGATCTGGCCGACGAGCCAGAGGCCGCCCACGATCTGCACCAGCGTCATGGCCGCCTGCACCAGCACCGCCGCGGGCCACCAGGCGGGCCTGGGCGAGGTGCCCCGTTCGATCTCCGCCCGTACCGCCAGCTCGTCCAGGGCCTGCGGCAGTCCCTCGGCGCCGCGCACCGCCGCCTCCCGCACCGCCTGCGCCCAGGGGGCGGGCAGTCCGGTGGCCGCCTCTTCCGCGACCAGCCGTACGGCCTGCTCGACACGCTGGCGGGCCGTCACCTCCTCCTCCGGAGGAGGAGTGGGCAGCGCTGACTCACGGCCCGGGATGCGGATCCGCTCGTACCAGCGCCAGAGCCGCAGCCACGGGGTGCCGCAGGCGCGGCCGGCGTTGCGGCGCCACTCGCGTTCGGCCGCCTCACCCGCCGCCGCCGCGCCCACGGCCGCCGCGAGCCGGTCGGTGAACGCCTCCCGGGCCCGCTCGTCGAGCCCCGTACGGCCGTCCGCGACGTACACCGGACGTAGTCCGGCGGCAGCCGCGTCCAGGTCGGCCGCCACCCGGCGTTCCGGGGCGCCGCGCTCCTGCACGAACCGGCTGAGCAGGTCGCGCAGTTCGCCGACCCCCTGGCCGGTGAGGGCGGAGAGGGACAGCACGGTGGCGCCGGGTTCGCCGTGCTCGCCGAGTGCCATGCCGTCCTCGTCGAGGAGGCGGCGCAGATCGTCGAGCACCTGGTCGGCGGCGTCGCCGGGCAACCGGTCCACCTGGTTGAGCACGACGAACGTGACCTCGGCGTGCCCGGCCAGCGGCCGCAGATACCGCTCGTGGAGCACGGCGTCGGCGTACTTCTCCGGGTCCACGACCCAGACCACCGCGTCGACGAGAGCCAGTACGCGGTCGGCCTGGCGGCGGTGCTCGACGACCGCCGAGTCGAGGTCGGGCAGGTCGACGAGGACCAGCCCCTGAAGCGCCTCGGCGTTCGGGTCGGAGGGCAGCGGTCTGCGTCGCAGCCGCCCCGGCAGCCCGAGCCGGTCCAGGAGACCCGCCGCGCCGTCGGTCCAGCTGCACGCGATCGGCGCGCTGGTGGTGGGGCGGCGCAGCCCGGTCTCCGAAATGTGCGTACCGGCCAGGTAGTTGAACAGGGTCGACTTGCCGCTGCCGGTGGCTCCGGCGATGGCGACGACGGTGTGCCGCGCGGACAGCCGCTGCCGCGCGGCGGCCTCGTCGAGTACGCGGCCCGCCTCGGCGAGCGTCTTGCCGTCGAGCCGCGTCCGCGACAGCCCGACGAGCTCGCGCAGGGCCTCCAGCCGCCCGCGCAGCTCGCCGCCGTAGGGGCCGCCGATGGGTACGTACGCCTCCACCGGCTCGGGTTCCTCGACGGGAACCTCCTCCTCGGCCGACTCGTTGACCCGTCGAGCAATCAGCCCGTCGTCCCAGGCGGGCGCGGGCTGCGTGGAGCCTGCGGCGGGACCGGCGTCGGCGGCCGCGCGCGCGTCGGGGGCACGGCGCGAGGGGGGCCGGCTCGGTCGGGCCGGGACGGCCGTCCGTGTGAATGCCGGTGCTGCGCGGCTTGGCGCTGGTGGCGCCAGTGGGGTTGTAGGGGGCGATTCGGGACGCGGGGGTGTTTCGGTGCGGGTGGCGGGCGTGTTGCGGGTGGGTCGGGTGCTTTCGGGTGCGCCCGTGGACGAGTTCTTGGCCGAATCGGCCGCCGACGGGTCGACTTCTGCCGTCGCAGCTCCGGGCGTGTCGGCTTGGGGTGAGCCTTTTCCGGATGCGCCAGTCCCGGATGCGCCGCTTCCGGATGTGCCGGTTCCAGAGGCATCGGCCTCGGGCGTGTCGGCTTCAGGGATGTCGACTTCGGTCGCGCCGTCGGCTTCGGGTGCGTCGGCTTTGGGCGCGTCGGCCTCTCCCGGGAGGGGTTCCGTCCGTACGGAGGGCGTAGGCGCGGCTCCCTCCTCACTCGATTCCGTCCGCCGGGAAGGGGGCCGTTCGGCCCATGGGCGGTCGAAGCCGAGCCACCCCGACGTCGGCGCGACGGCTTCCAGTCGGCCGATCGAGGGCCGCCCGGCGGCCCGCACCTCAACCGTCAGCGGTGCGGCTGCCACCTGCGCGGGCTGGTCCCCACCGGCTACGGAGCCACCGTCCGCCGACCGCTCCGGCTCTCCCTCCTCCGGAGGGGGAGGAAGCTCGGCCCCGGCCTCCGGCCGCCCGGACTGCGACTGCCCGGACTCGGACTGCCCGGACTCGGACTCGGGCCGTTCGGAGTCGGGCTGGTCGGCCCCCGGCCGATCCGTCAGAGCGGTCACCCCGCTCACCTCTCCTTCTGCAGTAGGGACAGCGCGGCGATCAGCTCTGCCTGGGGCTCGGGGCTCACCCGCAGCGCGTCCAGCGGGGCGAGCCGGCGGTCGCGTTCGGCGTTCAGGACGCGGTCGATGTACGTCGTGACCAGCGCACCGCCCTGGTCGCGCAGGCGCAGCGCGCGCTGGGCGCCGATGCGTTCGGCGAGCCGTTCCCCTGCCCGGCGGGCGCGGCGCCCGCCGAGGAGCGCGGCCGCCAGCAGGGCCGCCACGGCCTCGGCGGAGGGCGCTACGGCCCGGTCCATCTCCCGTACCTCCTCCTCGGCCAGCTCCTCCAGGACCCGGCGCCAGCGCCGTACGGCGACCTCGATGCGCTCACCGGCCTCCCGGTCCCGTACGCCGTCGGCCAGCTCGGCCGCCGCGGGCTCGCGGCCCCACGCCTCGCGGACCCGTTCGTCGGCGGCGTCCGCGGCGCACCCGAGGAGCTCGGCGAGGCTCTCGCAGAGCGCGTCGAGGAGCTCGCCGGAGGTCGCGTCCCGGGGGTACGCACGCCAGCGGGTGAGCGCGTCCCCGGCGAGTACGCCCCCTGCCTGCAGCCTGCGCCGCACACGTGCCCCTTCCCGCTCGTACGCCTCCTCGACCGCGCTCGTCATCCGTACGGCGGCGGCGTACTGCGCGGCGACGGCGGAGGCGAGCTCGGGCATACGGGCGTTGAGCGAGTCGATGACGCCGACGGCGGTACGGACGACGGCCTGCTGCCGGGCGGCCGGGTCCTGCGCCCGGTGGGTAAGCCACTGGCCCAGTGGGGCGACCGCGGTGGAGGGCAGCAAGCCGCTTCCGCCACCGGCCGATTCGGGCAGCTCGGGGATGGTGAAGCGGGGCACATCACCGAGCCCGGCCTTGGTCAGGAGCGCCGCGTACTGCCGGGACACCTCGCCGATGACCTGGTGCGGCACCCGGTCGAGGACGGTGATCAGCATGGCGTCGTACTCCTTGGCCGTGCGCAGCAGATGCCACGGCACGGCGTCCGCGTACCGCGAGGCGGTCGTCACCATCACCCAGATGTCGGCGGCGCAGATCAGCTGGGCGGCGAGCAGACGGTTGCTGACGACGAGTGAGTCGATGTCGGGCGCGTCGAGCAGGGCGAGCCCGACGGGCAGGTTCCGCGAGGTCTCGACCCGCAGCGAATTCTCCGCGTCATTGCCCCCGATACCCTCCTCCACCTCCGCTTCTTCGTTCTGCTGGGACAGCCAGACGCGGGCGAGCTGGGGCAGTACGCGGATCTCGGTGAACCAGTGGTGGTCGTCGGGGTGGCAGACGAGTACGGGGGTGCGGGTCGTCGGCCGCAGCACGCCGGCCTCGCTGACCCGCCGCCCCACAAGGGAGTTGACGAGCGTGGACTTCCCGGCGCCGGTGGACCCGCCGACCACGGCGAGCAGCGGCGCTTCGGGATCTTTGAGCCGGGGCAACAAATAATCGTCGAGCTGCGCGAGCAGCTCGACCCGGGTCTGCCGTGCCCGCGCCGCCCCCGGCAGGGGGAGGGGAAGACGCATGGCGGCGACCCCGTCGCGCAGGGCGGAGAGTGCGTCAATCAGCTGAGGCCGTACGTCCAAGGTCACCACATGCGAAGAATGCCCAATTTTGGCGCCTTTTTGAAGCGTATGGAGGCCCTCGCGCGCCGATCGGACACATGGGATAGACGGGATGAGTGGGACGCAGGCATAACGAGTGCACAACACCCGGCTCCACGGGCGTCAAAAGCGCTGCATGTTCGGCGCCCGCCTGCGATTATCGGTTCGCTTCACCGAACCTCCACATCGTGCCACGCAGGTGAAGCAACCGGGACGAGGCGAGAGGAGCCCTATCCTTGTCCCCGGCAAGGTCACGACCCGGAGCCCGCTCCGGATCACACCCTTGCCCGCCCGGGGGCTCCAGGCCACCGCGGCCGCCATCCGGCCCCCGTAGCTCAGTGGATAGAGCAGGCGCCTTCTAAGCGCTTGGCCGCAGGTTCGAGTCCTGCCGGGGGCGCTTTCGCCCGTGCCTCAGCCGGCCCTCCCTCCGGGAGGGCCTTTTTGCTGGTCCGCCGGACCATAGCGTGGCGGGCGTACAGAGCACGTAAGCGCCGGACCCGGGCGACGAGGAGAACCGATGAAGATTCCTCCCGGCCCCTTCGGGGCGGCTCGCCGTCGTTTCGGCCGCCGACGTCGCCGGGGGTGGGGGCGGCCATGTGCGGCTGTATCCGGCCGCCTGTCGAGCCGCCTCCTGCCGCACGCCGCCCCCAGCCCCAGCAGCCCAGGAACTCCCGCAGGAGCGCCGTCAGTGGCTCCTACGACACGATGTCCTTCTTCTCGAAGCCCCGGAACGCCAGCGCCATCAGTACCAGTGCGTACCCCACCGACACCCCCGCTCCCTGGGCCATGCCGCTCCACTCCAGGTGCGGCTGGAGCGCGTCCGCCCAGGCGAACTGCCAGTGCGCGGGCAGGGCGTTACGCCAGTCGCCCAGGGCCGTGATCGCGTCCAGGACGTTGCCCACGATCGTCAGGCCCACCGCGCCGCCGACCGCGCCCAGCGGCGCGTCCGTCTTGGTGGACAGCCAGAACGCCAGCCCGGCGGTGACCAGTTGGGAGACGAAGACGAACGCCACGGCGA
The DNA here is from genome assembly GCF_055570295.1 of Streptomyces sp. NPDC031265. Lineage (NCBI taxonomy): Bacteria > Bacillati > Actinomycetota > Actinomycetes > Kitasatosporales > Streptomycetaceae > Streptomyces > Streptomyces sp. NPDC031265. Next base: position 52,175 of record NZ_JBVIHM010000004.1, read on the forward strand.
TGGCAAGGCGGGGTACCGCCTCCCCGGCCCCGAGCGAGCCTCCGGTCGGGATCTCCAGCGGGCCCCAGCCGTACGCCGCCGTGCCTACCGCGAGCGCCACCAGCGGCAGCAGGACGATCGCCGCCGCGCTCAGGCCGAGCGCCACCGCCAGCTTGCTCCACAGCAAGCGCGCCCGGGGCACGGGCGCGGCCAGCAGATAGCGCAGGGACGACCAGCTGGCCTCCGAGGCGACCGTGTCGCCGCAGAACAGGGCGACCGGCACCACCAGCAGGAAACCCGCCGAGACGAACAGGGCGGTGGCCGCGAAGTTCGCCCCGGACGCCGTCGCCGTGTCGATCAGGGTGATCCGGCCGTCCCGTCCGGACGGCGTGCCGCCGATCGCGAAGGCCGTGACCAGGATGAACGGGAGCGCGGCGAGGATGCCTCCCATCACCCGGGTGCGGCGGCGCCGCAGCTGGCGCGCCGCCTCCACCCGCAGGGGCAGGGTGCGGCGCGGGCGGTAGCCGGGGGCGGTCGCCCGCAGGTCCGGCGCGGCCTCGGCCCCGGTGTGCGTCGGCGCACTCATGCCGATCCTCCGATCAGGGTCAGGAACGCGTCCTCCAGGCGGCGGTGCGGGCCCACGCCCGTCAACGGCACGTCGAGGCGGACCAGTTCGGTGATCAGCTCCGTGGCGGTGGCGCCCTCCAGGCGCACCAGCATGCCCTCGTCGGTGCGCGTCGCCGCGCCGATGCCGGGCAGCGCGGTCACCTTGTCGGCGAGCACCTCGGTGACCGGGCCGTCGACGGTGACCAGGAGCGTGTCGCCCCCGCCGGTGATCTCGGCGACCGGGCCGGCCTGGATGAGCCGGCCCCGGTCCATGACCACCAGATGCGTACAGGACTGCTCCACCTCGGACAGGAGGTGGCTGGAGACGATGACCGTGCGGCCACCCTGGGCGTAACGGATCATCACGTCCCGCATCTCACGGATCTGCGGCGGGTCAAGGCCGTTGGTCGGCTCGTCGAGGATCAGCAGGTCCGGCAGGCCGAGCATGGCCTGGGCGATGGCGAGGCGCTGGCGCATGCCCTGCGAGTACGTCCGCACCGCGCGCGAGAGCGCGTCGCCCAGGCCCGCGATCTCCAGGGCCTCGTCCATGCGGGAGTCCTCGGCGGGGCGGCCCGTGGCCTGCCAGTACAGCTCCAGGTTGGCGCGGCCCGACAGATGCGGAAGGAAGCCCGCGCCCTCGACGAAGGCGCCGACCCGGGACAGGACCGGTGCGCCCGGCCGGATGGCGTGGCCGAAGACGCGGACCTCGCCGCTGTCGGGGCGGATGAGGCCCATCAGCATGCGCAGGGTGGTGGTCTTGCCCGCGCCGTTGGGCCCGAGCAGGCCCAGGACCTGGCCCTTCTCGACGCGGAAGGAGAGGTCGCGGACCGCGTACCGGTCGGTCGACTTGGCGTACCTCTTGGTCAGACCGGTGATCTGGAGCGGGACTTCGGCCAGCTCCGGGTCGGGGGCGGGCGCCGTGGCGCGGCGGGTGGCCAGCAGGCCGAGCGCGATCACCGCGCCCGCGAGCGGCATGCCCCAGGCCCACCATGGCACCCCGGCGGGCTCGGTCTTCACACCGGGCGCGGTCGGCACGGTCAGCGAGCCGTCCACGAGCGAGACCTTGTACGTGCCGGGCGCCACCGGGGAGGCGTAGCCGAGGTCGGTCGCGGCGACCACCAGGCGCAGCCGGTGGCCCGCCTCCACGTTGTGGTCCACGGCGGGCAGGGTGACCTCGACCTCCTTGCCCTCCTTGGCGCCCTCCACCCGGACGGGCGCGACCAGTTGGGCCGGGAGCACCTGCTGCTTGCCGTCGGGGCTCACGTCGTACACCTTGCCGAAGAGCACCGCGTCGTCGCCGCCGGAGGTGACCTTCAGCCGGACCGTGGGCGAGCCGGTGATGCGCAGGCCGGGCCTCAGCGGCTCGGAGTCGAAGCGCGCGTACTGCCCGGGGAAGTCGATGGAGAGGCCGCCCACGCCGAGCGAGGACAGGCCCGCGAGGCCGCCGCCGACGCCGGGCACGGCCGAGATGGCGGGCGGGGCGGCGCCCGCCGGGTTCTCGAAGGTCTGCTCGCGGCCGGTGAGCAACACCTTGCGCGTGCCCTCCGTCAGGCCCGGGTAGCTGCCGCTGGTGGCGCCGCGCAGCTGGGCCGCGCCGTCGGTGGAGCTGATGCCGCCGGTCCTGGTGACCCGGAAGGCGGGGCCGGTGGAGGCGTCCTCGTCGCCCTTCAGATAGTGGTCGAACCAGGAGGCGATACGGGCGTCGACCCGGCCCGGCTCCCGGTCGCCGCCGTCGTGGCCGCCGGTGATCCAGTCGACCGCGACCGGGGCGCCGTTGGCGCGGATCCGCCGCGCCATGGCGTCGGCCTGGCCGAGCGGGAAGAGGGAGTCGCTCTGGCCCTGGACGATCAGCGCGGGCACCTTGATGCGGTCGCCCACGGCGGACGGGGAACGGGCCGCGAGCAGGTCGCGCGCCTGCGCGTCCGGCTTGCCGCTGACCGCGACCCTCTCGTACATGTCGCAGAGCTGCTTCTCGAAGGTCTTGCAGCCGCCGCCGGTGGAGAAGAAGATCCCGGCCCAGAGCTTCTTGAACACCCCGTCGGGGAACAGCGCGTCCGCCAGGTTCCAGTAGGTGATCTGCGGCGCGATCGCGTCGATCCGCTTGTCGTACCCGGCGGCCAGGAGCGAGATCGCGCCCCCGTAGGACGCGCCGGTGACGCCCACGCGCGGGTCGCCCGTCGCGTCGAGCTTCACCTCGGGGCGCTCGGCCAGCCAGTCGACGAGCCGCGAGACGTCCTTCACCTCGTACGCCGGGTCGTTGAGGCCGATCTCGCCCGTGGAGTCGCCGAAGCCGCGCGCCGACCAGGTCAGCACCGCGAAGCCGTCGCGCGCGAGGTCCTGCGCCTGGGCCCGGACGTCGCTCTTGCTGCCGCCGAACCCGTGGCCGAGGAGGACGGCGGGGCGCTTCTTCTTCGCGTCGCCCGCCGTGAAGTACGACGTGTCGATCTTCGCCCCGGGCATCTCCATCACCCGGTCCTCCTGGTGCACCGCGGGCGTGCCGCCGGCGCCGGAGGCCGTCCACACGCCGGCACCGGCGAGCACCGCGAGGGCGGCGGCCACCCCGGCCGCCGCCCTCCCACGAGGTCTGCGCAATCTCATGCCTCCACCGTAAGCGCCGGGTCCGACAACGGAGCCTGCCGCCAGGTGGAGGTCGCGGGTGTACTCACGGCGTACGGCACGGCCTCGCCGTACCGCGCCGGGAGTACGCCCGTCAGCCGAACGACGCCCGCTGGAGCCAGAAGTCCAGGAGCTCGGCGTCGCCGAGGACCTCGACCCGGGGGCTGTCGGCGGGCAACCGCCGGTAGAAGACGCTCAGGACGTCGGTGAGCGGGCCGCGCAGCGCCACCGTGGCCTTCTCGTGGCCGCGCCGCCAGCTCACCCCGTTCTCACCGAGCTCGATCAGCCACTCGGCGCCGGGCGCGTCCGTCGCGTGCAGATGGATGCTGCCGCCGGGGCCGCGCAGTTCGGCGGCGGCGGGGGCCAGCTTGCTGGCCTGTACGTAAGTGACGATCTCCAGCCACTCGTCGATCGTGTCCGCGGCCACCTCCGGCGCGAGCCGGTACTCCGCGCCCACGGTGAGGGCCGCGTCCGCGCGGTGGACGACCGTCTCGTGGGTCATCCGGCGCGCCCAGAACCCGGCGGTCGCCTCGCCCGCCCACGTCCACGCCGCCTGGTCGGCCCCGGCCGTGCGCAGGGTGTCCGCGCAGAGTGCGGCGCCCTCCGCCAACCAGGCGTCCAGCGCCTCCGGTTCGTCCTTCTCCGGGCCGGTGAAGTCGGGCACGCGCTCCTGGGGGACGACGGCGGTGGCCTTCGTACGGACGATCTCGGCGACCCAGCGGTGGGCGCCGCCGACATGGACGGCGAGCTCGCGCAACGTCCAGTCGGGGCAGGTCGGCACGGTGACGGCGAGCTCCGCACCGGTCAGGTGGGACCTCAACTCGTCGGTCTGCCGCAGGATTTCGGAACAGTAGACGTCGTGGTCGAGAGGCGTGTGCACGGCTTCCATACCCCAAACCCTAGGCGGGGACCGCCCGTTGCGTCCCGCGGAATCACCGCCGGATCCGGACAGACCCCGCCACGGGCCGCGCCTCAGACCTGCTCGTCCTCGGGGATGCTCACCAGCCACCGCGTCTCGCGGCGCGGGCGCAGGTAGAAGGCCCAGTAGAGGGTGGCGACGGCCGTGATGCCGCCGGTCCACAGCAGGTACTGCGTCTCCTGCTGGGTGAGGATGTACGCGAGGACGGCGATCAGGACCACCGGGACCGCGGGCCACAGCGGCATCCGCCACGCGGCGGTCTCGCGGTGCGAGCCGCGGCGGCTGAGCAGGGCGGCGACCGCGACCAGCAGGTACATCCCGGTGACCGAGACGCCGGTGACGCCGTACAGGGTGTCGAGGTTGACGAAGCAGAGGGCCGCGCCGGGGACGCCGACCAGGAGCGTGGCGACCCACGGGGAGCCGAACCGGCCCAGGCGCGACAGGCCGCGGTTGACCGGCTCGGGCCAGGCCTTGTCACGGGCCGAGGCGAACAGGACGCGGGAGTTCTGGATGACCATCACGATGCCCGCGTTGACGATGGCGAGAGCCACGCAGAGGCTGACGAAGGTGCCGACGGCCGAGTTGGACCAGGCGGTGACCATGCCGCTGATGTCGCCGGAGGTGAGCACCGAGAGGTCGGAGGCGCCCAGGGTGATGGCGACGACGGGGACGAGGATGACGGCGGTGGAGATGGCGAGGGTGGCGAGCACGGTCCGGGCCACGTTGCGGCGCGGGTGCTCCAGCTCCTCGGAGAGGTAGACGGCGGTCGAGAAGCCCTGGGTGATGAAGAGGGCGATGGCGAGTCCGGAGACGACCATCATCGCGGTGACCGTGGAGTGCGTACCGCCGTCCCCGGCGACCGTGCCGTGGACGAGGGAGGAGGCGCCGCGGTGGCTGTGGGAGAAGCCGAGTACGGCGACGACGGCCGCGGCGACGACTTCGAGTACCAGGAAGATGCCGGTGATCCAGGCGTTGGCCCGCAGGTCGAGCAGTCCGGCGAGGGTGGCGAGCAGCATCACGCCGCCGCCGGCGACGGGGGCCGGGATGTGGACGAGCGGGGCCAGGTAGTCGGCCGTGCCCATGGCGATGACCGGGGGGACGATCATCACCACGAGCAGCGAGAGGACGAAGACCAGCCAGCCCGCGAGCCGTCCGGCGAGCGTGGAGACCATCGCGTACTCGCCGCCCGCGCTGGGGATGAGGGTGCCCAGCTCCGAGTAGCAGAACGCGACGCCGATACAGAGCAGCGAGCCGATGGCGATGGTCAGCGCGGTGTAGGTGCCGAGGCTGGAGAAGAGGTCGGGCACGACCACGAAGAGGGTCGACGCGGGCGTCACGCAGGAGAGCGTGAGCAGGGTCCCGCCCACGACGCCGATGGAACGCTTGAGCTTCTTGGGGGCTTCGCCCGTGGCCGGGGAGAGGACGTGGGGCGGGCTGAGCGTTTCGGTCATCGATGTGCGTCCGATCGGCGGGTGGGGGTGTGAGCGGGGAGCGCTATCGACCTCCGGGTGGTGCTCGCGGGGCCCGTCCGGCCCCGGTTGGTGAGTGGTGGGTCGCTCCCGGGCCGCCATTTCAATCTCCACTCGATCCGCAGGTCAATAGCTGTTCACCTACGGAATTCGTCGCCCCGACACCCTTCTGGAACTGATACGGCGTTAAGAGTGCAATAAAAGCGCGTGATCGAGCGGTACGGGAACCGCAGCCTCCGCGGCCGAAAAAGTTTGCCGAATTCCGAATACCGGAACACCTTGGCACCCCGTGCCAGGCCTTCCGGTTACCCCCGGTCACCGCCGTGCGTCAGCCGGTGTGCGCGGGCGCTGCCGCCCGGGAACGCGTACGGCCGCGAAGCCCCTTCGTGCGGGCTTCGCGGCCGTGTGGCACGCCGGTGGCGTCCTGCGTCAGTGGTTGCGCGGGAAGCCCAGGTCGACGCCGGCGGGGGCGTCGGAGGGGTCCGGCCAGCGGGTGGTGACGACTTTGCCGCGGGTGTAGAAGTGCGTCCCGTCGTTGCCGTAGATGTGGTGGTCGCCGAAGAGCGAGTCCTTCCAGCCGCCGAAGGAGTGGTAGCCCACCGGCACCGGGATCGGCACATTGACGCCGACCATGCCGGCCTCGACCTCCAGCTGGAAGCGGCGGGCCGCGCCGCCGTCGCGGGTGAAGATCGCGGTGCCGTTGCCGAACGGCGAGGCGTTGATGAGCGCCAGGCCCTCGTCGTACGACTCCACGCGCAGCACGCACAGCACCGGGCCGAAGATCTCGTCCTTGTACGCGTCGGCCGACGTCGGCACCTTGTCGAGCAGCGAGAGGCCGATCCAGTGGCCGTTCTCGTAGCCCGCACCTTCATAGGTGTAGGCCGAACCGTCCAGGACGACCTCGCAGCCCTGCGCCGCCGCGCCCGTGACGTAGGAGGCGACCTTGTCGCGGTGGACGGCCGTGATCAGCGGGCCCATCTCGGAGGCCGCGTCGTCGCCCGGGCCGATCTTGATCTTCTCGGCGCGCTCGCGGATCTTCGCCACCAGCTCGTCGCCGATGGCGCCCACCGCGACGACCGCCGAGATGGCCATGCAGCGCTCGCCCGCCGAGCCGTACGCGGCCGAGACGGCGGCGTCGGCGGCGGCGTCCAGGTCGGCGTCCGGCAGGACCAGCATGTGGTTCTTGGCGCCGCCGAGGGCCTGGACGCGCTTGCCGTTGGCGGAGGCCGTGGTGTGGATGTACCGGGCGATCGGGGTGGAGCCGACGAAGGAGACGGCGGCCACGTCCGGGTGCTCCAGGAGGCGGTCGACGGCCACCTTGTCGCCGTGCACGACGTTGAAGACGCCGTCGGGCAGCCCGGCCTCGCTCAGCAGCTCCGCGATCTTCATCGCCGCCGACGGGTCCTTCTCCGACGGCTTGAGGACGAAGGTGTTGCCGCAGGCGATGGCCAGCGGGAACATCCACATCGGCACCATCGCCGGGAAGTTGAACGGCGTGATGCCCGCGACGACACCGAGCGGCTGGCGCAGCGAGGCGACGTCGACGCGGCTGGCGACCTGCGTCGACAGCTCGCCCTTGAGCTGCACGTTGATGCCGCACGCCAGGTCCACGATCTCCAGGCCGCGCGCGACCTCGCCGAGCGCGTCCGAGTGCACCTTGCCGTGCTCGGCGGTGATCAGCTCCGCGATCGCGTCGCGGTTGGCGTCCAGCAGTGCGCGGAACTTGAACAGCACCGTCGTACGTTGAGCCAGCGAAGACTGGCCCCAGGTCGCGTACGCCTCACGGGCCGCGGCGACCGCCGCGTCCACCTCCTCCACGTCGGCGAAGGCGACCTGCGTGGTCACGACCCCGGTGGCGGGATCGGTTACCGGGCCGTACGTACCGGACGCGCCCTCGACGGTCTTGCCACCGATCCAGTGGTTGACGGTCTTCGTCATGACGAATAGCTCCTTCAGAGATGGCGGCGTCGGGCTGCGACTTGCCGGTCGTACTCCTCACGCGCCTCGACCGCCGACGAGCGGGTCGCGGTCTCGGCCACAGGAACATCCCACCACGCCTGTGCCGGGGGCGGGCCCGACACAGTGTCTGCCGTTTCGGTCTCGACGTAGACACATGTAGGACGGTCCGCCGCACGTGCGGCCGCGAGGGCTTCGCGCAGGTCACGAACGGTCTTGGGGCGCAGCACGGCCATCCCCAGGGAGGCCGCGTTGGCTGCCAGGTCCACCGGCAGCGGCTCGCCCGTATAGGTCCCGTCGGGCGCCTTGAAGCGGTACGCGGTGCCGTAGCGCTCGCCGCCCACCGAGGCGGACAGGCCGCCGATCGAGGCGTACCCGTGGTTCTGCAGGATCACCACCTTGATCGGGAGGTTCTCCTGCACCGCCGTGACGATCTCGGTGGGATTCATCAGATACGTGCCGTCGCCGACCAGCGCCCACACCGGGCGGCCGGGCGCGGCGAGCGCCGCCCCGATCGCCGCCGGGATCTCGTATCCCATGCAGGAGTAGCCGTACTCGACGTGGTACTGGTCGCGCGAGCGGGTCCGCCAGAGCTTGTGCAGATCGCCGGGGAGCGAGCCCGCCGCATTGATCAGGATGTCGTCCCCGCTGACCAACGTGTCGAGTGCGCCCAGGACTTGGGCCTGGGTGGGGCGGGCGTCCTCGTCTCCGGGCGTGTACGCGGCGGTCACCCGGTCCTCCCAGACCGCCTTCGCCTCGCCGTAGGCGGTCGTGTACGCGGGTGCGACGCAGTGCTCGCCGAGGGCCTTCGCGAGCGCGTCGAGGCCCGCGCGCGCGTCCGCGACGAGCTGAAGCGCGCCCAGCTTGTGGGCGTCGGCGCCGTTCACGTTGAGCCCGATGAAGCGGACGGAAGGGTTCTGGAAGAGGGTCGAGGAGGCGGTGGTGAAGTCGGTCCAGCGGGTGCCGACGCCGAGGACGACATCGGCCTCGCGGGCGAGCGCGTCGGCCGTGGCGGTGCCGGTGTGGCCGATCCCGCCGACGTCGCAGGGGTGGTCGTACGGCAGCGAGCCCTTGCCCGCCTGGGTGGAAGCGACCGGGATGCCGGTCCGCTCGGCGAAGCGGCGCAGGGCGTCCTCGGCACGGGCGTGGTGCACACCTCCGCCCGCGACGACCAGTGGACGGCGGGCGGCGCGCAGCAGTGCGGCCGCCTCGTCGAGCTCCACCGGGTCCGGCTCCTGGGCGCGCACGTGCCATACCCGCCGCCGGAAGAACTCCTCGGGCCAGTCGTACGCCTCCGCCTGCACGTCCTGCGGCAGCGCCAGCGTGACCGCGCCGGTCCTGGCGGGGTCCGCGAGCACGCTCATCGCGGAGAGCGCGGCCGGGATCAGGGCCTCGGGCCGGGTGATCCGGTCGAAGTAGCGCGAGACCGGACGCAGGCAGTCGTTGACCGAGACATCGCCCGCGTACGGGACTTCGAGCTGCTGGAGGACCGGGTCGGCCGGGCGGGAGGCGAAGACGTCGCCGGGCAGCAGCAGGACCGGCAGATGGTTGACGGTGGCCAGGGCCGCGCCCGTGACGAGGTTGGTGGCGCCCGGGCCGATCGAGGTGGTCACCGCGTGCGCCGAGAGCCGGCCGGCCTGACGGGCGTAGCCGACGGCCGCGTGCACCATGGCCTGTTCGTTGCGGCCCTGGTGGTACGGCATGTCGCTGCCGGGCTCCAGGAGCGCCTGGCCGATCCCGGCGACGTTGCCGTGGCCGAAGATGCCCCAGGTGGCGGTGATCAGACGCTGCTCGGCGCCGGAGCGGGCCGTGTACTGGCGGGAGAGGAAGGCGAGCAGCGCCTGCGCGGTGGTGAGGCGCCTGGTCGTACCGCTCATCGGTAGCCCTCCGCATGGTCGGGGTGGAAGCGGATCTGCCACGCGCGTTCCTCGCCCGGGCCCGCCATCACGTTCAGGTAGTACATGGGGTGCCCGGGCGCGGCGATGGAGGGGCCGTGCCAGCCGTCGGGGACGAGGACGGCGTCACCGGCGCGGACCTCGGCGAGCACGTCGGCGCCGCCGGGGCGCGAGGGCGAGACGCGCTGGTAGCCGAAGCCCTGCGGCGCCGCGAACTCGAAGTAGTAGATCTCCTCCAGCTCCGACTCCTGCCCGGGGACGTGCTCGTCGTGCTTGTGGGGCGGGTAGGAGGACCAGTTGCCGCCCGGGGTGATCACCTCGACGGCGATCAGCCGGTCGCACGCGAAGACGTCGGCGGCGGCGAAGTTGCGGACCTCGCGGGCGCTGACGCCCGAGCCGCGCCGTTCGACGGGCACCTCCGGCGCGGGGCCGTGACGAGCGGGGAGTCGGCGCTCGCATCTCGCTCCTGCCAGGGCGAACCGGCCTCCCGCGCCGGAGGCGATCTGTGCGTGGGCGTCGCGCGGGAGGTACGCGAAGTCGGTGACTCCGGCGAACACGCTCTCCCTGCCCAGCAGTTCCATGGTCCGGTCTTCTACGTGTACCGTGCATCCGCCATTGAGGGGCAGCAGGATCCACTCGCTGTCGCCGGTGGCGAAGGCGTGCGTCCCGCCCGGCGCCAGCTCCAGCACGCGCAGCCCCGAGTAGCCCCAGCCGGCCCGTTCGGGGCCGATGTCGAGGGCGTACGCCTCGCGGGAGGTGGTTCCGGCCCGTACGAACAGCTCGTCCTTGTGCTCGTCCATGCCTCCTCCCTACCCCCTCAGCAGCCCGGCGGCGGTGTCGACCGCGCCCGCCACGTCGCCGTCGGCCGGATAGAGCAGGGTGCGCCCGGCCACCAGCCCCTGCACGGTGGGCAGTCGCAGCGCGCCGCGCCACTTCTCGTACGCCGCCTCCTGCTCTCCCACGGTCTTGCCGATGTCCCCGCCGAGCAGCACGGCGGGCAGCGTGGTGGTCGCCATCACCCGGGCCATGTCGTCCGGGTTCTCGGTGACGGGCACCTTCAGCCAGGTGTACGCCGAGGTCCCGGCCAGCCCGGAGGCGATGGCGAGCGAGCGCGTCACCGCGTCCGCGCTGAGATCGTTCCGCAGCCGTCCGTCGCGCCGGTGACAGATGAACGGCTCCACGAAGACGGGAAGTCGACGCTCCGCCATCTCGTCGATGGCGCGGGCCGCCGAGTGCAGCGTGTTGAGCGAGCCGGGGTCGTCGTAGTCGACCCGCAGCAGCAGCTTGCCCGCGTCGAAGCCGAGCCGGGCGAGGTCCTGGGCGCGGTGGCCGGTGAAGCGGTCGTCGAGCTCGAAGGAGGCCCCGGCGAGCCCGCCCCGGTTCATCGACCCCATGACGACCTTGTCCTCCAGGGCCCCGACCAGCAGCAGGTCCTCCAGGATGTCCGCGCTGGCGAGCACCCCGTCGACGCCGGGCCGGGACAGCGCGAGGCAGAGCCGTTCGAGCAGTACGGAACGGTCGGCCATGGCGAAGGCGTCGTCGCCGACGCCCAGCGCGCCCCGGGCGGGGTGGTCGGCCGCGATGATCAGGAGCCGCCCGGCGCCCCGCACGAGCGGACGCCGTTCACGCCGGGCGGCGGCTTCGGCGACGGCCTCCGGGTTCCGGGTGCGCACCCGGGCGAGGTCGCCGGGGCTGATGCGGATGCTCACGCCTGTCCCCCCGTCAGTACGCGCTCGACCTCGGCCGGGTACGGCATGGCGGAGGAGCAGGCGAGCCGGGATGCGACGATCGCGCCGGCGGCGTTGGCGTACCGCATCAGCCGCTCGGTGTCCCAGCCCGCCAGCAGCCCGTGGCAGAGCGCCCCGCCGAACGCGTCCCCGGCGCCGAGCCCGTTGACCACCTCCACGGGGACGGGCGGCACCTCGGCGGCGCTCCCGTCCCGGTGGACGGCGAGCACCCCGTCGGGCCCCTGTTTGACGACGGCGAGCTCCACCCCTAGCGCGAGCAGCGCCCGGGCGGCGGCGTGCGGCTCCCGCTCCCCGGTGGCCACTTGGCACTCGTCGAGGTTGCCGACGGCGACGGTCGCGTGGCGCAGGGCATCGCGGTAGTACGCCCGCGCCTCCGTCTGATCGCCCCAGGCTGTGTCCGTCCAAAACGCCGGCCGCCAGTCGAGGTCGAAGACCGTGGTGCCGCTGCGGGCCCGGGCGGCCAGCGCCGCCAGCGTGGTGGACCGGCTCGGCTCGACGCTCAGCCCCGTGCCCGTGACCCAGAAGATCCGCGCCGCGCGGATCGCGTCCAGGTCGAGGTCCGCCTCGTACAGCTCCAGGTCGGGGGCCTTGGGCTCACGGTAGAAGTACAGCGGGAAGTCGTCCGGCGGGAAGATCTCGCAGAAGGTGATCGGCGTCGCCAGGCCCGGCACGCTCTTCACCCAGCGCGCGTCGACCCCGAACTCGCCCAGCTCCGTGCGCAGATACTCCCCGAAGGGGTCCTCGCCGGTGCCGGTGATCACGGCCGTGCGGCGCCCGAGCCGGGCTGCCGCGACCGCCACGTTGGAGGGCGAGCCGCCGAGGAACTTACCGAACGAGGTCACCCGGGAGAGCGGCACGCCGGTCTGGAGCGGGTAGAGGTCCACCCCGATCCGCCCCATGGTGATCACGTCGTACGGAACCGCCTCCATGCACGCCCCCTTCATCGGCGACCCCTAGGGCCTGTCCGGCGGATCCAGGTCTAGCGGCCCGGCCCGGCCCTGTCAATCTTTTGTCCTTACATTCGGACGTAGTCTTGACACCGTTCCGGCGCCCCCGGAAGGCTGGCTCCCATGACGACGGCCAAGACTCGCATCCGGATCGGCTCGGCCCCCGACTCCTGGGGCGTCTGGTTTCCCGACGACCCCCGCCAGGTCTCCTGGTCCCGCTTCCTCGACGAGGTCGCCGGGGCCGGATACGGCTGGATCGAACTCGGACCGTACGGCTATCTCCCCACCGACCCGCAGCGCCTCGCCGACGAGACCGCGCGCCGGAACCTGCGCGTGTCGGCCGGGACCGTTTTCACCGGGCTGCACCACGGCCCGGCGGTGTGGGAGACGACCTGGGAGCACGTGGCGGACGTGGCCGAGCTGACCCGGGCGACCGGCGCCGGGCACCTCGTCGTCATCCCGGCTTTCTGGCGCGACGACAAGACCGGTGAGGTCCTGGAGAGCGCGACGCTCACCGCCGCACAGTGGCGCGATCTCGCCGGGCAGACCGAACGGCTCGCCCGCGAGGTGCGCGAACGGTACGGGCTGCGGATCGTCGTGCACCCGCACGCCGACACCCATGTCGACAGCGAGGAGAACGTCGCCCGCTTCCTCGACGCCACCGACCCCGACCTGGTGAGCCTCTGTCTGGACACCGGGCACTACGCCTACTGCGGCGGCGACAGCGTCAAGCTGATCGAGACGTACGGGGAGCGGATCGGCTACCTCCACCTCAAGCAGGTGGACCCGGACATCCTGGCCCAGGTGCACGCCGAGGAGCTGCCGTTCGGGCCCGCCGTGGCCCGGGGCGTGATGTGCGAACCGCCCGCCGGGGTGCCCGCGCTCGAACCGGTGCTGGCCGCCGCCCAGGCTCTCGACGTCGACCTCTTCGCGATCGTGGAGCAGGACATGTACCCGTGCGATCCGGACCGGCCGCTGCCGATCGCCACGCGCACGCGCGCGTTCCTGCGCTCCTGCGGGGCGTGAGCCATGGCCTCCGCACCGCTCGGGATCGCCGTGATCGGCACCGGCAAGATGGGCGCCGACCACGTCCGCCGCCTCACCACCGTGACCGGCGGGGCCCGGGTCGCCGCCGTCGCCGACATCGACGCGGAGCGCGCCAAGGCCGTAGCCGGCCCGATCGACGGCTGCACCGCCCATACCGACCCGGTGGCCGCGATGGCCGCGCCGGGCGTCGACGCGGTCCTGATCGCCTCCTCGGGCCCGGCCCACGAGCCCGCGCTCCTGGAGGCGTTCCGGCGCGGGCTGCCCGTCCTGTGCGAGAAGCCGCTCACCCCGGACCCGGGCGGGGCACTGCGGGTCCTGGAGGCCGAGACCCGGCTCGGGCGCCGCCTGGTGCAGGTGGGGTTCATGCGGCGGTACGACGCGGAGTACGTACGCCTCAAGGCTCTGCTCGACGAGGGCGGCCTCGGACGCCCGCTGTTCCTGCACTGCCGCCACCGCAACGCCTCCTCCCCCTCGTTCTTCACCACCGAGATGCTGATCCGCGACTCCGTGGTCCACGAGGTCGACGCGGCCCGCTGGCTGCTCGGCCAGGAGCTCACCGCCGTCCAGGTGCTCCGCCCGCGTCCCTCCTCGTACGCCCCGGAAGGCCTGGGCGACCCGCAACTCGTGCTGTTCGAGACGGCGGGCGGCGCGGTCGTCGACGTCGAGATCTTCGTCAACTGCGGCTTCGGGTACGAGGTGCGCTGCGAGGCCGTCTGCGAGCGCGGCGCCGCCTCGACCGGCGCCGGGACCGGCCCGGTGGTCCGCTCCGGCGGGCGCTGGGGCGGCGAGATCCCGCAGGACTTCACAGCCCGCTTCGCCGACGCGTACGACCGCGAGGTGCAGGCGTGGGTGGACGCCACCCGGCAGGGCCGCGTCGAGGGACCGAGCACCTGGGACGGCTATATGGCGGCCGTGGTCTGCGAGGCGGGCGTACGGGCCCAGCGCTCGGGCGAGCGGGTGGCGGTCGAGCCCGCGCTGGAACGGCCGGGGCTGTACGCGTAACCGACGGGGCCGGGTTGCAGCGGCCGCTGTCGCTGTAGGGAGCGTGCGCCTGCGGCTACGTGCGCCCAGAGCGTGCCCCCGCGTGCCCCGGCCCCTCCCGGTCGTCTCATTCATCCCATGTGTCACAACCGTCCCCCTCACGTCACACATGTCTCCATTACGCGGGTCTTGCGTCACAGGGACGCGACAGCCACACCCCCGCCTCAACTGTCCATCGTTCAACAGGAAGGCTGAGTGATCGTCAAGTGCCCGCGCCCAGCTCCCCCGACGGCCGTCAGACCGCCGCTGCGGCGCACGCAGGGAGGTGCCCACCATGACCGACCGACGGCTCTGGTCGTACAAGGAGATCGCCGCGCACATCCGCGTACAGCCGGACACGGTCCGCTCGTACCGCAAGCACGGGCTGCTGCCCCCGCCCGACACGGTCGAGAACGGCAAGCCCTTCTGGTACGCCGACACCATCCGCACCTGGGTCGCGCGCCGCCCAGGGAACCGGAGCCGCAGGGCGAACGACTGACTGAGGAGGTGGAGCGGTTACTGGATTAATACCCCCTAGGGGTATAACGTGGATCCTGTCAGAGGGCCCCGGCCTTCCCGTGGCCCTCTGGTGCACCATGGATCCGTACCGCCCCGAAGAGGAGAACTCCATGACCGCCGAGACCGAAGCCGCCGTCGCCACAACCGGCTCCTGCTGCTCGCCCGCCGGTTCCTGCCACAGCGCCGGCCCGGCCGACGTCCAGGTCGGCTCCGTCACCACCGTCTACCGGGTCTCCGGTATGACCTGCGGGCACTGCGAGGGCGCCGTGTCGGGTGAGATCGGCGAGATCGCCGGCGTCGGTTCGGTGAAGGCCGTCGCCGCGACCGGCGAGGTGACCGTCGTCTCGGCCGCGCCGCTGGACGACGAGGCCGTCCGCGCGGCGGTCGACGAGGCCGGCTTCGAGCTGGTCGGCCGGGCCTGAAAGCCCGATCTTCCTCTTCCGGGCCGTACGACGAGCGCTTCCGCGCCGTACGGCCCGGTCTCTTTTTCAGGAGCTCACGTGGAAAGCAACCTGGTCGAACTGACCATCGGCGGCATGACCTGCGCCTCGTGCGCGGCCCGCATCGAGAAGAAGCTGAACCGGTTGGACGGGGTGGAGGCGACGGTCAACTACGCGACCGAGAAGGCGAAGGTCGCCTTCGGCGACGGCGTCGAGGTGGCGGGGCTGGTCGCGACGGTCGTCAAGATGGGGTACACCGCCGAGTCACTGGCGCCTCCGGAGCCCCCACCGCCTCCCACGCCCCTGGCGGCCGAGCCCCTGCGGGAGACCATAGGGGCCACCACCGCGCCGGAGGCCGACCGGCGGGAGCCGATCGCACCCCGCACCGACGCGGCGGGAGCCGCCGAGAGCAGGGCGGCGCAGGCGCTGGCCGCCCTGCGGCAGCGGCTCCAGGTCTCGGCCCTGCTCGCCGCGCCCGTCGTCCTGCTCGCCATGGTCCCCTCACTCCAGTTCGACAACTGGCAGTGGCTGAGCCTGACGCTCGCCGCGCCGGTCGTCGTCTGGGGCGGACTGCCCTTCCACAGGGCCGCCTGGACCAATCTGCGCCACGGCGCGGCCACCATGGACACCCTCGTCTCGGTGGGCACCCTCGCCGCGTTCCTCTGGTCGCTGTGGGCGCTGTTCTTCGGCGACGCGGGGATGCCCGCGATGCGCCACGGGTTCGACGCCACCGTCAGCCGCGCGGACGGCGCCTCCACCATCTACCTGGAAGTCGCCGCCGGCGTCGTCACCTTCATCCTGCTCGGCCGCTACCTGGAGGCCCGCTCCAAGCGGAAGGCGGGCGCGGCCCTGCGGGCGCTGCTCGAACTCGGCGCCAAGGACGTCGCCGTCCTCCGTGGCGGCAGTGAAGTGCGCGTACCCATCGGCGAGTTGCGCGTCGGGGACCGGTTCGTGGTGCGGCCCGGCGAGACGGTCGCGACCGACGGGACGGTCGTGGAGGGCGCGTCCGCCGTGGACACGTCCATGCTGACCGGCGAGTCCGTCCCCGTCGACGTGAGCGCGGGCGACGGCGTCACCGGCGCCACCGTCAACGCGAGCGGCCGTCTGGTCGTCGAGGCGACCCGGGTCGGCGCCGACACCCAGCTGTCCCGGATGGCCCGCCTGGTGGAGGACGCGCAGAACGGCAAGGCAGAGGTCCAGCGCCTCGCCGACCGCATCTCCGGCGTCTTCGTCCCCGCCGTGCTGCTCATCGCGCTCGGCACGCTCGTCGTCTGGCTGCTCGCCACCGACGACATCATGGCCTCCTTCGCGGCCGCCGTCGCGGTCCTGATCATCGCCTGCCCGTGCGCCCTGGGGCTCGCGACCCCGACCGCGCTCATGGTCGGCACCGGCCGCGGCGCCCAGCTCGGCATCCTCATCAAGGGCCCCGAGGTCCTGGAGACCACCCGCCGCGTCGACACCGTCGTCCTCGACAAGACGGGCACGGTCACCACGGGGCGGATGACCCTGTACGACGTGTACGCGGCGGACGGCACCGACGACAAGGAGGTGCTCCGGTACGCGGGCGCCCTGGAGCACTCCTCCGAGCACCCCATCGCCCGCGCCATCGCCCAGGGTGCCGCCGAGCGGGCCGGGGAGCTGCCCGTGCCCGAGTCCTTCCTGGCCCTGCCCGGGCGCGGGGTGGAGGGCGTGGTGGAGGGGCACGCGGTCTTCGTGGGCCGGGGCGTCGAACTGCCCCCCGCGCTCGCGGCCGCCAAGAAGGCCGCCGAGGCAGACGGTCGTACGGCGGTCGTGGTGGCCTGGGACGGGGCCGCCCGGGGCGTCCTGACCGTCGCCGACGCGGTGAAGGAGACGAGTGCCGAGGCGGTGTCCCTGCTGCGCGGCCTCGGGCTGCGGCCGGTACTGCTGACCGGGGACAACCGGGCCGTGGCCGAGTCGGTGGCGGCCCGGGTCGGGATCGCCGCTGAGGACGTCCACGCCGAGGTGCTGCCCGAGGAGAAGGTCGACGTGGTCAAGCGGCTCCAGGCCGAAGGCCGTTCGGTGGCGATGGTGGGCGACGGCGTCAACGACGCGGCCGCGCTGGCCACCGCCGATCTGGGTCTGGCGATGGGCACCGGAACGGACGCGGCGATAGAGGCGTCCGACCTGACCCTCGTACGGGGGGACTTGCGGGTCGCGGCCGACGCGATCCGGCTCTCCCGGCGGACCCTGTCGACCATCAAGGGCAACCTGTTCTGGGCCTTCGGCTACAACGTGGCCGCGGTTCCGCTCGCCGCGGCGGGCCTGCTGAACCCTATGATCGCGGGCGCGGCTATGGCGTTCTCCTCGGTCTTCGTGGTAACCAACAGCCTACGGTTGCGCTCCTTCACCTGATCTCCACAAAGAGAGCTAGATCACAGAGATTATGAGGTAACCATCGGACGGGTTCGGGAGTCTAAGTGGTCGATGCCGAGGACGTCTTGGGGGACGTCCATGGAATGTCTTGGGGGACGTTCCAGGCAGCGCGTTGGCCGGGGCACGTACAACGGGGAGCTTTGAGCGGCCCACCCGTTACGTACGTACCCCGGCAGACCGCCGGACTCCCGGCCGGATCCCGTGGGGGGAATCCGCACCGGGTAATGGGAAGCGCCCCGGCCGCCGACCCGTGGGGGGATCGGTGGGCGGGGCGCTTCTGTATTTTTTTGAGGCTCGGTTCGCCTCCGGGGCGCAAAAGCCGTTGTCGAGACGGCGATCGTGCTCGACCCTCCTTCGTCGGGCCTCCGCGCGTTCGCCGTCTCGACAACGGCACACCCCTTCGACTCATTCGCCGGGGGTTGGGGGCATCCCGAACCCAGGGGGTTGCAAGCGATCGGGTTAGCGGGCCTCGACCGGGACGAAGTCGCGCAGGACCTCGCCCGTGTAGATCTGGCGCGGGCGGCCGATGCGGGAACCCGGCTCCTTGATCATCTCGTGCCACTGGGCGATCCAGCCCGGGAGGCGGCCCAGGGCGAACAGGACCGTGAACATCTCGGTCGGGAAGCCCATCGCGCGGTAGATCAGACCCGTGTAGAAGTCCACGTTCGGGTACAGGTTGCGCGAGACGAAGTAGTCGTCGGAGAGCGCGTGCTCCTCCAGCTTCAGCGCGATGTCGAGCAGCTCGTCGGACTTGCCGAGGGCCGACAGGACGTCGTGCGCGGCAGCCTTGATGATCTTCGCGCGCGGGTCGAAGCTCTTGTAGACCCGGTGGCCGAAGCCCATCAGACGGACGCCGTCCTCCTTGTTCTTCACCTTGCGGATGAAGGAGTCGACGTCGCCGCCGTTGGCCTGGATGCCTTCCAGCATCTCCAGGACCGACTGGTTGGCGCCACCGTGCAGGGGGCCCCACAGCGCCGAGATGCCCGCCGAGATCGAGGCGAACATGTTGGCCTGCGACGAGCCGACCAGGCGGACCGTGGAGGTCGAGCAGTTCTGCTCGTGGTCCGCGTGCAGGATCAGCAGCTTGTCGAGCGCCGAGACGACGACCGGGTCCAGCTCGTACTCCTGCGCCGGGACCGAGAACGTCATCCGCAGGAAGTTCTCGACGTAGCCGAGGTCGTTGCGCGGGTAGACGAACGGGTGGCCGATCGACTTCTTGTACGCGTACGCCGCGATCGTCGGAAGCTTGGCGAGCAGGCGGATCGTCGAGAGGTGACGCTGCTTCTCGTCGAACGGGTTGTGGCTGTCCTGGTAGAACGTGGACAGCGCCGAGACGACCGAGGAGAGCATCGCCATCGGGTGGGCGTCCCGCGGGAAGCCGTCGAAGAAGCGCTTGACGTCCTCGTGCAGCAGCGTGTGCTGGGTGATCTCGCTCTTGAACGTCGACTGCTGGTCGACCGTCGGCAGCTCGCCGTTGATGAGCAGGTACGCGACCTCCAGGAAGGTCGAGCGCTCAGCCAGCTGCTCGATCGGGTAGCCGCGGTAGCGCAGGATGCCCTGTTCGCCGTCGAGGTAGGTGACCGCGGATTTATAGGCGGCCGTGTTGCCGTATCCGCTGTCCAGGGTCACGAGACCGGTCTGGGCCCGGAGCTTCCCGATGTCGAAGCCCTTGTCGCCGACGGTGCTGTCGATCACCGGGTAGGTGTACTCGCCATCGCCGAACCGCAGTACTACAGCGTTGTTAGCGTTCTCGCTCACGTCATCCCTCACCGACGTAGTGCCTCTTCTTCGAGGTGCCCTGACTGTCTCTACCATCCCCCACTTGGCTCAGCAGAGTGCACTCGGGGTCGCCCGTTGGGCTCATTAGCGGCACTCAGTGCCGTCAACCTGCTCATCCTGCCCCCTTCGCCCCGGTTCTGGAAGCCCCAGGTGATGTTTCACACCAAACCGCCTCCTGACAGCCGGTGAGCGAGTGCGGTAAAGCGTCTGCCTGCGGAAACCGTACGCACTGCCTGGCCGATCGCCTTGCGGGACCCCACCAGTACGACGAGTTTTCTGGCCCGGGTCACCGCCGTGTAGAGCAGGTTCCGCTGAAGCATCATCCAGGCGCCCGTGGTGACCGGGATCACCACCGCCGGGTATTCACTGCCCTGCGAGCGGTGGATCGTCACCGCGTACGCATGGGCCAGCTCGTCCAGTTCGTCGAAGTCGTACGGCACCTCCTCGTCCTCGTCCGTCAGCACCGTCAGCCGCTGTTCGTCCAGGTCGAGCGCGGTCACCACGCCGACGGTGCCGTTGAAGACACCGTTCTTGCCCTTCTCGTAATTGTTCCGGATCTGCGTGACCTTGTCGCCCACCCGGAACACCCTGCCGCCGAACCGCTTCTCCGGCAGATCGGGGCGGGCCGGCGTGATGGCCTGCTGGAGGAGGCCGTTGAGGTTGCCCGCGCCCGCCGGGCCGCGGTGCATCGGGGCGAGCACCTGGATGTCGCGACGGGGGTCGAGGCCGAACTTGGCGGGGATGCGCCGCGCCGCCACGTCGACGGTGAGCCGCCCGGCGTCCTCGGTCTCCTCCTCCACGAAGTGGAAGAAGTCGCTGAGGCCCTGGGTGAGCGGCGGGACGCCGGAGTTGATGCGATGGGCGTTGGTGACCACGCCGGACTGCTGGGCCTGGCGGAAGATCCTGGTGAGGCGCACCCTCGGCACCGGTCCGCCCTCGGCGAGCAGATCGCGCAGCACCTCGCCGGCGCCGACCGAGGGCAGTTGGTCCACGTCGCCGACCATCAGCAGGTGCGCGCCCGGGGCGACCGCCTTCACCAGCTTGTTGGCGAGCAGCAGATCGAGCATCGAGGCCTCGTCGACCACGACCAGATCGGCGTCGAGCGGGCGGTCCTTGTCGTACGCCGCGTCGCCGCCCGGTCTCAGCTCCAGCAGGCGGTGCACCGTCGACGCGTCGGCGCCGGTGAGCTCGGCGAGCCGCTTGGCGGCGCGGCCGGTGGGCGCGGCGAGCACCACCTTGGCCTGCTTGGCCCGGGCGAGCTCGACGACGGAGCGCACGGTGAAGGACTTGCCGCAGCCGGGGCCGCCGGTGAGCACCGCGACCTTGCTGGTCAGGGCGAGCCGCACGGCTTCCTGCTGCTCGGGGGCGAGCTCGGCGCCGGTGCGCGCGGCGAGCCAGGACAGGGCCCGGTCCCAGTCCACGTCCTGGAAGCCCGGCATCCGGTCCTCGCCGGTGCGCAGCAGCCGGACGACCTGCGCGGCGAGGGAGAGCTCGGCGCGGTGGAAGGGGACCAGATAGACGGCGTTGACCCGCTCGGCCCCGCCCACCGGGCCCGGGACCGGCTCGCGGACGACACCCTCCTCGGCGACCAGCTCGGCCAGGCAGTCGATCACCAGGCCCGTGTCGACCTGGAGGAGCTTCACCGAGTCCGCGATGAGCTGCTCCTCGGGCAGGAAGCAGTGGCCCTGGTCGGTGGACTGGGACAGCGCGTACTGCAAACCCGCTTTGACGCGCTCCGGGCTGTCGTGCGGGATGCCGACGGCCTGGGCGATGCGGTCGGCGGTGAGGAAGCCGATGCCCCAGACGTCGGCGGCCAGCCGGTAGGGCTGGTTCTTCACCACGGAGATCGAGGCGTCCTCGTACTTCTTGTAGATGCGCACGGCGATGGAGGTGGAGACGCCGACCCCCTGGAGGAACACCATCACTTCCTTGATGGCCTTCTGCTCCTCCCAGGCGGCTCCGATGAGCTTGGTGCGCTTGGGGCCTAGGCCGGGCACCTCCACGAGGCGCTTGGGCTGCTGCTCGATGACGTCGAGCGTGTCCGTGCCGAAGTGCTCCACGATGCGGTCGGCGATACGGGGGCCGATGCCCTTGATCAGGCCCGAGCCGAGGTAGCGCCGGATGCCCTGGATGGTGGCGGGCAGCACGGTCGTGTAGTTCTCCACCGTGAACTGCTTGCCGTACTGCGGATGCGAGCCCCAGCGGCCCTCCATCCGCAGCGATTCGCCCGGCTGCGCGCCGAGCAGCGAGCCGACCACCGTGAGGAGATCGCTACCGCCGCGCCCGGTGTCGACCCGGGCGACCGTGTAGCCGTTCTCCTCGTTGGCATACGTGATCCGCTCCAGGACCCCTTCGACCACCGCGAGATTGGACATGATCCGACGCTACCCGTGGGCTCGGACACCGCGGGGCGCCTGTGGATAACTTTCCCGTGGGGGACGGCTGTTGGAGGCGCCGGAATTCAAGGGGGCCCGGTCCGTATGACCGGGCCCCTCGATTCCCTCCCCTGTCCCTCCCCAATCGGCATTCCCTCGGATCCCCCCGGATCCCTCCCCTGGAACGCCGACGCAAAGTAAGACACCCATCACGCCACAAGGGTTGTACGACTGCGGGCAGTAGTTTTTCCGGAATCTCGACGTGCCGACAAAGGGGGCCGGTCGTAGCGTTTCGCCCATGAGTGACGATTCCAGCTTTGAACAGGATGTACTGAACGAGCTGGGGGACGACGGGCTGCAGCAGCTCGCCCAGCAGCTCGGTACGGATCCGGCCGGCGCCCAGCGCGTCGTGGAGTCGGCGGCCTCCGAGCTGGCCGACGGGCTGCCCCCGGACGCGGTGGCGTCGGAGGCGGCGGCACCCCCGCAGGATGCACGGCCACAGGACGCGCCCCTGCGGGGCGTGGCCACGCTCGGCGGCCTCGGGGCGGTCGGCGGCGGCCTGATGGCCGGGGTCCTGGCGAAGGCGACGAAGCCGGTGGCCACGGCGGTCGCGAAGAAGACGGGCCTCCCGGTCGCGACGGTGACGCGGGGACTTGAGCTGCTGGTCCCGGTGGTGCTGGCGGTACTGAGCAAGCGGGGCGCGGCGGGCAAGGGGCCCAAATAGCCCACCGGGACCGCACCCCGGGCCCCAGACCCCTACGGGGTCACACCCCCTTCAGATACCCCCCGTCCACCACGAAGTCCGCCCCCGTCGTGCTGCCCGACCTCGGGGACACCAGCAGGGCCACCGCGTCCGCTATCTCCTCGGGCGTGACCAGGCGGCCCGTGGAGACGTTCATCATCTGGGGGGCCAGGGTGTCCATCACCGTGTCGCGGTCCGAGCCCGCCATCGCCGCGATGACGTCCGCCGCGCCGCCCTCCTCGGTCCACCACGCCGTCCGCACCGCACCCGGCGACACCGTGTTGAAGCGGACGCCCTGGGGGGCGTACTCCTCCGACAGGACCTTCGTGAAGTTGGTCAGGGCCGCCTTCGCCGCGCCGTACTCGGCGTTGCCGACCGCGGGCTGACGCGCCAGGCCCGTCGAGACGTTGACGACGGCGCCGCCGCCCTCGGCGAGCAGGTGCGGCAGGGCCGCGCGGACCGCCCGTACCGCCGAGAACAGGTTGAACTCGAAGATGGCTGCCCAGTCCGCGTCCGGCGCGTCCAGGAACGACGTGCGCGGCAGAGACACGCCCGGCGGCGGGCCGCCCGCGTTGTTGACCAGGATGTCCAGAGCGCCGAACTCCTCGACCGTACGGGCCACCACGCGCGCGGGGGCCTCGGGGTCCATGAGGTCGGCCGCCACGTGGACGAGCTCGGGGCGGGCCAGCTTCTCCAGCTCCGGGCTGGTGCGGCGGGACACCGCGACCACCCGCGCGCCCTCGTCGAGCAGCGTGCGCACCACCGCCAGGCCGATGCCCTTCGAGGCACCGGTGACGAGTGCGGAGCGGCCGGAAAGTTGCAGGTCCATGGGGTTGTCTCCTCGGGTGCGGCCCTCGCCCCGGACGGGCGAACCGGAGGCCGTGCACCTGATCCTGTTCTGCCGCGCCCCCGCTCGCTGGCGGGAATCCGGCACCGAGTTGCACCCCGCCGAAGACCCCCGCACGTCCTCTACGCGCGCGTACGACCGGTCGAGCCCCGGACCATCAACTCGCCGTGCACCGTGGCGATCCCGCCCGGCGGCACCGGCTCCTTGCCCATCGCGAGCCGTCCCGCCCGCGCCCCCGCCTCGTACAGCGGCAGCCGTACCGTCGTCAGGGCGGGGACGGCGTCCGTGCTGAACGGGAGGTCGTCGAAGCCCGCCACCGAGACGTCGTCCGGGATGGACAGACCGCGGTCGCGCAGGGCCGCGCAGGCGCCGAGCGCGACGGTGTCGTTGGCGGCCACGACCGCCGTCAACGACGGGTCGAGGCGCAAAAGTTCGAGGGTCGCGTCGTAGCCGGAGCGGCGGTCGTACGAGCCGTGGACGAGCGGGCCGGGCGCCACGCGCGCGTCCGCGAGCGCGGCCAGGTGGCCCTCGACGCGGTGCCGGGTCGTCGTGCGCTCCTCGGGGCCCGCGACATAGCCGATGCGGCGGTGGCCGAGCGCGAGCAGATGCTCCGTCAGCCGACGGCTGCCACCCCGGTTGTCGAAGGTGAGCGTCGCCGCGACGGGCCCGGCGGGCCGGGCGTCGACCCGCGCCCCCGCCCCGGTGGCGGGCCCGGAAAGCGCCAGCGGCGGCCGTCCGCACAGCACGATCCGTGCCCCCGCCTCCGCCAGCCGCCCCAGCTTCGCCGCGACCGCCGCCGCGTGGCCGGGGTCCTCCAGGGCGCCGCCGGTGAGGATGACCGCCGCCGCGCGCTGGCGCTGGAGCAGGGTGAGGTAGGTGAGTTCGCGCTCCGGCGAGCCCCCCGTGTTGCAGACCACGGCCAGCTTCTCGCGGGCCCCGGGGCCGCCGCCGATCTCCGACTGGGCCGCGCCCGCCATGATGCCGAAGAAGGGGTCGGCGATGTCGTTGACGAGTATGCCGACCAGGTCGGAGGTGGCGGCGGCGAGCGAACTCGCGGGCCCGTTCAGGACGTAGTCCAGTTCGTCGACGGCCCGCAGGACGCGCTCGCGGGTGGCCGCGGCGACCGGATAGTTGCCGTTGAGCACCCGCGAGACGGTCGCCGGGGACACCCGGGCGCGCGCCGCCACATCCGCGAGGGTCGCTGTCATCTCTGCCTCCGGGCACGTCTTTTGGGCACTTGGGGTGGTCCGCCGCGCGCCTCTTGTCGGCGGCGCTGTGCGCAGGCTAGCGTCCCCCTCGATAGAAAGCGCTTGCTACAGCTGTTACCAGTAGATCACCGCTGGATCACCGCGCCCCGCCAGCCGGTACGGAAGGGGCTGAGGGGATTGAAGGGGCTTCAGATGACACCCACACCTGCACGCCGGACCGTGCGGATCGCCATGAACGGCGTCACCGGCCGCATGGGCTACCGCCAGCACCTCGTACGCTCCCTGCTCGCCCTGCGCGACCAGGGCGGCCTGGACCTCGGCGACGGCACGGTCCTGTGGCCCGAGCCCGTCCTGGTGGGCCGCCGCGAGCCCGCGCTGCGGGCCATCGCCGAGCGGCACGGGCTCGCCCACTGGTCCACCGACCTGGACGCCGTGCTCGCCGAGGACACCGTGGAGATCTACTTCGACGCCCAGGTCACCTCCGCCCGCCAGGAGTCCCTCGCCAGGGCGATCGCCGCGGGCAAGCACGTCTACACCGAGAAGCCCACCTCGACCGGCCTGTCCGGCGCCCTGGAGCTCGCCCGGCTCGCCCGGGACGCCGGGATCAAGCACGGCGTCGTCCAGGACAAGCTCTTTCTGCCGGGCCTGCTGAAGCTGAAGCGGCTGGTCGACGGCGGCTTCTTCGGCCGGATCCTGTCGGTTCGGGGCGAGTTCGGCTACTGGGTCTTCGAGGGCGACTGGCAGAGCGCCCAGCGCCCGTCGTGGAACTACCGCGCCCAGGACGGCGGCGGCATCGTCGTCGACATGTTCCCGCACTGGGAGTACGTGCTGCACGAGCTCTTCGGCCGCGTGACCTCCGTACAGGCGCTGGCGACCACGCACGTTCCGCAGCGCTGGGACGAGGGGGGCAAGCCGTACGACGCGACCGCCGACGACGCCGCGTACGGGATCTTCCAGCTGGAGGGCGGCGCGGTCGCCCAGATCAACTCGTCCTGGGCGGTCCGCGTGCACCGGGACGAGCTGGTCGAGTTCCAGGTGGACGGCACCGAGGGCTCGGCGGTGGCGGGCCTGCGCACCTGTCGCGCCCAGCACCGCGCCGCGACCCCCAAGCCGGTGTGGAACCCGGACCTGCCCGCGACCGAGTCGTTCCGCGAGCAGTGGCAGGAGGTGCCGGACAACACCGGGCCCGGCACCGGGTTCGACAACGGCTTCAAGGCCCAGTGGGAGCTCTTCCTGCGCCATGTGGCTCTCAACACCCCCTACCGCTGGGATCTGTTGGCGGGCGCGCGCGGAGTGCAGCTGGCCGAGCTGGGGCTGCGGTCCTCGGCCGAGGGCCGTCGTATCGAGGTGCCGGAGATCGCGCTGTGAGCCTGCTGCTGCCGCGCGCGGGCGGGGCGCTCGTACGGTACGAGCCGCGCCCCGACCCGGTCGCCGTCGCCCCGGGCGGCCCGCCCGTCTCCCGTACGGTCTTCTCGGCGGCGCACGTCGTCGCCGACCCGTACGCCGACACCGCGCCCGGAGGACCGGCGGCCGTCGACTGGGAAACCACGCTCGCCTTCCGCCGCCATCTGTGGGCGCACGGACTCGGTGTCGCGGAGGCGATGGACACCGCGCAGCGCGGGATGGGCCTGGACTGGGCCGGGGCCGCCGAGCTGATCCGGCGCTCGTCCGCCGAGGCGCGGGCGGTCGGCGGGCGGATCGCGTGCGGGGCGGGCACCGACCAGCTGACCCCGGCCGCCCCGGACTCCCCGAACGCCTCGCTCGCCGAGGTGACGGCCGCGTACGAGGAGCAGCTCGCCCTCGTCGAAGGCGTCGGCGCCCAGGCGATCCTGATGGCGTCGCGGGCGCTGGCGGCGGTGGCGCGCGGCCCGGAGGACTATCCGGCGGTGTACGGGCGGCTGCTGGAGCAGACCGCCCGGCCGGTGATCCTGCACTGGCTCGGCCCGATGTTCGACCCGGCGCTCGCCGGGTACTGGGGCTCACCGGACCTGGACACGGCCACGGAGGCGTTCCTGGGGATCGTCGCCGCCCACGCGGAGAAGGTCGACGGCGTCAAGGTGTCGCTGCTCGACGCCCGCCGGGAGGTGGAGCTCAGACGGCGCCTGCCGGACGGTGTGAAGTGCTACACGGGCGACGACTTCCACTACCCCGAGCTGATCGAGGGCGACGAACAGGGCTTCAGCCACGCCCTGTTGGGGATCTTCGACCCGCTTGGCCCGATGGCCGCGGACGCGGTACGGGCACTGGACGCAGGCGATCCCGCGGGCTTCCGCAAGCGTCTGGACCCGACCGTCGAGCTCGCCCGCCACCTCTTCGGGGCGCCGACCCGCTTCTACAAGACCGGCGTGGTCCTGCTCGCCTGGCTGGCGGGCCACCAGGACCACTTCACGATGGTCGGCGGCCTCCAGTCGGCCCGCTCGCTGCCGCATCTGGCGCGGGCGTACGAACTGGCCGACGGTCTGGGCCTGTTCCCGGACCCGGAGGCGGCCGAGTCCCGTATGCGCACCCTGCTCACGGTCTACGGAGTCACCTCATGAGCCCCCTCGATCCCATGAACCTCTCCCGTCTCAGCATCAACCAGATGACCGTGAAGCAGCTCTCGCTGCCCGAACTCGTCGGCGCCTGCGTGGAGTCGGGCGTGCCGGGCGTCGGGCTCTGGCGCGAGCCCGTCCGGGCTTACGGCGTCGAGGCGGCCGCGCGGCTCGTCCGGGACGCCGGGCTGAGCGTCACCACGCTGTGCCGGGGCGGTTTCTTCACGGCGAGCGAGCCCCACGCGCGCGTACGTGCGCTCGACGACAACCGGGCGGCGATCGACGAGGCGGCGGCCCTGGGCACGGACACGCTGGTCCTTGTCTCGGGCGGACTGCCCGAGGGCAGCCGGGACCTGGCCGGGGCGCGGGAGCGGGTCGCCGACGCCCTGGCCGAACTCGGGCCGTACGCACGCGCCCGGGGCGTACGCCTGGCGATCGAGCCGCTGCACCCGATGTACGCCTCGGACCGCTGTGTCGTGTCCACCCTCGGCCAGGCCCTGGAGCTCGCCGAGCGGTTCCCGGCCGAGGAGGTGGGGGTCGTCGTCGACACCTACCACGTCTGGTGGGACGACCTGGCCCCGGCCGCCGTGTCCCGCGCCGGGGCGGGCGGGCGCATCCACTCCTTCCAACTGGCTGACTGGATCACACCGTTGCCCGCCGGCGTCCTGACCGGGCGCGGCCAGCTCGGGGACGGTGTGATCGACCTGTGGGGGTGGTACGAGCGGGTGGGCGCGGCGGGCTACCCGGGCCCCGTGGAGGTCGAGCTGTTCAACGAGGGGCTGTGGGGGCGGAAGGGGGTGGAGGTGCTCCGGGAGACCGTGGAGCGGTTCGAGGCGGTGGTGCGAGGCGAATCGGTTTCGCGGGGTGGCTCGGTTTCGCGGGGCGGACCGGTGGAGACCTCCGGGTCCGCCGTACGGTGACGTCCGCCCGGCATACTGGCCCCGTGGCCGACACACACTCCACCTCGCCGCGCGCCGGGCCCGTCCTGCGGGACCCCCGCCCGGGCGGCCTGGGCTGGATCGCGGAGCGGCACGGCGCGCTGTACGCCGCCGAGTGCGGGCGGAACACCGCCTTCGAGGGTCTGGTCGCCGGGATCGTCGCGGCCTTCGCCCGGGACCACGACCCGCGTCTGGAGCGCGTCCGGATCGCGGAGCTGGACGGGCGCCGCGCCGGGTGCGTGATGTGCGTACGCGACGACGCGCCGGCCACCGCGCGGCTGCGCCTGCTCCTCGTGGAACCCGGGGACCGTGACCACGGCCTCGGGGACCGGCTGGTGGCGGAGGTCGTCGCCTTCGCCCGCGAAGCGGGCTACCGCGAGCTGGTGCCGTGGACCAACGACGTGCTCGCGGCCGCCGGCGCGCTCTGTCTGCGCCACGGCTTCACCCTCGTGGCCGAGAAGCCCCACCGCTCCTACGGCGCCGACCTGGTCGGCCAGGACTGGCGGCCAGGGCCCGTTCCGAGTTCCCCGTCGTCCGCGCGAAGCGCGGGCGCAGCGGCGTTCGGTGCGTGCGCTCGGCGTGCGGCGTCGCAGGTCATGTGGCGGAGCCACCTGTCCTGCGACGCCGTGCGCCGAGGGTGCTTGCCGGGCGTCGGGGCGCAGGCGGGGAACTCGGAACGGGCCCTGGGCCTGGTGGACCGGTGAGCGGCGTGCGGTACGCGTTCTCCACCCTCGGGGTGCCCGGCCTCCCCGTCGCCGACGTCGTCCGCCTCGCCGTCGCGCACGGCTACCACGGCGTCGAGCTCCGCGCCCACCCGGAGGAGCCGGTGCACCCCGGCATCGGCGCCCGCCAACGGGCCGACGTGGCTGTGGAGTTCGCGGCGCACGGCGTCCGCGTGCTCACCGTCGCCGGGTACGCGCGCGTGGCCGACCCCGACGACGCCGAGCGGCTGGACGCGCTGGTGGACCTCGCGTACGACCTCGGCGCCTCGTACGTACGCGTCTTCCCCGGCGGCCGGGGCGGCCCCCAGGACGACGGCGTGGCCGTGCGGCGGCTGCGGTCGGTGGCCGCGCTCGCCGCCGACCGGGGGGTGCGCGTCCTGCTCGAAACACATGACTCCCACCGGACGGGCGCGGCCGTCGCCCGCGTCCTGGACCGGGTCGACGCGGCCGAAGTAGGCGCGCTGTGGGACGTGATGCACACCTGGCTCGGCGGCGAGAGCCCGGCCGAGTCGTACGCGGCACTCGCCCCGCATCTGGGATACGTCCAGGTCAAGGACATCGCCTCGGCCGACGACACCACCCCGCTGCCGATCGGCGCCGGGGTGCTGCCGCTGGCGGACTGCCTGGCGCCGCTCGGCCCCGACGGCTGGCTGTGCTGGGAGTACGAGAAGCGCTGGTACCCGGACGCGGCGCAGCTGCCGGGGCTGCTGACGGCCGGTCGGGAACGGCTGGCCGCGCTGCTCACGGGGGCAGTGACACCGGCGCCTCCCCGCCCACCGGGAACGCCGCCTCCCGTCCACCCCTGACCCACTCGAACCCTCCACCCCGCGGGCCCGGTTCCCTACCTTTTTCCCGGAACGGGCCATGGCCGGGAACCCCGCGGTGACGGGCCCCGTCCAAGTGCCGTACTGCCGGTGAGTCTCCGCAGAGCGGTGTCGGTCCTCGCTGCTGGCTGCGTACGGCCGACTCCCCTCTCCAACCGCCTGCGGCCGGCAGCGCAGCCGCCACCGGTGCGCCCCCTCCGACTGCGCCGGTGGCGGCCGCCCCCTTTTTCCGGGTCCGGCGGTGCGCGCCCCCTTGACCGGCAATAACTTTCCGGTTATCCGTTCGGTTTGGAAGTTTCTTCCAGACCTAGGGATGGAGTGCCCGTGTCGCACCGCACCTCCAGACGCACCCTCCTCGCCACCGCCGCCGCGACGGCCGCCGCGGCCGCCGTCGGACCCGCGCTCCCCGCGTACGCCGAGGCGCGGCGCGCCCCGAACGACCGCCTGCGCCGGATCGTCTCCCGGATGTCCCTGGCGGAGAAGGTCGGCCAGCTCTTCGTGATGCGGGTGTACGGACACTCCGCGACCGCGCCCGACCAGGCCGACACCGACGCCAACATGAGCGAGATGGGCGTGCGCACCGCCGCCGAGCTCATCGCCAAGTACCACGTCGGCGGCATCATCTACTTCAGCTGGGCGCACAACACCCGCGACCCGCACCAGATCGCCCGCCTCTCCAACGGCATCCAGCGGGCGGGCCTCTCCCAGCCCACGCCCGTACCGCTGCTCATCGCCACCGACCAGGAGCACGGCATCGTGTGCCGGGTCGGCTACCCCGCCACCCTCTTCCCGGGCGCGATGGCGCTCGGCGCCGGGAGATCGGCGCGCGACGCCCGTACGGTCGGGCGCGTCGCCGGGGCCGAGCTGCGCGCGCTGGGGATCCGGCAGAACTACTCCCCCGACGCCGATGTGAACGTCAACCCGGCCAACCCGGTCATCGGCGTCCGCTCCTTCGGCGCCGACCCGGCGGCGGTCGCCAGGATGGTGGCGGCGGAGGTGCGCGGCTACCAGGAAGCGGGGGTCGCGGCGACCGCCAAGCACTTCCCCGGGCACGGCGACACCACGGTCGACAGCCACACCGGCATCCCGGTGATCACCCACAGCCGTCAGGAGTGGGAGGAGCTGGACGCGCCGCCGTTCCGGGCCGCGGTCGCCGCCGGGATCGACTCGATCATGACGGCGCACATCCAGTTCCCGGCGTTGGACGCGTCCAACGACCCGGCGACGCTGTCGCACCCGATCCTCACCGGGATCCTGCGCGAGGAGCTCGGCTACCGCGGGGTGATCGTCACCGACTCGCTCGGCATGCAGGGCGTACGGGACAAGTACGGCGACGACCGGGTGCCGGTGCTCGCCCTGAAGGCCGGGGCCGACCAGCTGCTCAACCCGCCGGACCTGGCGGTGGCGTGGAACGGTGTGATGGCGGCGGTCACCAGTGGCGAGATCAGCACGGCCCGGCTCGACGAATCGATCCTGCGGATCCTTGGACTCAAGGAGCGGCGCGGCCTGTTCAGCCATCCGTATGTGTCGGAGCCCGACGTGGACCGGGTGGTGGGCACCCGGCCGCACCTCGCCGCCGCCGACGCGGTGGCCGAGCGGACGACGACCCTGCTCGTCAACACGGGCGGGCTGCTCCCGCTGTCACGGCGAAGCCACCGCAACGTGCTGGTCGTCGGCGCGGACCCGGCGTCGCCGTCCGGGACGACCGGGCCGCCGACGGCCGTCCTGGCCAAGGCCCTGACCGAGCTGGGCTTCACCGCCACCGCGCTGTCGACCGGAACCCTGCCCACGCAGGCGCAGATCGACGCGGCGGTGGCGGCGGCACGGGGCAGGGACGCGGTGGTGGTGGGCACGTACAACGCGGGGCCGGGCGGGGCGCAGGCCCGGCTGGTGGCGGCGCTCGGCGCGACGGGTGTGCCGGTGGTGCACCTCGCGATCCGCAACCCGTACGACATCGCCCACCTCAGCGGGTACACGGCCTCGCTCGCCACCTACTCCTGGACGGACGTCGAACTGCGGGCGGCGGTACGGGTCCTGGCCGGCAGGGCCGCGCCGGCCGGGCGGCTGCCGGTGGCGGTGCCGCGCGGGGACGATCCGGCCCGGGTTCTGTACCCGATCGGATTCGGTCTGTCGTTCCAGAGATAACCCCTGGGCCCTCTGGCGTGTTCTCGCGGTGAGCGGTCACGCTGGTACGGGGGGTCCGACATGTACGAGTACGGTGCCGCAAGACTGGTTCGGGCCGTTTCGGCCGCGCTCTGGGCCGGGACGCTGCTGCTGACGGGCTGCCAGAGGACACCGGCCGCCCCGGCGGCTCCCCTGGCCTCGGCCCCCACACCGTCCTACGGCGCCACGTTCCTCGGGCCCGGGGACTGCGCGGCGCGGGGGCAGACGTTCCGCGAGGTGCCGTGCACCAGCGAGCGGGCGGTGGCACGGGTCTCCGTGCGCAGCGAGGGGGCGCGGACGGCCGGGGCGGCGGGGTGCCCGCTGAACACGGACTTCGTGCTGTACATCGGGGGCGAGGGCGCCTCGGGCCACGCCTGTATGCGCAACCTGGAGGCGCCACACCCGGGCGACCCGGGGATGGGCGGCGGCCCCTTCACGGTGGTGGGCGACTGCGTCTACCACGCGGGGGCGGACCAGGTGAAGGAAGCCCCGTGCGACGGGTCGGGCGCCAACCCGCCGGAGTACAGGGTGACTTCGGCGGTGCCCCGCCGCCCGGACTGCCCGGCGTCGACGGCGCTGTACGTGGAGCTGCCAGGGGGCGGGGACGGGGTGGGGTGCGCGCGGCGGCTGTGATTCCCCGAGGGGCTACGCCCTCGGACCCCGTTCGTCTGCGGGCCGTCCCTGGTTGCTCGCGCAGTTCCCCGCGCCCCTGATGGGCGCCCCGAAGGGGCGCATTCAAGGGGCGCGGCGAACTGCGTGACAAGCCCCCACCGGCCCGCAGACGAACACCGGACCCGCTCCTACGGCCGCAGCGTCGGCTCGCGCTCGATGGACTGGCGGTCCAGGACCGCGTCGTAGCGCGCCAGGGGCTTGGCCTGGGTCGCGGTCGTCGCGGGCACGCCCGCCCAGCGCAGGATCGCCGACGTCGCCGTCGCCTTCTGCTCGGCCGCCAGGCCCGCCACCTTCGAGCCGTGGTTGCCGCCCGCGACCGTGAACACGTACGAGTCACGCGTCCCCGCGCCGAGGCGGAAGCGCTCCGCGCCCCACGGGTCGTTCTGGCCGTACACGTACAGCATGTGGTCGGCGTGGTGCCGGACCCAGGTGTCGACCTGCGGCATCGCCGCCGGGTGGAAGCGCATCGGG
Source organism: Streptomyces sp. NPDC031265 (assembly GCF_055570295.1). Lineage (NCBI taxonomy): Bacteria > Bacillati > Actinomycetota > Actinomycetes > Kitasatosporales > Streptomycetaceae > Streptomyces > Streptomyces sp. NPDC031265. Next base: position 85,002 of record NZ_JBVIHM010000004.1, read on the forward strand.
ATGGAGCGCGGGACGAAGTGGCGCGGGGGCTGGTAGCCGTAGCGGCTCAGACCGCCGAGCCAGGGCTGCTCGATGGTGGGCGAGCCGAGCTGCGTGCCCGCCTGGTAGTAGTACGGCGTGTACGGCTCCAGGCCCTGGTCCGTGTAGAACGAGAAGCCGGAGATCGTGTCGACCGTGTCCCAGATCGCCTGGTCGGTCGCGTGCCGCGCGTCCGCCGGGATGGTGCCGCAGTCCGAGAGCAGGCTGTACTGCCAGAACGCCCACACGTAGTCCAGCACGACCGCCTCGTACGACCTGTCGAGGGAGCCGGTCGTGGTGAAGGTGTAGCCGTTGGCCTTCGCGTACTCCGCGTACTTCAGCTCCAGCGGCTTGCGGCGCACCAGCGCCTCGCGCTGCACCGCCTCCAGCTTGTCGCGGCACTCCTTGGTGCCGACGTTCCGGAAGAAGCGGTCGTACGCCGAGTCCTCGTCGTTGACCACGTCGTTGGGGGCGACGTACGCCACCACGCCGTCCATGTCCTTGGGATAGAAGCGCTTGTAGTACGTCGCCGTCATCCCGCCCTTCGAGCCGCCGGTCGTCAGCCAGTTCTTGCTGTACACCGGCTTGAGAGCCTCGAAGATGCTGTGCTGGTCGCTGGCCGCCTGCCAGATGTCCAGCTTGTTCCAGTCCGCCGGGGCGGGGCGGGACGGGGTGAAGTAGCGGTACTCGACCGAGACCTGGTTGCCGTCGACGATCTGGGTCGGCTCGGAGCGGCTCGGGTTGGTCGACACGTTGTAGCCGCTGGTGTACATGACCGTCGGGCGGCCGGTGTCCTTGTGCAGCAGGGTGATCCGCTGCTGGAAGGTGCCCGCGGCGGGGTTGTGGTGGTCCACCTGCTGGGTGAAATTGAGGACGAAGTACCGGTAGCCGGGGTACGGCTTCTCCTCGATGAGACTCACCCCGGGTATCGCCAGGATGCGGTCCTTGATGTCCGGCTCGGCGGCGGTGGCCGCCCCTGCCGTGGCTCCCGCCACGCTCACCGTGCCTATGAGCACGACGAGTGAAAGAAGCCATCTGAGCGTCTTGCGCATGCACTCTCCCCTGGGGTCACGACGTGACGCGATCGTCGTGAACCTAGCGGGGGCAACACCCGCACCACCAGACCCGGTTGTCCGGCCGCGGTGTTATGGCAGCGTTGTCATCCTCTGCTCAAGGCCGGCTCAGCACAGGATCCAGCCCGTGGAGCCGCTACTGCCCGCCACCGAACCCGACGCCCGTACACAGCGGTTGATCGCGTGCACCGAGACCGGGCCCGCCTGCCGGGTGAACCGGCCGCTGTCCGAGACCGGGCCGCCGCCGCGCGCCTGGATGGTCACCGCCATCTGCCGTCTGGCGCCGGGCGACTTGGCGACCGCGACCGCGCACGCGTAGCCGTGCGTCTTGTAGACCCGCAGCTCGCCGGTGGCGAACTGGACCGTCTTGACCTGCCGGCCGCCGCACGAGGCCGCCGCGTCGGCACTCCCCGCGCCCGGCCCGAGCACGGTCAGGGCAGCCGTCGCCAGGAGTACCGCCAGACCCGGGCCGGCCCGCCCGCGCAGCCCTCGCATTTCCCCACCGAACACGCTTTCCCCCTTCCGTCACATGAGCGTATGTGAGTACGGACGCCTGGGGGCTACCCGCGGTTGCGCCGGAAGTGGGGCGGTCCCGTCAGGCGTTGCTGAGCAGCATCCCGAGGAAGGTCAGCTCCGCGATGAGCTGGACGCACAGGCCCGCTGTCCGCAGCTCCTTGACGCGCCGGGCGCGGTCGGGCACGGCCAGCACGAAGACCAGGGCGAGACCGGCGACGGCGAGGGCCCAGCCGAGCGGGGCGCCGCCCGCCCCGTGGTCGCCGCAGTCCGGGTAGTAGTCGCCGTAGGTCAGGCACCGGGAGAACCGGTCCGAGCTGGCCACGACGAGCACCGCGAGGACCACCGCCGGAATCAGCCCGACCGCCGAGAGCACGGCCGCCGAGCGCAGCCGGGGCAGGGAGGTCGTCGGGGTCGGGGCGGGCTGGGACCCGGTGTTCGTGGTCATGCCCCCGATCCAACCGGGGACGGCCCGCCGCGCGGACCGTCCCCGGTACTCATTTCCGTACGTACGCGTACTCAGCCGCTCACACCGCCGCGGGCTCGTCCTCGCCGATGAAGGTGCGCCACAGGCTCGCGTACCGGCCGTCCTGGGCGAGGAGTTCGTCGTGGGTGCCGTCCTCGACGACCCGGCCGTGGTCCATCACCACGACCCGGTCCGCGCGGGCGGCCGTGGTGAGGCGGTGGGCGACGACCAGGGTGGTGCGGCGGCCGGTGAGCCGGTCGGTGGCCTGGTTGACCTGCGCCTCGGTGGCCAGGTCCAGGGCGGCGGTGGCCTCGTCGAGGAGCAGGACGTCCGGGTCGACGAGCTCGGCGCGGGCCAGTGCGATCAGCTGCCGCTGTCCGGCGGAGAGGTTGCGGCCGCGCTCGGCGACCTCGTGGAGGTAGCCGCCGTCCAGGGTGGCGATCATGTCGTGCGCGCCGACCGCGCGGGCCGCCGCCTCGACCTGGGCGTCGGTGGCGTCGGGCCGCCCGTAGGCGATGGCGTCCCGGACCGTCCCGGCGAACAGGTACGCCTCCTGCGGGACGACGCCAAGCCGGTGCCGGTAGGCGGTGATGTCGAGCGAGCGCAGATCGGTGCCGTCGGCGGTGACCCGGCCGCCGGTCGGGTCGTAGAACCGCGCGACCAGCTTGACCAGCGTCGACTTGCCCGCGCCGGTCTCGCCGACGAACGCGACGGTCTGCCCGGCAGGGATCCGCAGGCTCACGCCCGACAGCGCCTCCTCCTCGTCGCCGTACGCGAAGTCGACGTCCTCGAAGGCGATCTCGCCGCGCAGGGACAGCACGTCCAGCGGCTCCTCGGCCGCCGCCGTGGAGGTGGGCTCGCGCAGCAGCTCCTGGATGCGCTTCAGCGAGACGGCCGCCTGCTGGTAGCCGTCGAAGACCTGCGAGAGCTGCTGTACGGGGGCGAAGAACAGGTCGATGTAGAGCAGGTAGGCGACGAGCGCGCCGGTCGTCAGGGTGCCCGCGTCGACCCGGTGGGCGCCCACGATCAGCACCGCGGCCGCCGCGACCGACGACAGGAGCTGGACGAACGGGAAGTACACCGAGATCAGCCACTGGCCGCGGATACGGGCCTTGCGGTAGTCGGCGCTGCGGGCGGTGAAGCGCTCGGCGCCGTCGCGCTCGCGGCCGAAGGCCTGGACGATCCGCAGCCCGCTCACCGACTCCTGGAGGTCGGCGTTGACCCCTGCGACCCGCTCGCGGGCCAGCTCGTACGCCTTCACGCTCTGCTTGCGGAAGAAGTACGTGCCGATGATCAGCGGCGGCAGGGTCACGAAGACGACGAGCGCCAGCTGGAGGTCGATGACCAGGAGCGCCAGCATGATGCCGAAGAAGGTGACGACGGAGACGAACGCGGTCACCAGGCCGGTCTGCAGGAAGGTGGCCAGCGCGTCGACGTCGGTGGTCATCCGGGTCATGATCCGGCCGGTGAGCTCGCGCTCGTAGTAGTCCAGGCCGAGCCGCTGGAGCTGGGCGAAGATCTTCAGCCGGAGGCTGTAGAGGACACGCTCGCCGGTGCGCCCGGTCATCCGGGTCTCGCCGAACTGCGCGGCCCACTGGATCGCCACGGTCAGCAGGGCCAGGCCCGCGGCCGCCCACACCGCGCCGAGCGCCATCTTGCTGACGCCCTGGTCGATGCCGTGCCGGATCAGGACCGGCAGCAGCAGGGACATGCCCGCGTCGACCGCGACGAGGCCGAGGCTGACGGCCAGCGGGCGGCCGAAGCCGCGCAGCAGTCGGCGCAGCCCGTACGACTCCTCGGGCTGCACCGCCCGGGCCTCGTCGATGTGCGGGGTGTCGTCGGCCGGGGGCAGCGCCTCGACCTGGGCGAGGAGTTCGGGGGATGGGGGTCCCCCCTGCCCGAACGAAGTTGAGGGCTTGGGGGAGGGCAGGCCGCCGGGGGCGGAGGAGACGGGCTCGTCCTCGCGTATCCACAGCGGGGGCGTGATGCCCCGCTCGGCGTCGAACTCGGCGTCCAGCTCGTCCCGTACGGTGTGGTCCTCCACCGCCTCGGCCGGCGCGATGTGGCCGGGCGAGACCGCGCCCAGCTCGTCGGGGTCGGTCAGCAGACGGCGGTAGAGCGCCGAGTCGCGCTGCAGTTCCTCGTGGGTGCCGAGGGCGGCGAGGCGGCCCTCGTCGAGGACGGCGATGCGGTCCGCGAGGTTGAGGGTGGAGCGGCGGTGGGCGATGAGCAGCGTGGTGCGCCCGGCCATCACGGACTTCAGGGCCTCGTGGATCTCGTGCTCCACGCGCGCGTCCACGGCCGAGGTGGCGTCGTCCAGGACCAGCAGGCGCGGATCGGTGAGGATGGCGCGGGCCAGGGCGACGCGCTGGCGCTGGCCGCCGGAGAGGGTCAGGCCGTGCTCGCCGACCGTGGTGTCGTAGCCGCCCGGCAGCTCGGAGATGAAGCGGTCCGCCTGCGCGGCGCGCGCGGCGGCCTCGATCTGCTCCTGGGTGGCGTCCGGCTTCCCGTACGCGATGTTGGCGCGCACGGTGTCGGAGAAGAGGAAGCTGTCCTCCGGCACCAGGCCGATGGCGGCGCGCAGCGAGGCCAGGGTCAGCTCACGCACGTCGTGACCGCCGACCAGGACGGCCCCGTGGGTGACGTCGTAGAAGCGCGGCAGCAGCAGCGAGACGGTGGACTTGCCGGAGCCGGAGGCGCCGACGACGGCGACGGTCTCGCCGGGGTGGATCTCCAGGGAGAAGCCGTCCAGGACCGGGCGCCCGTCCTCGTACCCGAAGCGCACGTCGTCGAACTCGACGGTGGCCGGGGCGTCGGCGGGCAGTTCCTTGGTGCCGTCCGCGATGGACGGCTCGGTGTCGATCAGCTCCAGGACGCGCTCGACGCCGGCCCGGGCCTGCTGGCCCACGGTGAGCACCATGGCCAGCATCCGCACCGGCCCGACGAGCTGCGCCAGATAGGTGGAGAACGCCACGAACGTGCCGAGGGTGATCTCGCCCCGGGTGGCGAGCCAGCCGCCGAGCGCCAGCATGGCGACCTGGCCGAGCGCGGGGACGGCCTGGAGGGCCGGGGTGTAGCGGGAGTTCAGCTTGATGGTGCGCAGCCGGCCCGCGAAGAGCTTGCGGCCCACCTCGCGGAGCTTGCCGGTCTCCTGGTCCTCCTGGCCGAAGCCCTTGACCACGCGGACGCCCGAGACGGCGCCGTCGACGACGCCCGCCACGGCGGCCGCCTGGCCCTGGGCGTACCAGGTGGCGGGGAAGAGCCGGGTGCGGCTGAGCCGGGCGATGAACCACAGCGCGGGCGCCACGGCCAGTGCGACCAGGGTCAGCAGCGGGGAGAGCCAGGCCATCACGGCCAGGGAGATCAGGAAGAGCAGGATGTTGCCGATGGTCATCGGCAACATGAAGAGCAGGCCCTGGATGAGCTGGAGGTCGCTGGTGGCGCGGCCGACCACCTGGCCGGTGGAGAGCTCGTCCTGGCGCCGCCCGTCGAGCCGGGTGATCGTCGCGTACATGTCGGTACGCAGGTCGTGCTGGACGTCGAGGGCGAGGCGGCCGCCGTAGTAGCGGCGTATGTACGTCAGTACGTACACGACGACCGCCGCGGCTATGAGAAGGCCGGTCCAGACCGCCAGGGACCGGGTGTGGACCCCGATCACATCGTCGATGATCACCTTGGTGACCAGCGGGACCAGAGCCATCACCGCCATGCCGCCGAGCGACGACCCGAGCGCCAGCACGACATCGCGCCGGTACCGCCAGGCGTACCCGGTGAGCCGTCGTGCCCACCCTTGCTCTGCCGCCGCCACTGGTGCCTCCCGTTTGTCCGCTCCGCCGGAAGGCTCCAACGCCGTCACCGGCGGATTTCATCCCGTAGCAACATCCGGCAGCGAAAGACCCGCCTCTGGTCGTAGGACCGGGCGGGTCTTCCAGGGGCGTACGGGTCGGGCTAGCGGCCCCGGACCGTCGTGACGAGGTCGCGGCCCGCGGGTGCCTCGGGCACCGGCGGGACGGCCTCGCTCGCCACTGTCGGCCGCTGCCACTTCGGCGGGTTCCAGGGCTTGCCGCCCTCGGCCGGGCGGCCGAGGTCCGCGTGGACGGCGCGGGCGACGGCCTCGATGGTGTCGATGCCCTGGCTCATCGAGCTGTTGTCCTCGGTGAGGACGGCGAGGCCGTAGTCGTGGCCGCCGTCCGTGAAGGCGCCGATGCTGTGCACCCGCCAGCCGTGCGTGGCGCGCGGCAGCCAGCCGTTCTTGACGTGCACGGTCGTACCGCCCTGGACGCCCGCGGGCGTGCCCCAGCGCTGGTCGGACCGGACGCGGTTCATCAGTCCCAGCTCGTACTCGCGGGCGTCGTCGCTGAGCACCGAGTTACGGGAGGTCAGCAGCGCGAGCAGCTTGGCCTGGTCGCGGGCGGTGATCCGGGTCAGGCCCCAGTAGCCGCCGGAGCCCGGCGTCGTCTGGGTCATCCCGGCGGCCTTGAGGAACGCGGACACCTTGCCGGTGCCGAGCTGCTTCCACAGCGCGGACGTGGAGTCGTTGTCCGACGCGGTGATCATCGCGGTGGCCAGGGCGCGCTCGTTCGAGGTGAGCGAGCGGTGCTGCCTGCCCGCGTCCCACAGCAGCGTCGCGAGCACGGTGGCCTTGACCACGCTCGCGGAGTCGAAGGTGTCGGTCGCCCGCAGCTCGCACTTGGTGCCGGTCGAGCGGTCGTACAGGGCCAGGGCCGTCAGCGACGAGCGGCCCTTGAGCGCCGAGGTGATGTCGCTGGACAGCTTGGCCGCGAGACCGGCCTTGGCGGAGGTGCAGGTCACCGAGGTCGCGGCGGCGGCCGGCGCGGCACCCGCGGCCACCGGCGCGAGCACGCCCGCGGCGACGGCCAAGGAGAGCGTGCCGCGGCGCGCGCGGCGGGATATTCGGGATGTGTGGAATTGTCTGGGCAAAGCGTCCCCGTCCCCTGAAAGTCATGACGCGGGCGCACCTGTGCAGTGCGCCCGCCTGAGATGACTCGTCGAGGACGGGAAAGTTGCCCACCGAATCCGTCACAGCTCTGTCACAGGCGGACATAGACCGGTCGGATTCCGGCATCACAGATGCGTCGGAGCGAACATCCTCAGTACGGCGGGCAGGACGACCACCGAGGGCCCGGGGGCCGCCAGCGCCTTGCCCAGGTCCTCCTGGAGCGACTCCGCGCTCGTACGGACCGCCGCGACGCCGAAGGACCGGGCGAGCGCGACGAAGTCGGGGCGGGCCAGCTCGGTCGCGGTGGCCTCGCCGAACGCGTCCGTCATGTACTCGCGCAGGATGCCGTAGCCGCCGTCGTCGACGATCAGCCAGGTCACCGGCAGGTCGTACTGCTTCGCGGTGGCGAGCTCGGCGATCGAGTACATCGCGCCGCCGTCGCCGGAGACCGCGAGCACCGGCCGCGTCGGGTCGGCGGCGGCGGCCCCGATCGCCGCCGGGAAGCCGTAGCCGAGGCCGCCCGCGCCCTGCGCCGAGTGCAGCGCGCCCGGCCAGGCGGACCAGGCCCAGTACGCCAGGATCGTCATGTCCCAGAAACTGGGCGCGTCGTCGGGCAGGGCCGCGCGCACCTGCGCCAGGATCCGCTGCTCGGCCTCCAGATCCTGCCCCGCGATGCGCTCGCGCACCTTGGCGAGGACGGTCCGCACGGCCGCGGCCGCCGCCGGGTCGGTGCGCTCGCCCACGGTCTCCAGGAGCGCCGAGAGCGCGATACGGGCGTCCGCGTGGATGCCGAGCGCCGGGTGGTTGGACTCCAGCTTGCCGAGGTCCGCCTCGATCTGGATCACCCGGCCGCGCGGCCTGAACGTGTGGTAGTTCGAGGAGAGTTCGCCCAGGCCCGAGCCGACGACGAGCAGGACGTCGGCGTCCTCCAGGAAGTCCGTGGTGTGCCGGTCCTCCATCCAGGACTGGAGCGAGAGCGGGTGCTCCCAGGGGAAGGCGCCCTTGCCGCCGAAGGTGGTGACCACCGGCGCGTCCAGCTTCTCGGCGAGCGCGCGGAGCTTTCCGGAGGCGTCGGAGCGTACGACACCGCCACCCGCGATGATCGCCGGGCGGGCCGCGTTCGTCAGCAACTCGGCGGCCACAGCGGTCAGTTCGGGACGCGGCACCAGCTCGCGCGGGGTCGCGTCCACAGCCGTGACGACCGGCAGCGGGGTCTCGGCGAGCAGCACGTCCTGCGGGATCTCCACCCAGACCGGGCCGTGCGGGGCGGTCAGCGCCGACTCCCAGGCCGCCGCGATCGCGGACGGGATCTGGGACTGGGTGCGGACCGTGTGCACGGACTTCACGACGTCCCGGAACGAGCCCTGCTGGTCGCGGAGTTCGTGCAGATAGCCGTGGCGGCCGCCACCGAGTCCGGCCGTGGGCACCTGAGCGGCGATGGCGAGCACGGGGGCGCTCGCCGCGGCGGCCTCCTGGAGCGCGGCCAGCGACATGAGGGCGCCGGGGCCGGTGGACAGCAGCAGCGGGGCCGCCTCGCCGGTGACCCGGCCGTACGCGTCGGCGGCGAAGGCGGCGTTGTTCTCGACGCGCAGCCCGACGTACGTCATCGACGAGCGGCGCAGCGCGTCGAACATCCCGAGGGCGTGCTGGCCGGGCAGCCCGAAGACGGTGGTCGCGCCGAGACCCCGGAGGGTCTCCACGACGAGGTCGCCGCCGATGCGGCCAGTCGACGCGTGGCGCGTAGCGCTTCCTTGAGGGGTGGCGGCCGGGCGACGGGCGGGCGGGTCGAGGGCCGCCTCCACCTGACGCGGCGTGGGCCGCAGGACCAGGTCGTGGTGGTCGTGGGTCACTGCACGTCCTCTCGGTGGAGCCGGGGGCCGAGGGCGGGCGGCCGACGTACGGCCGCCCGCCCTCGGCCGGGGTCGCTACGCGCCGGTGGTGCGGCTCGCCGCGATCTGCCGGGACATGATCGTCGTGAGCTCGTACGCGGTGTGGGAGGCGGCCACCGAGGTGATCTCGGCGTGGTCGTACGCCGGGGCGACCTCGACGACGTCGGCCGAGACCAGGTTGCAGGAGGCCAGGCCGCGCAGGATCTCCAGGAGCTCGCGGGAGGTCATGCCGCCCGCCTCCGGGGTGCCGGTGCCGGGGGCGTGCGCCGGGTCGAGGCAGTCGATGTCGATCGAGATGTAGAGCGGGCGGTCTCCGATGCGCTGGCGCAGCTGGTCGGCGATCTCGTCGGCGCCGCGGCGGTAGACGTCGGCCGAGGTGACGATGCCGAAGCCCATCTTCTCGTCGTCGGTCAGGTCCTGCTTGCCGTAGAGCGGGCCGCGGGTGCCGACGTGGGAGAGCGCCTCGGTGTCGAGAATGCCCTCCTCCACCGCGCGGCGGAACGGGGTGCCGTGGGTGTACTCCGCGCCGAAGTAGGTGTCCCAGGTGTCCAGGTGCGCGTCGAAGTGGAGCAGCGCGACCGGGCCGTGCTTCTTGGCGACCGAGCGCAGCAGCGGCAGTGCGATGGTGTGGTCGCCGCCGAGCGTCATCAGCCGGGCGCCGGTGCCGAGCAGGTCGTCGGCGGCGGCCTCGATCGTGTCGACGGCCTCGTTGATGTTGAACGGGTTCACGGCGATGTCGCCGCCGTCCGCGACCTGGGCCAGCGCGAAGGGCGAGGCGTCCTGGGCCGGGTTGTAGGGGCGAAGCAGCCGGGAGGCCTCGCGGATGGCGTTGCCGCCGAAGCGCGCGCCCGGGCGGTAGGAGACACCGCTGTCGAAGGGCACGCCGACCACGGCGACGTCGGCGGTGCCGACCTCGTCGAGGCGGGGCAGCCGGGCGAAGGTCGCGGGCCCCGCGTACCGCGGGACGCGGGACGAGTCGATCGGACCGCGCGGCGTTTCGTTGCTGCTCATGTGAAGTGCCCTTCGTGATCGGCCTGCGTACGGACCCGGCGGCCTGTGGTTCCCGCGGGCCCGTGCGGCCCGCGCTCGCCACCCTAGGCGGCCGTCCAGCGATACTGAAGTGTACGTTTCCTCCACTTAAGGCCCCATCGATGTACGGAGTGACCATGCCTGCCGAGCCCGCGGCGGCCCCGCCCACCACTCCCGTCCCGCTCTCCGCGCTGCTCGCCCGTACGGACCTCGGCCTGCGGCAGATCGCCGGGCCGCCGGGGGCCGAGGTGCACTGGGTGCACGCCTCGGAGATGGCGGACCCGTATCCGTATCTGCTCGGCGGGGAGCTGCTGCTCACCGCGGGCGTGCAGCTCGCGGACCCGGAGCGCTACGCGGCGCGGGTCGCGGAGGCGGGCGCGGCGGCGCTGGGCTTCGGGCTCGCGCCGGTGTACGACACGGTTCCGGCGGCGCTTGTGGCAGCCTGCGAGCGGCACGGGCTGCCGCTGGTGGAGGTGCCGCCGCCGACCACGTTCACGGCGATCGCCCGCGCCGTCTGGGGCCTGATGACCGAGGCCCGCCACCACGAGCTGCGCCGGGTCTCCCAGGCCCAGCAGGGCCTCGCCGCGGCGGCCGCCCGCCCGGACCCGGTCCCGGCGGTCCTGCACCAGCTCGCGGTGCGGCTGGGGGGCTGGGCGGGGGTGCTGGACCCGGAGGGCTCGGTGGTACGGGCGGCGGGCCGCGAGCCCTCCGCCGAGGAAGCGGCGGCGCTGCGCCGCCTGGCGGGTGTGGTGTCCCCGGAGCGGGGCGCCCGGGCGAGGGCGCCGCACGCAGGCCCGACGGCCCCGTCCCCGGACGCGTCCGCTCTCCCGCCCTCACCCACCTCCGCCAGCGACACCGCGGGCAGCGCACAGCTCGCCGCGTACGCGCTGGCCGGGGCGCGCGGGCTCGCGCTCGGGATCGCGACCGAACGGCGCGAGCCCGGGGACCACACCATCGCGGGGACCGCGTCCGTACTGCTCTCGCTGCTCACCGCCGAACGGCAGGGCGCGGACGAGGCCACCCGGTCGGCCGCGCTGGTGCGGCTGCTGCTCGGCGCGGCTCCGGCCGAGGTCGCGCCGCTGCTCGGCGAGGCGCCCTGGACCGTCGTCCACGCGCGCGGTGAGGGCGCCCCGCCCGACCTCGGCAGCCCGCTGGTGGAGGCGGGCGACGGCCACGCGCGCGTACTCGTCCCCGGCGGGCAGGAGACCGGCCCGCACCCCGGCTGGACCCTGGGGGCGAGCGCGCCCGTCGGGGCCGGGGAGCTGGCCGCCGCCGACGCCCAGGCCGCCCGCGCCCTGCACCGGGCCGAGGCCGCCCGTTCGCCCCTCGTGCGCCACCGCACCGGCGGCTACGCCTCGCTGGTGGACCCGGAGGAGGCCGCCGCGTACGCCCGCCGGCTGCTCGCCCCGCTCACCGAGCCGCTGCTCACGACCCTGCGCACCTGGCTCTCGCTGCACGGCAGCTGGGACCGCACGGCCGTGGCCCTGGGGGTGCACCGCAACACCGTCCGCCAGCGCCTGGCCCGCTGCGCCGCGCTGCTCGACGCGGACCTGGACGACATGGATGTCCGTACGGAGCTGTGGCTGGCACTGCGAAGTGCGGCCGGAAGTGCTGAGGCTCACTCTGGACAGTGCGAGTGACTGCCGGGTAACTTCGTATTTCAAGCTCTGAGCAAGCGCTTAGCCAAAGTCGCCGCCACCGTCGAAGGAGAGGCTCCGTGCGCCGTACGGTATTCAACGAGGACCACGAGGCGTTCCGGGAGACCATCCGGGCCTTCATCGAGGCCGAGGTCGTCCCGGTCTACGACGAGTGGTTCGCCGCCGGCCAGGCGCCGCGCGACTTCTACTACAAGCTCGCCGAGCTGGGTGTCTTCGGCATCCGCGTCGACGAGGAGTTCGGCGGCGCCGGCATCGACTCGTACAAGTTCGAAGCCGTCATGTACGAGGAGACCTCCCGCGCGGGCGTCCAGTTCGGCGGCTCCGGCGTGCACGTGCTGCTCGGCCTGCCGTACATCAAGATGCTCGCCGACGACGAGCAGAAGAAGCGCTTCCTGCCGAAGTTCGTCTCCGGCGAGGAGATGTGGGCCCTGGCGATGACCGAGCCGGGCACCGGCTCCGACCTCGCGGGCATGAAGACCACCGCGAAGCTCTCCGAGGACGGCACGCACTACGTCCTCAACGGCGCCAAGACCTTCATCACCGGCGGCGTCCACGCGGACCGCGTCATCGTCTGCGCCCGCACCGCCGCCCCCACCGCCGAGGACCGCCGCCACGGCATCTCGCTGTTCGCCGTGGACACCAAGTCCGAGGGCTACTCCATCGGCCGCAAGCTCGACAAGCTCGGCCTGAAGACCTCCGACACCGCCGAGCTGGCGTTCGTCGACGTGAAGGTCCCGGTCGAGGACCTCCTCGGCGAGGAGAACAAGGGCTTCTACTACCTCGGCCACAACCTCGCCTCCGAGCGCTGGGGCATCGCCTTCGGCGCCTACGCGCAGGCCAAGGCCGCCGTCCGGTTCGCCAAGGAGTACGTCCAGGAGCGCACCGTCTTCGGCAAGCCGGTCGCGCACTTCCAGAACACCAAGTTCGAGCTCGCCGCCTGCCAGGCCGAGGTGGACGCCGCCGAGGCCGTCGCCGACCGCGCCCTGGAGGCCCTGGACGCGGGCGAGCTGACCCCGGCCGAGGCCGCCTCCGCCAAGCTGTTCTGCACCGAGGTCGCCCACCGCGTCATCGACAAGTGCCTCCAGCTGCACGGCGGTTACGGCTTCATGAACGAGTACCCGATCGCCCGTCTGTACGCCGACAACCGCGTCAACCGGATCTACGGCGGCACCAGCGAGATCATGAAGACGATCATCGCCAAGGACATGGGTCTGTGACCGAGGCTCTGGATGCCCTGCTCGATCTGCTCGACCTGGAGCAGATCGAGCGGGACTACTTCCGGGGCCGCTCACGCTCGGCGCTCGTTCCCCGCGTCTTCGGCGGGCAGGTGGCGGCCCAGGCGCTGGTCGCCGCGGGTCGCACCGTTCCCGGAGACCGTCCGCCGCACTCCCTGCACGCGTACTTCCTGCGTGCGGGGGACCCGGGCGCACCGATCGTCTACATGGTCGACCGCATCCGCGACGGCCGCTCCTTCACCACCCGAAGGGTGGTGGCGGTCCAGCACGGGCACCCGATCTTCCACCTCTCGGCGTCCTTCCAGACGTACGAGGAGGGCCTGGAGCACCAGGCGGACATGCCGCCGGCTCCGGACCCCGAGTCGCTCCCGACGGCGGCCGAGATGCTGCCGCGCCATCTGCCCGCGGACGTCGCCGCCCGCCTGGTCGAGGCCCGCGCGGCCGTCGACCTGCGCTACGCCGACGTGCCGCCGTGGGGCAGCGTCGGCACCCCGCGCGAGCCCCGCTCACAGGTCTGGTTCCGTACGAACGGCAAGCTCGCGGACGACCCCCTGCTGCACATCGTGCTCGCCACCTACGTCTCCGACATGACGCTGCTCGACTCCGTGCTGCTCGCGCACGGCCGGGGCGGCTGGGCGGTCGGGGACGTGGTGGGCGCGTCCCTGGACCACGCGATGTGGTTCCACCGGCCGTTCCGGGCCGACGAATGGCTCCTGTACGACCAGGAGTCACCGTCGGCCTCGGCGGGCCGGGGCCTGGGCCAGGCCCGGATCTACACCCAGGACGGCCGCCTCGCCGTCACGGTGATCCAGGAGGGCGTGGTGCGGGTACCGCGGTAGGCCTTGAGCCCACCGCGGTCCGGGCCGCCGCTTTCAGGGACGCGGGGCTGTGTCATTGTGCGGCTCCGCCGCGTGGGCGCGACCAGCCCAGCACGGTCCGCACCAGCCCGACCACCCCGCCCCCACGGCGCGAACTCAGACCAGCTCGGCCGCACCCAGCAGATACTCGGTCATCGGCTCGTAGAACCGGGGATCGACCACATGGTCGTCCATCGGGACCGCGACCTGGAGGGTGCCCTCCGCCTCGGCGATGAACAGCGCGGGGTCGTTGCAGTCGGCGTAGCCGATCGCGTCGATCCCGCGCTGGCCCGCGCACCCGGCCCAGCCGTGGTCCGCGACAACCAGGTCCGGCAGCGGCCGCCCCTCGCGCTCCAGCGCGTTCAGGATCGCGGCCATCGGCTCGGGCGAGTGTGTGTGCCACAGGGACGCGCCGCGCTCGAAGAGCGAGACGTCCGCGAACTGCACCACACAGCCCTCGTCGGCCAGCACCCCGTCGGGGATGCGCACGATCTCGCAGCCCGCGGCGCGCAGGGCCGCGGCCGTCCTGCTGTGCACGTCGATGAGCGCGCCGGGGTGGCCGGTCGCGAAGAGCACCCGCTGCTTGCCCGCGGCCGCCTTGCGCAGCCGCGCCGCCATCCGCTCCAGGGCGTCGACGGTCAGCTCGGGGTCGATGGTGTCCTGGCCCGTGCGGTGCCCGGGGTCGTCGACGACCCCGCAGCGCTCGGCCATCACCGCGAGCACGTCCTGCTCGTCGGTCCAGCGGTCGCCCAGCTCCAGACCCAGCCAGTAGTGGCGGTCGCCGTTGGCGAGCTTGCGGTAGTGGGAGAGGTTGTTGTCGCGGGGAGTGGCGACGTCTCCGGCGATACGGGTGCGGACGAGGTGGTCGACGAGAGCGGCACGGCTGGGTATCGGCATGCGCCCCATTCTGCCCCGGTGCGCCGCGGCGGGCGCCGCCTGTCCCGCGCAGTGGACGCGCGCACACGCGCGTGCCGGCACTCAGCCCGCGAGCGCCGCGAACGCCCCGTGCGCCAGGCGCCGCAGCAGCGCCTCCGTGGCCGTCCGGCCGGGCAGCCCCGCCCCGTACGACCCCAGGTGCGGCGTCGAGTTGAGCAGCCCGAACACCGCGTGGACGGCCGCCCGGACCTCGGCCTCGGATCCCGGGTACAGCTCCCGTACGACCCCGACCCACAGCTCCACGTACTGCCGCTGCAACTGGCGCACCAGCTTGCGGTCGCTGTCGCGCAGCCGGTCCAGCTCACGGTCGTGGAGCGTGATGAGCGCCCGGTCGTCCAGGGCGAAGTCGATGTGGCCGTCGATGAGCGAGCCGAGGAGCGCCTCCGGGCCCCCGTCGGCCTCGGCGACGCGCTTGCGGCCGCCGTCGTACAGCCGCCCGCTGATCCCCACGAGCAGCTCCGCCAGCATCGCGTCCTTGCCCGCGAAGTGGCGGTAGAGGCCGGGGCCGCTGATGCCGACCGCCGCGCCTATCTCGTCGACGCCCACGCCGTGGAACCCGCGCTCGGCGAAGAGGCGCGCGGCCTCGCGGAGGATCTGCTCGCGTCGGGTGGGGGCATCGGTCCGGGTGCTCATGAGAATTCATTCTAGACAACGCGGTTAGCGCTCGTTAACCTGGAGGAAATGAGTTAACGGTCATTAACATCCGGCCGGAAGACTTCGTACGGGCAAGGGGGCTCGACACGATGCAGCAGGCACCGGTCCTTGGGAGTGCGGCAGATCCCGCGTCCGAGGCGTGGCGGGCCAACGAGGAGGCGCACCGCGCCCTCGGCGAGGAGCTGCGCGCCAGACTGGCGGCGGCCCGGCTCGGCGGCGGCGAGCGGGCCCGCGAGCGCCATGTCGCGCGCGGCAAGCTGCTGCCGCGCGACCGGGTCGACACGCTGCTCGACCCCGGCTCGCCGTTCCTGGAGCTCGCGCCGCTCGCGGCCGACGGGATGTACGGGGACCAGGCGCCCGCCGCCGGGGTCATCGCCGGGATCGGGCGGGTCAGCGGCCGCGAGTGCGTGATCGTGGCCAACGACGCCACGGTCAAGGGCGGCACGTACTACCCGATGACGGTGAAGAAGCACCTGCGCGCCCAGGAGGTGGCCCTGGAGAACCGGCTGCCCTGCCTCTATCTGGTCGACTCCGGCGGCGCCTTCCTGCCGATGCAGGACGAGGTCTTCCCCGACCGCGACCACTTCGGGCGGATCTTCTACAACCAGGCCCGGATGTCGGGTGCCGGGATCCCGCAGATCGCGGCGGTCCTCGGCTCCTGCACCGCCGGCGGGGCGTATGTCCCGGCGATGAGCGACGAGGCCGTGATCGTCCGCAACCAGGGCACGATCTTCCTCGGCGGCCCGCCGCTGGTGAAGGCCGCCACCGGCGAGGTCGTCACCGCCGAGGAGCTCGGTGGCGGCGAGGTCCACTCGCGCACCTCCGGCGTCACCGACCACCTCGCCGAGGACGACGCGCACGCGCTGCGGATCGTGCGCAACATCGTGGCCACCCTCCCCGCGCGCGGTGAGCTCCCGTGGAGCGTGGAGCCCGTGGAGGAGCCCAAGGCCGATCCGTCCGGGCTGTACGGGGCGGTGCCGGTCGACTCGCGCACGCCGTACGACGTCCGCGAGGTCATCGCGCGCGTGGTCGACGGCTCCCGCTTCCAGGAGTTCAAGGCCGAGTTCGGCCAGACGCTGGTCACCGGCTTCGCCCGGATCCACGGCCACCCGGTCGGTATCGTCGCCAACAACGGCATCCTGTTCTCCGAATCCGCCCAGAAGGGCGCCCACTTCATCGAGCTGTGCGACCAGCGCGGCATCCCGTTGGTGTTCCTCCAGAACATCTCGGGCTTCATGGTCGGGCGGGACTACGAGGCGGGAGGCATCGCCAAGCACGGCGCCAAGATGGTCACCGCCGTGGCCTGCACCCGCGTCCCCAAGCTGACGGTCGTGGTCGGCGGGTCGTACGGGGCGGGGAACTACTCGATGTGCGGCCGGGCCTATTCGCCGCGCTTCCTGTGGATGTGGCCCAACGCCAAGATCTCGGTGATGGGCGGCGAGCAGGCGGCCTCGGTGCTCGCCACCGTCAAGCGCGACCAGTTGGAGGCGCGCGGCGAGAGCTGGCCCCTCGACGCGGAGGAGTCCTTCAAGGACCCCATCCGCGCCCAGTACGAACAGCAGGGCAACGCCTACTACGCGACGGCCCGGCTGTGGGACGACGGGGTGATCGACCCGATGGAGACCCGCCAGGTCCTCGGGCTCGCCCTGACGGCCTGTGCCAACGCCCCCCTCCCCCAGCGGGACTACTCGGCGCCCGGCTTCGGCGTCTTCCGGATGTGAGACGGACCATGACGATGTTCGACACAGTCCTCGTCGCCAACCGGGGCGAGATCGCCGTCCGCGTCATCCGCACCCTGCGCGCCCTCGGGGTGCGCTCGGTCGCGGTGTTCAGCGACGCGGACGCGGACGCCCGGCACGTGCGGGAGGCCGACACGGCCGTGCGGATCGGCCCGGCGGCGGCGTCCGAGAGCTACCTCTCCATCGACCGGCTCCTGGAGGCAGCCGCCAGGAGCGGCGCGCAGGCCGTCCACCCGGGCTACGGCTTCCTCGCCGAGAACGCGGCCTTCGCGCGCGCGTGCGCCGAGGCGGGCCTGGTCTTCATCGGGCCCCCGGCGGACGCGATCTCCCTGATGGGCGACAAGATCCGCGCCAAGGAGACCGTGCGGGCGGCCGGCGTCCCGGTCGTGCCCGGCTCCTCGGGCAGCGGCCTCACCGACGGCCAACTGGCCGACGCGGCCCGCGAGATCGGCATGCCGGTGCTCCTCAAGCCCAGCGCGGGCGGCGGCGGCAAGGGCATGCGGCTGGTCCGCGAGGAGGCGGCGCTCGCCGACGAGATCGCGGCCGCCCGCCGCGAGGCCCGCGCCTCCTTCGGCGACGACACGCTCCTGGTGGAGCGGTGGATCGACCGCCCCCGCCACATCGAGATCCAGGTCCTGGCGGACGGCCACGGACACGTGGTGCACCTGGGCGAGCGCGAGTGCTCCCTCCAGCGCCGCCACCAGAAGATCATCGAGGAGGCCCCCTCGGTCCTGCTCGACGAGGAGACCCGGGCCGCGATGGGCGAGGCGGCGGTCCAGGCGGCCCGCTCCTGCGGCTACGCGGGCGCGGGCACGGTGGAGTTCATCGTCCCGGGCAACGACCCGTCCTCGTACTACTTCATGGAGATGAACACCCGCCTCCAGGTCGAGCACCCGGTCACCGAGCTCATCACGGGCCTGGACCTGGTGGAGTGGCAGGTGAGGGTCGCCGCGGGCGAGGAGCTGCCGTACGGCCAGGAGGACATCACCCTCACCGGCCACGCCATAGAGGCCCGCATCTGCGCCGAGGACCCGTCCCGCGGCTTCCTGCCCTCGGGCGGTACGGTCCTGGCGCTGCGCGAGCCGCAGGGCGAGGGAGTCCGCACGGACTCGGGGCTGAGCGAGGGCACGGAGGTCGGCAGCCTCTACGACCCGATGCTCTCCAAGGTCATCGCGTACGGGCCGGACCGCGCCACCGCGCTGCGCCGGCTGCGGGCGGCGCTGGCCGACACGGTCACGCTGGGCGTGCCCACCAACGCCGGATTCCTGCGCAGGCTGCTCGCCCATCCGGACGTGGTCGCGGGCGACCTCGACACGGGCCTGGTCGAGCGCGAGGCCGACGCGCTGGTGCCGGACGGGGTGCCGGACGAGGTGTACGCGGCGGCGGCGCTGGTGCGGCAGGAGGGGCTGCGCCCCTCGGCCACGGGCGCGTGGCTGGACCCGTTCGCGGTGCCGAGCGGCTGGCGCATGGGCGGCGAACCGGCGCCCCTGGCCTTCCCGTTCCGAGTACCGGGACTCGAACCCGTTACTCATGTGGTGCGGGGCAAGGCCGCCGGACGGGTCTCCCCCGGCCACGTCAGCGTCGAACTCGACGGCCTCACCCACACCTTCACCACCGCCCCCTCCCCGGAGGGGACCTGGCTCGGGCGGGACGGGGACAGCTGGCATGTGCTCGACCACGACCCCGTCGCGGCGAGCCTCACCGGCGCCGCGCGCGGCGGCCTCGACACGCTGGCCGCGCCGATGCCCGGCACCGTCACCGTCGTCAAGGTGGCGGTCGGCGACGAGGTCGACGCGGGCCAGAGCCTGCTGGTGGTGGAGGCGATGAAGATGGAGCACGTCATCTCCGCCCCGCACGCGGGCACCGTCACCGAGCTGGACGTCTCCCCCGGCTCGACCGTCGCCATGGACCAGGTCCTGGCCGTGGTGACCCCGAAGGAGGAGGACCAGTGACGCTGCCCATGGTCGTACCGGCGCAGGACCTGCCCGCCTCGGTGCGGATCCACGAGGTCGGGGCCCGCGACGGCCTCCAGAACGAGAAGGCCGTCGTCCCCACCGAGATCAAGGCCGAGTTCATCCACCGGCTGGCGGGCGCGGGCCTGACCACCATCGAGGCGACCAGCTTCGTGCACCCCAAGTGGGTGCCCCAACTGGCCGACGCAGAGCAGCTGTTCCCGATGCTCCAGGACATCGAGGGCGTGGCGCTGCCGGTCCTGGTGCCCAACGAGCGGGGCCTGGACCGGGCGCTCGCGCTCGGCGCCCGCCGCATCGCCGTCTTCGCCAGCGCCACGGAGTCGTTCGCCAAGGCCAATCTGAACCGTACGGTCGACGAGTCGCTCGGGATGTTCGCGCCCGTCGTGGCCCGCGCCAAGGAGCAGGACGTCCATGTCCGGGGCTATCTGTCGATGTGCTTCGGCGACCCGTGGGAGGGAGCCGTCCCCGTCCACCAGGTCGTCCGGGTCGCCAAGTCCCTGATGGACCTGGGCTGCGACGAGCTGAGCCTAGGGGACACGATCGGGGTCGCCACCCCGGCCCACGTCCAGAGCCTGCTCGCGTCCCTGAACGAGGAGGGCGTGCCGACCTCCGCGATCGGGGTGCACTTCCACGACACCTACGGCCAGGCGCTCGCCAACACCCTCGCCGCGCTCCAGCACGGCGTGGCCACGGTCGACGCCTCGGCGGGCGGCCTGGGCGGCTGTCCGTACGCCAAGTCCGCCACCGGAAACCTCGCCACCGAAGACCTCGTGTGGATGCTCCAGGGCCTCGGTATCGACACCGGGGTCGACCTCGGCAGGCTCACCGCCACCAGCGTCTGGCTGGCCGAGCAGCTGGGACGGCCGAGCCCGTCCCGCACCGTCCGCGCCCTCTCCCCCGACTCCCACAAGGAGTGACCCCCCATGTCCCTTGACCACCGGCTCTCAGACGAGCACGAAGAACTCCGCCGTACGGTCGAGGAGTTCGCGCACGACGTCATCGCCCCGAAGATCGGCGACCTCTACGAGCGCCACGAGTTCCCGTACGAGATCGTCCGCGAGATGGGCCGCATGGGCCTGTTCGGACTGCCCTTCCCCGAGGAGTACGGGGGCATGGGCGGCGACTACCTCGCCCTGGGCATCGCCCTGGAGGAGCTGGCGCGGGTCGACTCGTCGGTCGCCATCACCCTGGAAGCCGGGGTCTCGCTCGGCGCGATGCCGGTGTTCCGGTTCGGTACGGAGGAGCAGAAGCGCGAATGGCTCCCCCGGCTCTGCGCCGGTGAGCTGCTCGGCGCCTTCGGCCTGACCGAGCCGGACTGCGGCTCGGACGCGGGCGGCACGCGCACGACGGCGGTGCGCGACGGCGACGAGTGGGTCATCAACGGCACCAAGTGCTTCATCACCAACTCCGGTACGGACATCACCGGCCTGGTGACGGTGACGGCGGTGACCGGCCGCAAGCCTGACGGCCGCCCGCTGATCTCCTCGATCATCGTCCCGTCCGGCACGCCGGGCTTCACGGTGGCCGCGCCGTACTCGAAGGTGGGGTGGAACGCGTCGGACACCCGCGAGCTGTCCTTCGCGGACGTCCGCGTCCCGGTGGGCAATCTCCTGGGCGAGGAGGGCCGGGGGTACGCGCAGTTCCTGCGCATCCTCGACGAGGGCCGCATCGCCATCTCGGCGCTCGCCACGGGTCTGGCGCAGGGCTGCGTCGACGAGTCGGTGAAGTACGCGCACGAGCGCCACGCGTTCGGCCGCCCGATCGGCGAGAACCAGGCCATCCAGTTCAAGATCGCCGACATGGAGATGCGGGCGCACATGGCCCGGGTGGGCTGGCGCGACGCCGCCTCGCGCCTGGTGCGGGGCGAGTCCTTCAAGAAGGAAGCGGCGCTGGCGAAGCTGTACTCGTCGACGGTCGCGGTCGACAACGCCCGCGACGCCACCCAGATCCACGGCGGCTACGGCTTCATGAACGAGTACCCGGTGGCGCGTATGTGGCGCGACTCCAAGATCCTGGAAATCGGCGAGGGCACGAGCGAGGTCCAGCGCATGCTGATCGCGAGGGAGTTGGGACTTCCGGCCTGATGCCCGGAGTTCGTCCGCGGACCGTCTGTGGCTGGTCGGGGGGGGGGGGGGGGGGGGGGGGGGGGAGGGGGGGGGGGGGGGGGGGGGAGGGGGGGGGGGGGAGGGGGGGGGAGGAACAAC
>NZ_JBVIHM010000004.1:106215-119003 GCF_055570295.1 Streptomyces sp. NPDC031265
CGGGAGGGGGTGGGGCTTTTCGGCGTGGTTCCCGGGTTTCTTCTGCGAACTTTCTGGGGTTGTTCATGTTTCCCCCCGCCCCCTGCCCTCCCCGGGGGCGCGGGAACCCGCGCGAGCAACCCAGCACCGTCCGCAGACGAACCCGAACGGGTGGCCCGGCGGCGTACACCCCGCGCGGCATACACCCCGCGCACCACCCTGGGCAGCGTGATCCCACCCGCCTGCCCCGCCTGCCCGACGCGCCCGCCGCTGTGGAAGGACACCTCCACCACCGCGCCCGGCGCCGCGGACCGCTGGCACTGGCACTGCACCGCGTGCCGCACGCTCTACGAGCCCACCGCGTCCCACAAGGTCCGCTTCACATACGGGCCCCTGCGGCGGTAGCCGACGCGGCCGTGCCGTACTCGGCGACCCCTCTACAGATCCTTGTGAGGTTAGGCTAACCTACCCAAGAACTGCCAGAGGCCGACCCCGGCACGTACGAAAGCGGATCGTCATGCCCTTTTCCCGAGCGTCCCACCTCTCCCGTCGCGGTCTGCTGGCCGCCGGCGGTGCCATCGGCCTCGGGGCCGCGCTGGCCGCGTGCGGGGACGACGACAAGAAGAAGGGCGACTCGCAGAAGGCGGACGGGAAGTCGGGCCCCTGGTCCTTCAAGGACGACCGCGGCAAGGCCGTCGAGACGAAGTCCACCCCCAGGACCATCGTGGCCTTCACCGGCACCGCCGCCGCCCTCCACGACTACGGCATCGAGGTCAAGGCCGTGTTCGGCCCGACCAGGACCAAGGACGGCAAGCCGGACGTCCAGGCGGGCGACCTCGACATCAACAAGGTCGAGATCCTCGGCAACGTCTGGGGCGAGTTCAGCGTCGAGAAGTACGCGGCCCTCGCACCGGACCTCCTCGTCACGGACATGTGGGAGAAGGACGCCCTCTGGTACGTGCCGGACAACAGCAAGGACAAGATCCTCAAGCTCGCCCCCAGCGTCGCGCTGTGGGCCGCGCAGATCAGCATGCCGGCCGCGCTCCAGCGCCGCGCCGACCTCGCCGCCGCCCTCGGCGCCGACCTGAAGGCCGCCAAGTTCACCGAGGCCAAGGCCCGCTTCGAGAAGGCCGCCGCCCGACTGCGCGCCGCCACCAAGGCCAACCCCGGCGTGACGGTGATGATTGGTTCCGCCAGCGCCGACCTGTTCTACGTCTCCGCGGCCAAGACGTCCGCCGACACCGCGTACTTCCAGGAGCTGGGCGTCAAGTTCGTCGAGCCGAAGGTCAACGCGCAGGGCTTCTTCGAGGAGCTCAGCTGGGAGAACGTCGGCAAGTACCAGGCCGACGTGATCATGATGGACAACCGCTCCACGGCCCTCCAGCCGGACGCCCTGAAGTCCAAGCCGACCTGGACCGGGCTGCCCGCCGTCAAGGCCGGCCAGATCACCCCGCGCACCACGGAGCCGATCTACTCGTACGACAAGTGCACCCCGATCCTCGAAACCCTCGCCAAGGCGATCGAGACCGCGAAGAAGGTTGCCTGACCATGACGATGACAGCCGAGACCGCCACCGTCCCCTTCCGACTCTTCGACCTGAGCGTGGTACGGACCCGGCGGCTCGGCCCGTCGCTGGTCAGGATCACCTTCGGCGGCGAGCAGTTGGCGTACTTCGAGGGCGGCGGCCGGGACCAGAGCCTCTCGCTCTTCCTGCCGCACCCCGGCCAGGACGCGCCCGTACTGCCGCTCACCCAGAACCCGGAGACGTGGTTCGCGGACTACCGGGCTCTGCCCGACGGCGTACGGGCCGTGATGCGCTCGTACACCCTGCGCGAGCAGCGCCGCGACCCCGACGAGGTCGACATCGACTTCGCGCTCCACGAAGACGGCGGCCCGGCGTGCCGCTGGGCCGGCCGCGCCGCGCCCGGGGACCGTGTGGCGGTCCTCGGTCCGGCGGTCGCCGACAACACGGCGGTGCGCTTCCGGCCTCCGGCCGGCACGGACGGGGTCGTTCTGTGGGGCGACGAGACGGCGCTGCCCGCGCTCTCGGCGATCCTGGAGTGGCTGCCCCATGGCACGCCGGCGCGGGTGTGGGTGGAAGTGCCGTTCAGCGGGGACCGGATGTCTCTTCCGACCGTCGCGGA
Source organism: Streptomyces sp. NPDC031265 (assembly GCF_055570295.1). NCBI lineage: Bacteria > Bacillati > Actinomycetota > Actinomycetes > Kitasatosporales > Streptomycetaceae > Streptomyces > Streptomyces sp. NPDC031265. The sequence continues at coordinate 108,339 of NZ_JBVIHM010000004.1, forward strand.
TGCCCGGATCACGTGGCTGGTGCGGGAGGAGGGGGCGGCCTCTGTGCTGGACGCGGTGCGTTCTGAGGGCGAGTTGCCCGGGCTCGACCCCTATGTGTGGCTCGCCGGGGAGGCGTCCACCATGCGGTCGTTGCGTCGCCACTTTGTGAATGAGCGTCAGGTCGATCGCAGGAACGTCACGTTCGTCGGTTACTGGCGGCGGGGGCGTTCCGAGGACCAGCTTCGCGAGGAAGAGGGCGCGTAGGTCGGTGTGGCGGCTGCGGGCCGGTGGAGACTGGTCGCGCCCGTGCGGCGGAGCCGCACATGTCACAGCCCCGCGCCCCTTTAGGGGCCCGGTAGCGCAGCCACCTGCCAACTCCACCGCTTCCCCGGGGGGCGAGGGCCTGTTGAGATCAAAGTTAGGTTAGGCTAACCTAACTTTGAGATCGCGGTCCTCGCCCCCCTTCCTTTCTGCCCGGAGGGCCCGACGAAGTCCCCGATCCGGGAGGACAGTTCATGCGTTCGCACCTGCTCAATGACACGACGGCGGAGAGCTACCGGCGCTCCGTGACCGAAGGAGTCGAGCGGGTGGCGTCGAAACTCGCCGCGACGCGCCGCCCGTTCACGGGTGCGGCCGTCGAGGACATCGCCCCGCTCATCGACCGCGTCGACCTCGACCGGCCGCTGGGCGACACCTCCGCCGTCCTGGACGAGCTGGAGGACGTGTATCTGCGCGACGCCGTCTACTTCCACCACCCCCGCTACCTCGGGCACCTCAACTGCCCGGTGGTCATCCCCGCGGTCCTCGGCGAAGCGGTCCTCTCGGCCGTCAACTCCTCGCTCGACACCTGGGACCAGAGCGCGGGCGGCACCCTCATCGAGCGCCGCCTGATCGACTGGACCGCCGGCCGCGTCGGCTACGGCCCGTCCGCCGACGGCGTGTTCACCAGCGGCGGCAGCCAGTCCAACCTCCAGGCACTGCTGCTCGCCCGCGAGGAGGCCAAGACCGACGACCTCTCGAAGCTGCGGATCTTCTCCTCCGAGTGCAGTCACTTCAGCGTCCAGAAGTCCGCCCAGCTGCTCGGCCTCGGCCGGGGCGCCGTCGTGTCGATCCCCTGCGACCACGACAAGCGACTGCAGACCGTGGCGCTCGCCCGCGCCCTGGAGCGCTGCGCCGCCGAGGGCAACGTGCCGATGGCCGTCGTCGCCACCGCGGGCACCACCGACTTCGGCTCCCTCGACCCGCTGCCCGAGATCGCCGAGCTCTGCGCCCAGTACGGCGCGTGGATGCACGTGGACGCCGCGTACGGCTGCGGGCTGCTCGTCTCGCCGACCCGCCGCCACCTCCTGAACGGCATCGAGCACGCCGACTCCGTCACCGTGGACTACCACAAGTCCTTCTTCCAGCCGGTGAGTTCGAGCGCGATCCTGGTCAAGGACGGCACCACCCTGCGGCACGCCACGTACCACGCGGACTACCTCAACCCGCGGCGGGCCGCCGAGGAGCGCATCCCCAACCAGGTCGACAAGTCCCTCCAGACCACCCGCCGCTTCGACGCCCTCAAGCTGTGGATGACGCTGCGCACCATGGGCGCCGAGGGCGTCGGCGGACTCTTCGACGAGGTGTGCGACCTGGCCGTGGAGGGCTGGCGACTGCTCGCCGCCGACCCGCGCTACGACGTCGTCGTCGAGCCCACCCTTTCCACTCTCGTCTTCCGCTACATCCCGGACGCGGTCACCTCGCCCGCCGAGATCGACCGCGCCAACCTCTACGCCCGCAAGGCGCTGTTCGCGTCCGGCGAGGCGGTCGTCGCCGGCACCAAGGCCGGCGGCCGTCAGTACCTGAAGTTCACCCTGCTCAACCCCGAGACGACGGTCCACGACATCGCCGCCGTCCTCGATCTGATCGCCGGCCACGCCGAGCAGTACCTGGGAGAGAACCTTGTCCACGCAGCCTCGTGAGCCGTACGACTTCATCGGGATCGGCCTCGGGCCCTTCAACCTGGGCCTGGCCTGCCTCACCGAGCCGGTCGACGAGCTCCGCGGCCTCTTCCTGGAGACCAAGCCGGACTTCGAGTGGCACTCGGGCATGTTCCTGGAGGGCGCCCACCTCCAGACCCCGTTCATGTCGGACCTGGTCACCCTCGCGGACCCGACCTCGCCGTACTCCTTCCTCAACTACCTGAAGGAGTCCGGCCGCCTCTACTCGTTCTACATACGCGAGAACTTCTACCCGCTGCGTACCGAGTACAACGACTACTGCCGCTGGGCGGCCGGCAAGCTCTCCTCGATCCGCTTCAACCAGACGGTGAAGACGGTCACGTACGAGGACGAGGTGTACGTCGTACGCACCGAGGACGGCTCCGAGTTCCGCACCCGGCGCCTGGTGCTCGGCACCGGCACCCCGCCGTTCGTCCCCGAGCCGTGCCGGGGCCTGGGCGGCGACCACCTGCACAACTCCCGCTATCTGGAGCACAAGGAGGCGCTCCAGAAGAAGGAATCGATCACCCTGGTCGGCAGCGGGCAGTCCGCCGCGGAGATCTACTACGACCTGCTGAGCGAGATCGACGTCCACGGCTACCGGCTGAACTGGGTCACCCGCTCGGCCCGCTTCTTCCCGCTCGAATACACCAAGCTGACGCTGGAGATGACCTCGCCGGAGTACGTGGACTACTTCCACGCGCTGCCCGAGGCCACCCGCTACCGCCTGGAGACGCAGCAGAAGGGACTCTTCAAGGGCATCGACTCGGAGCTCGTCGACGCGATCTTCGACCTGCTCTACCAGAAGAGCCTCAAGGGTCCCGTCGGTACGCGTCTGCTCACCAACTCTTCGCTGAACGCCGTCAGTTACGACCCGACGACCGGCACGTACACGCTGGGTCTGCGCCAGGAGGAGCAGGAGAAGGACTACAGCCTCACCACCGAGGGCCTGATCCTGGCGACCGGCTACAAATACGCCGAGCCGGAGTTCCTCGCGCCCGTCGCCGACCGGCTGAAGCGGGACGGCCGCGGCCGCTTCGACGTGGCCCGCAACTACGCCATCGACACCACCGGCCGCGAGATCTTCCTCCAGAACGCCGCCGTGCACACCCACTCGATCACCTCGCCCGACCTGGGCATGGGCGCCTACCGCAACGCGTACATCATCGGCGAGCTCCTCGGCCGTGAGTACTACCCGGTCGAGAAGTCCATCGCCTTCCAGGAGTTCGCCGTATGAGCACCACAGCCGACATAGGTACGTTCACCGTCCGCCCCCTCGATCCCCTGAGGGACGCCGAGCTGCTGCACGGCTGGGTCACCCACCCCAAGTCCGCGTTCTGGATGATGCAGGACGCGAAGCTGGAGGACGTCGAGCGGGCGTACATGGAGATCGCGGCCGACGAGCACCACCACGCGCTGCTCGGGCTGCACGACGGCGAACCCGCCTTCCTGATGGAGAAGTACGACCCGGCCCACCGCGAGCTGGTCGGACTCTACGAGCCCGAGCCCGGCGACGTCGGCATGCACTTCCTGGTCGCGCCGACGGGCACGCCGATCCACGGCTTCACCCGCGCGGTGATCACCGCCGTGATGGAGACCCTCTTCGCGGACCCCGCGACCCGGCGGGTCGTCGTGGAGCCCGACGTGGGCAACAAGGCCGTCCACGCGCTCAACGCCGCCGTCGGCTTCGAGGTCGCCGGGGAGATCACCAAGCCGGAGAAGACGGCGCTGCTGAGCGTCTGCACGCGGGCCGCGTTCGAGGCGGCGACCGAGGGAGCGACCCGATGACGACGACCACTGACATCGGAGTCCCCCACCTCACCCCCGAACTGTGGGCGCGCGCCAACCGGCTGCTGATCCGCAAGGCGCTCGCCGAGTTCGCGCACGAGCGGCTGCTGAAGCCGCGGCCGCTGGGCGAGGACCGGTACGGCGTGCACAGCGACGACGGCACGGTGGAGTACCGCTTCACCGCCGCGCTGTACGCCCTCGACCACTGGCAGGTCGACCCGGAGTCGGTCACGCGACACGGGGCCGACGGCCAGCTCCCCCTCGACGCCCTCGACTTCTTCATCGAGCTGCGCACGACACTGGGCCTGAGCGACGAGATCCTGCCGGTGTACCTGGAGGAGATCTCCTCCACGCTCTCCGGTACGGCGTACAAGCTCACCAAGGAGCAGACCCCGGCCGCCGAGCTCGCCCAGGCGGGCTTCCAGGCGATCGAGACGGGCATGACCGAGGGCCACCCGTGCTTCGTGGCCAACAACGGGCGGCTCGGGTTCGGTGTGCACGAGTACGCGGCGTACGCGCCGGAGGCCGCCGCCCCGGTCCGACTGATCTGGCTGGCGGCGCGGCGCGACCGGGCGACCTTCACCTCGGGCGCCGGGCTCGACTACGAGACGCTGATCGAGGCGGAGCTGGGCGCGGAGACGCTGGAACGTTTCGCCGCTGTGATGGCGGCGCGGGGTCTGGACCTCGCGGACTACCAGCTGCTGCCGGTCCACCCATGGCAGTGGTGGAACAAGCTGTCGGTGACGTTCGCGGCGGAGGTGGCGCAGGACAGGTTGGTGCCGCTGGGAGTGGGCGACGACACGTACCTCGCCCAGCAGTCGATCCGCACGTTCTACAACACGACGACCCCTTCCAAGCACTACGTGAAGACGGCCCTGTCGGTCCTCAACATGGGCTTCATGCGGGGCCTTTCGGCCGCGTACATGGAGGCGACGCCGGCGATCAACGACTGGCTGGCGGGGCTGGTGGAGCGCGACTCCGTCCTCCAGTCGGCCCGCTTCTCGATCATCCGCGAGCGGGCGGCGATCGGCTACCACCACCGCCAGTACGAGCGGGCCACCGACCGCTACTCGCCGTACCGCAAGATGCTGGCGGCGCTGTGGCGCGAGAGCCCGGTGCCGTCACTGGAGCCGGGCGAGCGGCTGGCGACGATGGCGTCGCTGCTGCACGTCGACGGGGCCGGGACGTCCTTCGCGGGCGCGCTGATCGCGGAGTCGGGGGTGGGGGCGCGGGAGTGGCTGCGGTGCTACCTGAACGCGTACTTGCTGCCGGTCCTGCACTCGTTCTACGCGTACGACCTGGTCTACATGCCGCACGGCGAGAACGTGATCCTCGTCCTGGCGGAGGACGGGACGGTGGTGCGGGCGATCTTCAAGGACATCGCCGAGGAGATCGCTGTCATGGACCCGGACGCGGTGCTGCCGCCTGCGGTGGAGCGGATCCGCGCGGACGTGCCGGACGACATGAAGCTGCTGTCCGTCTTCACGGACGTCTTCGACTGCTTCTTCCGTTTCCTGAACGCGACGCTGGTGAGCGAGGGGGTCGTCGGGGAGGAGGAGTTCTGGGCGGCGGTGGCGGAGTGCGTCACGTCGTACCAGGCGTCTGTGCCCGAACTGGCCGACAAGTTCAAGCAGTACGACATGTTCGCCCCGGAGTTCGCCCTGTCCTGCCTGAACCGTCTGCAGCTGCGCAACAACAGGCAGATGGTGGACCTGGCGGATCCGTCGGGGGCGCTGCAACTGGTGGGCACCCTGCGGAACCCGATCGGGGGGTGATCCCCCCACCCCGCCCGTTCCCGCTGTGACATGCGGCTCCGCCGCGTGGCCTCCGGGGGTGGGCGGGGGTGGAGGCGGGGTGGGGGATTCACCGGGTTCACTCCCACGGCACCACCGGCGACCGATAGAAGTTCACCCCCAGCGCCCCCAGCCTCGGCCCCTGCTGCGCCAAGCGGACCTTGTACGTCGCCCAGTCGTGTGTCCGCGCCGGCGACCACCCGAGCTCCGCAACCCCCACCACCCGCGGAAACGCCATGTATTCGACATCCGAGCTCGTCGTCAGCGTCTCCGACCACAACGGCGCCTCCACCCCCAGGACCGACCCCCGCGGGAGGTCCTTGACGAAGGCGTCCGGGTCCCACCCGTAGGACTTGTCCACGTCCACGAACCCCGCCCAGTCCAGCCCCAGTTCCGTATGCGCGTCGTACTTCATGTCGAGGTACGCCCGGTTCGCCGGCGACATCACCACCTTCGTGCCCGCCTTCGCCGCCGCGACGACCTCGGCCTCGTTTCCGTCCGTGCCCCAGTACTGGGCCACCGCCCCGGCGACCGGCCGCGCACCGGTCAGCTGGTGCCAGCCCATCACCGTCTTGCCGTACGTGCCGACGATCGCCTGCGCCTTGTCCATGAAGGCCGCATAGTCGGCGTGCGCCGTCGAGTGCGCCTCGTCGCCGCCGATGTGGATATATCGACCTGGCGTCATAGCCGCCAGCTCCCGCACCACGTCGTCCAGGAACGCGTAGGTCACCGGCTTCGACACGCACAGTGAGCTGAAACCGACGTCCGTGCCGGTATAGAGGGGTGGTGCGACGCCGTCGCAGTTCAGCGCGGCGTACGAGGCGAGCGCCGCGTTCGTGTGGCCGGGGGTGTCGATCTCGGGCACGACTTCCAGATAGCGGCTCGCCGCGTAGCGGACGATCTCCTGGTAGTCCGCCTTGCTGTACGACCCGCCCTTGCCGCCGCCCACCTGCGTCTGCCCGCCGTACGCCGCCAGCCTCGGCCAGGAGTCGATCGCGATCCGCCAGCCCTGGTCGTCGCTGAGGTGCAGATGCAGCTTGTTGACCTTGTAGAGCGCCAGCTGGTCGATGTACCGCTCGACCTGCGCGGGCGTGAAGAAGTGGCGCGAGACGTCCAGCATCGCGCCCCGGTAGGCATAGCGCGGGCTGTCCTCGATCTTTCCGCCCGCCACCTGCCACGGGCCCGGCTGCCGCGTCCTCTTCTCCACCGACGCGGGCAGCAGCTGCCGCAGCGTCTGGACGCCGTGGAAGAGCCCGGCCGCCCGGTGCGCCGTGAGGGTGACCGCGCCCCGGCCGCTCTCCAGCCGGTACCCCTCCTCCCCGAGCCGCGCGTCGCCGGAGAGCCGTAGCCGGATACCGTCCCGGCCGTCGGCCTTCACCGGCAGCGCGTACCCGGTCGAGGGGCGCAGCACGTCCGCCAGATACCCGGCGATCCGGCGGCCCTCGGCGCCCGCGGCGGCGTCGACCCGGATCGGGGTGGTGGACGTGATCGTGTACGGGGTGCCGCCCGGCGCGACGGACGCGGGGGCGGGGACGATCTGGCCGAGCGAGCGGGGGGCGCGGGCCGCGGGGGGCGCGGTCGCCGTTCCGGCCCGGGAAGTGCCTGCCACCGCCACCAGCAGCAGCGCGCCGAGCAGTACGGAAACTGTTCTGTGCTGAGTTCTGCGCTGACTCACCAGCGGTTCCCTTCAACGGGGTACGCCGAGCAACCGAACGGAACCCATCACAACCGCCCGCCCCACCGGCGGTCAAGGTGTGGACCACTGCGGGCCCGACCGCCCAACTGCCCGGCGCCGCAAGGCCGGATGGAAGAATCACCTCATGGCGGAAATCATCCAGAAGGACGGGACCTGGAGCTTCGACGGGGACGGCGTGCGCATCGTGCCCGGCAGCGACAAGGGCGTCAGCCTGCTGCGCCGCACGCTCGGCGAGGTCACGGTGCCGCTCGTGGCGCTGGCCGGGGTGGCGTACGAGCCGGGGCGCAGGACCGGGCGGCTGCGGCTGAGGCTGCGGGACGGGGCCGACCCGCTGCTCCAGGTCACCGGCGGCAAACTGGACGACGCCTCCGACCCGTACACCCTGACCGTGGAGACGAAGGGGGCCGCGATAGCCGAGTACTTCGTGGACGAGGTCCGCAACGCCCTGCTGCTCGACTCGGTGCCCACCGGGCCGGTCGACCGCTATCTGCTGCCGGGGCCCTCGCTGCCGCTGACCGTGAGCGCGGGCGACGGCACGGCCGGTTTCGACGGGCGCACGGTCCGCCTGGAGTGGACCTGGCACACCGACGAGGTGAAGACGAGCAGCGGCCCGGCCACCATCCCCCTGGAGGACCTGCACGCGGTGGAGTGGCAGCCCTCGCGGGGTCTGGTGGACGGGCATCTGCGCTTCGTGAGCTCGCCGAACGCACCCCGGGTCCCCGCCGGGCGCGATCCGCACGCCGTGGAGCTCAACGGCTTCAAGAAGGACCCGCTGATGGCGCTGATCGCCGCGGCCGTGGTGGTCCGGATGCCGCACCCGCACGCGCCGGAGGCCGTGCCCGTACCGGAGCCCAAGGCGCTCGGCCCCGTACCCGGCGCCGCCGACGACCCCGACGCCCTGCTGCGGCGGCTGCGCGAGCTCGGCGAGCTGCACGCGTCCGGGATCCTCACGGACGAGGAGTTCAGCCTGGCCAAGCAGGCCGTGCTCAAGCGCCTCTGAAGCGGCCCGGGCAGGGCCTCCGGGCCGCCTACTGGTCCAGACCATCCCCCCTTCCGACCTATGATCATGAGAATCCTGCCCGAAATCGGGCAGGATTCTTGCGTACGGCCCCCATACCCCTCAATATCGACGAGTGCTCGAACGTCGCCCGTCGTCCCACGACGACCTCATCGACCACCTGGTGCGCAGCACCGCGCTCCAGCGCGGCGAAGCGGCCCGGGTGGTGCTCGATGTGCTGGCGTACTTCGACGAGACGTACGAGGAATTCGTCCGCCGCCGCCACCGTGAACTGCAGTCCGGTGGCCTGGTGAACGCGGAGATCTTCGAGCGGATCGCGGCCGAGCTGCCGCACCGCGCCGTGGCGCCACCGGAGCTCTCGCTCCGGCAGCTGCGCCGCATCGTCTACGGCTAGATCGTTCACGGCTGAGGCAGCCGGGCACGCGTACGAACTCTGAACGTCGATGGAGGGGCAAGACTCTATGTGCGGAATCGTCGGTTATATCGGTAAGCGTGACGTCGCTCCCCTGCTGCTGGAGGGCCTGCAGCGGCTGGAGTACCGGGGTTACGACTCCGCGGGCGTGGTCATCAACAGCCCGAAGTCGGGCGCGCTGAAGATGGTCAAGGCCAAGGGCCGCGTCCGCGACCTGGAAGCCCGCGTCCCCAAGCGCTTCACCGGCACCACCGGCATCGCGCACACCCGCTGGGCCACCCACGGCGCCCCGAGCGACGTCAACTCGCACCCGCACCTGGACCCGGAGAACAAGGTCGCCGTCGTCCACAACGGCATCGTCGACAACGCCGCCGAGCTGCGCGTCAAGCTGGAGGCCGAGGGCGTCGTCTTCGCCTCCGAGACCGACACCGAGGTCATCACCCACCTGATCGCCCGCTCCCAGGCCGACTCCCTGGAGGAGAAGGTCCGAGAGGCGCTCAAGGTCATCGAGGGCACGTACGGCATCGCCGTGATGCACGCCGACTTCGCCGACCGCATCGTGGTGGCCCGCAACGGCTCCCCGGTGGTCCTCGGCATCGGCGAGAAGGAGATGTTCGTCGCCTCGGACGTCGCCGCGCTGATCGCCCACACCCGCCAGGTCGTCACCCTTGAGGACGGCGAGATGGCCACCCTCAAGGCCGACGACTTCCGTACGTACACGACCTCGGGCACCCTCACCAACCCCACCCCCGAGACCGTCGAGTGGGAGGCCGCCTCCTACGACATGGGCGGCCACGAGACGTACATGCACAAGGAGATGTCGGAGCAGGCCGACGCCGTGGACCGCGTGCTGCGCGGCCGCATCGACGACCGGTTCTCCACCGTCCACCTCGGCGGCCTCAACCTGGACGCCCGCGAGGCCCGCGGTGTGCGCCGGATCAAGATCCTCGGCTGCGGCACCTCGTACCACGCCGGTCTGATCGGCGCCGGCCTCATCGAGGAGCTCGCCCGCATCCCCGCGGACGCCGAGCCGGCCTCCGAGTTCCGCTACCGCAACCCGGTCGTGGACCCCGACACGCTGTACATCGCGGTCTCGCAGTCCGGTGAGACCTACGACGTGCTCGCCGCCGTCCAGGAGCTCAAGCGCAAGGGCGCCCGCGTCCTGGGCGTCGTGAACGTCGTCGGCTCGGCGATCGCCCGCGAGGCTGACGGCGGCACGTACGTGCACGCCGGCCCCGAGGTCTGCGTCGTCTCCACCAAGTGCTTCACCAACACCGTCGTGGCCTTCGCGCTGCTCGCGCTGCACCTGGGCCGCATCCGCGACCTGTCGGTGGCCGACGGCAAGCGGATCATCGAGGGCCTGCGCAAGCTGCCCGCGCAGATCTCCGAGATCCTGGCCATGGAGCCGGAGATCGAGAAGCTGGCCAAGGAGTACGCGGGCGCCCAGTCGATGATGTTCATCGGCCGTGTGCGCGGCTACCCGGTCGCCCTGGAGGCCTCCCTGAAGCTCAAGGAGATCTCCTACATCCACGCCGAGGCCTACCCGGCCTCCGAGCTCAAGCACGGCCCGCTGGCGCTCATCGAGCCCGCGCTGCCGACGGTCGCGATCGTCCCCGACGACGACCTGCTGGAGAAGAACCGCGCGGCCCTTGAGGAGATCAAGGCCCGCAGCGGCCGCATCCTCGCCGTGGCCCACCGCGAGCAGGAGAAGGCCGACCACACCATCGTCGTCCCGAAGAACGAGAACGAGCTGGACCCGATCCTGATGGGCATCCCGCTCCAGCTCTTCGCGTACCACACGGCGCTGGCCATGGGCCGTGACATCGACAAGCCGCGCAACCTGGCGAAGTCCGTCACGGTCGAGTAGTACGTCGGGTACGGCAGGTTCCGTACCCGCAGCACCCACAGAGAAGCGGGGGGGGGGGGGGGGGGGGGGGGGGGGGGGGGGGGGGGGGGGGTGGGGGGGGGGGGGGGGGGGGGAGGTGAGGGGGGGGGGGGG
>NZ_JBVIHM010000004.1:119012-232451 GCF_055570295.1 Streptomyces sp. NPDC031265
AGCCCAACACCGGGGGAACGGCTGGAATGGTTAAGTGGTCTGTGGATCACGGCGGTTTTCGCACATGCCCCACCACCAGGGAAGCCTCCCCGCACGCGCCACCAGGCGTGCGGGGCCGCTCCCTTGCCTGCCGGTGCCGCCCAACGCACCGGCCTGCGGCTGCCTAGCCGGCGGCCGTCACCCCCCGGCCGGCAGCGCGTCGCGGAACCGCCGTCGGCCAGTTGGCCAGGCCCGCCGTCGCCCCGTACCAGGACACGGCGCCCGCGACCGCCGCCACCCAGCCGCCGGCCTTCGCGAGGCCGTCGTTGGTGGCGAAGTCGGCGATCGCGAGGAGCACCAGGGAGACGAACAGGAGGGCGTAGCAGCCCTGCCGGATGGGTCCGTAGCCCGCCGAGCCCGCCGCCAGGCTCAGCGCGAGGAGCCCGAACAGGAGCAGGAACAGGCCTGCCGCGTTGGTCGAGAACTTGGAGTCCGCGCCGCTCGCCCAGGTGAACCAGAAGGCGCCCAGGCCCGCGAACGCGGTACCCGTGAAGGCGTCCTGGTCACGGAACGCGACGATCCCGAGGACGAACAGGCCGATACCGCCGACATAGGTCGCGATCGACACGGCGTCCGCCACGGTGACGCCGTCGACGACCTTGGCGGTGCCGAGGCCGAAGGCGAGCAGGGTGAGTCCGAGTGCGAGGTGGCCGAGAGTGGAAGTGATGCTTCCCGCAGGGGCTTCGTGGTCCACGACGGGCTCCCTTCATGTGCAGTTGTGCTGCAGTCGTGCTGCTTCCCAGCGACCCTTATGTACCCTTCACAAGGGCACAATCCACCCCCTACCGGAGGGTAGATTCGCCCTGGAACAAAGGGAGTTGACGACGTCTCAGCTGGGACAACAAACGGACACGGCCGGGTTACGGAATCCGGGTCACGGAATGACGACCACGGGGCGCTGGGCGCGCCGGGCCAGGCGTCCGGCGACCGAGCCGAAGATCCTGCCGACTATGCCGTGCGTGGAGCCGACGACGATCGCGTCCGCCGCGTACTCGCGCCCGACTTCTTCAAGTTCGTGGCAGATGTCCCCGCCGCGCTCGACCAGGATCCAGGAGACCTCGGTGAGATAGTCCGCGCAGGCGAGCTCCAGGCCGAGCACTTCCGTACGGTGATCCGGCACGTCGACGAAGACCGGCGGCTCGCAGCCCGCCCACACGGTGGTGGGCAGCCGGTTGGCGACATGCACGATGATCAGACCGGAACCGGAGCGTCTGGCCATGCCGATGGCGTACGCGAGGGCGCGCTCGCTCGACGTGGAGCCGTCGAAACCGACCACCACTCCATGCCGGAAGGCGGGGTCACAGGACAGACGTGGCTCTTCTGCCGCCTGGAGGTCCGACGTCGGGTCGGCTACCTGCTTGCGGTCCGCGGGTTCGGGGAATTCTTGACCGGCCATGGGTGTCTCGGCGTTTGGATCCTCATGGGAGGGCGACAGGTGGCGGCGGAGCTGTGTCCGGGAATCATCTTCCCAAGCCCATACCCCCAAGGGTACGGCGACACTCCTCTCCTGCCCAGAGCCGCCGATGCTGCACGGCGTTCCCCGGAGCATGCACGAGCCCGCCCCGGATGGCAATGGCCGATGGCCGGTACAGAGGTCCCTTCTTCACCATTCTGTGCACATTCGATCCACTTCGGTGACATCCCGACTGTGCTCCGGCTGTGGCTCCGCTGTGTACGCGCAGTGACCGGAACGCGTACCCGCCCGTTAGAGACGCGGCCGTTCCGACGCTGTTCCGCCCCCCAGGGAGCCCATGCCCGTGCCCGCCCCGCCGTTCGCCCAGGACGCCTCCCAGCCCACTCCGCCCGGCGGCTCCCGCCGGGCCGCGTACGCCCCCCGGAGGCCCGGCGCGCCCGCGCCCGCCGGACGGCCGCCGTGCGCCGAGGGGAGTGCGAAGGGGGGCGCACACCGCGTGCGGGCGCCCGCCGCAGTTGCCGGGGACGGTGCGGGCGACGTCGTGCGCTGGGCGGCGTTCAGCTGCGTCCTGGTGCCCGTGGTGCTCGTCGTCTACGGTTCCTCGTTCGCCGGGGCGGCCGGCTCTGCGCTCGGACTCGCGGCGGTCACCGCGGTCTGCCGACTGCTGCTGCGGCAGTCCGAGCGGGCGGCCGCGCGGCCGGGGCCCGGCCGGCACCGGCGCAAGCGGGCAAACGGCGAAAGTTCGCCGTTGGACTGACGCGTTCGCACACACGGACCCATATGTTTTCAGCCAACTTCCCCTCCCCCCTCTCCCCTGCCCGAAATGGCCTGCCAACCCCCTTGCCACCAGCGGAAAACGGGCAGGGGTGGCGGCTTTGGCCATACGGGTACGGGCCATGCATGCGACGCCCACTTCCCTACGGGCGCCCCGGATGAAACCCTTCGTGATCGAACGCTTCGCGCCAAGTTGCCAAGTCGACATAGCGCTGAGTACCGGACTTGTCACGCCGACGCCACAGAACGCAGTAGATTCGATCATGCGTATCGAAGGCTGGGGGACTCGTGCGAAACCAAGGGGAAAAGTGCAGGAGCGACAAGCCCGACAAGAACGGGGAGCCGCGAACACCGAGGGGGGCTTAGCAAAATGAGCCAGGACTCCGCTGCCGCATCACCGGAGGCCACAAGGAAGCTCGCCGGCCGTCGACGCCGGGAAGTCGTAGCCGTACTGCTGTTCAGTGGCGGCCCCATCTTCGAGAGCTCCATTCCGCTCTCCGTGTTCGGGATCGACAGGCAGGACGCGGGCGTACCCCGCTACCGCCTGCTGGTCTGCGCCGGAGAGGAGGGCCCCCTGCGGACCACAGGCGGGCTCGAACTGACCGCGCCCTATGGGCTGGAGGCCATCAACCGGGCCGGCACCGTGGTGGTGCCCGCCTGGCGGTCCATCACCTCGCCGCCACCGGCGGCCGCGCTCGACGCACTGCGCCGGGCGCACGAAGAAGGGGCCCGCATCGTGGGCCTCTGCACCGGGGCGTTCGTCCTCGCCGCCGCCGGGCTGCTCGACGGCCGCCCGGCGACCACGCACTGGATGTACGCGCCGACACTCGCCAAGCGCTATCCGTCGGTCCATGTGGACCCGCGGGAGCTGTTCGTCGACGACGGGGACGTCCTCACGTCGGCGGGCACGGCGGCCGGAATCGATCTCTGTCTGCACATAGTGCGGACCGACCACGGCAGCGATGCCGCCGGAGCCCTCGCGCGCCGGCTCGTCGTCCCGCCGCGGCGCAGTGGCGGCCAGGAGCGCTATCTGGACAGGTCTTTACCCGAAGAGATCGGGTCCGACCCGCTGGCCGAGGTCGTGTCCTGGGCGCTGGAGCACCTCCACGAGCAGTTCGACGTGGAGACACTCGCCGCTCGCGCGTACATGTCACGCCGTACGTTCGACCGGCGGTTCCGCTCGCTGACCGGATCGGCCCCGCTCCAGTGGCTGATCACCCAGCGGGTGCTCCAGGCCCAGCGTCTCCTGGAGACGTCGGACTACTCGGTCGACGAGGTCGCGGGCCGCTGCGGCTTCCGCTCACCGGTCGCGCTGCGCGGGCACTTCCGCCGCCAGCTCGGCTCGTCCCCGGCGTCCTACCGGGCGGCGTACCGGGCGCGCCGGCCGCAGGCGGAGCCGTCCGGAGGTCCGCCGACCCTGGAGACGGTGCCGCCGCAGTCCCTGCCGCAGTCCCGGCGCACGGCGGCGGCGAGCGCCATGGTCGGTCCGGCGGCGATCTCGCACGCGCCGCCGCCGGACCCGGGCAAGTCCGTCTCGGAGCTCTACGCCACCGGTTATATGCGTCCGAGTCTGCCGGGGCAGCGGAGCGGCCCCGTAGGCTGAGGCGCATGAACGACCGCATGGTGTGGATCGACTGCGAGATGACCGGGCTCTCGCTGGCGGACGACGCACTTATCGAGGTGGCCGCCCTGGTCACCGACTCGGAACTGAACGTGCTCGGTGAAGGGGTGGACATCGTGATCCGTCCCCCGGACGCCGCGCTGGAGACCATGCCGGAGGTGGTGCGCGAAATGCACACCGCCTCCGGGCTCCTCGACGAGCTGGCCGGCGGCACCACGCTGGCCGACGCCGAGGCCCAGGTCCTGGCGTATGTCCGCGAGCATGTGAAGGAGCCGGGCAAGGCACCGCTGTGCGGAAACTCGGTCGGCACCGACCGCGGCTTCCTGTCGCGCGACATGCAGGCCCTGGAGGAGTACCTCCACTACCGGATCGTGGACGTCTCCTCGGTGAAGGAGCTCGCCCGCCGCTGGTACCCGAGGGCGTACTTCAACAGTCCGGACAAGAACGGCAACCACCGCGCGCTCGCGGACATCCGTGAATCCATCGCGGAGCTCCGCTACTACCGCGAGGCGATCTTCGTCGCCCAGCCGGGCCCGGACTCGGACACGGCGAAGTCGATCGCGGCCAAGCACGTCCTGCCTGCGGAGTAACCCTTCGGGCGATCTCCGCGGGCGCCCCGGGAGGGGGCCGCGAAACATGTGCGCGAGCACCCTCCCGGACCCTGTACACTTTTTCTCGGCCGGTAGGAAAACCCCCAGGGGCCTTCCAAGACCACAACAGTCCGGTCACGCATGGTGGGTATAGCTCAGCTGGTAGAGCACCTGGTTGTGGTCCAGGATGTCGCGGGTTCGAGTCCCGTTACTCACCCTGATTGATCAAGGCCTGACCTGCGAAAGCAGGTCAGGCCTTCTTCATGTCCACGCACTTGGGAACATCGCCGGAACACCGAGGGGTCCCCCACCACCCCATTTGGGCGTGGCGTCCCGCGATGGCGAGCATCGTGAACGGCCCAAGAAGTCGGGCGAGATCACGTATCAGGTGAAGTGGCGTGAGAGCGGGGACTGGCAGACGGAGAACTTCGGCGGCGAGCACGGCTCGGACCAGGCGGCTCGGTGCCGCAAGCCGGTCGAGGCCCACAGCAACCGATGGCCTCGGTCCTGGTGGACTGCCTGCTCGCGTGCGATCCGCAGGCGACGCCCCAGTGAACGGGTGCGCAACACCTTCAGGTGAACCCCGTGGGCGAGGGCCGCCCCCTACCTCACCCCCCGTAATGTGCTGCGCGAGATGACGACCGACTTCGCCGACGAGGCCCGCAGCCGTACCGCCCGCCTGCTCCGGATGGCCGCCACCACAGACGACCGGGTCCGTGACCAGATCGTCGAGTACGCGACGACCACCCCCGATCCGCCGCCGCTGGGCCCGCACGGCATCCAGACCCGCGGGTGCTCCCGCTGCCGGCACACGATGTGGGCGCAGCGCGACTACTGGGTCTGTGCTTCATGCGGGCACGTGGAGGACTCGTAGTGGACTGCCCAGCCTGCCGTGTCCCGATGGATCATTCGGTGGACCGGCTGAGGGAGCGCTGGTTCTGTCCACGGTGTCCAGCAGCACTGAGCGACATAGTCCCGTTGCTCACCCTGATCGGGAAGGCCCGGTCCGCTTCGGCGGACGGGGCCTTCTTCGTCGTACGCGGTCGTACGCGCGGGGCGCGCGGGGCACGCGCCGGTGTCAGGTCGACGCCCGGACGATCAACTCCGTCGGAAGCACCAGCCGCGGACGGGACGGCTCGCCCGCCGCGATCTGGGCCAGCAGCAGCTCCGTCATCGCCCGGCCCATCTCCTCGATCGGCTGGCGCACGCTGGTGAGCGGCGGCTCCATGTGGCGGGCGATCGCCGAGTCGTCGAAGCCGACCAGGGAGACGTCCTCGGGGACCCGGCGGCCGCGCTCGCGCAGCACCTGCCGGGCGCCGGACGCCATCACGTCCGAGGCCGCGAAGACCGCGTCCACCTCCGGGGCCCGGCCCAGCAGATCGGCCATCGCCCGGCGGCCGCCCTCCTCGGTGAAGTCCGCCGGGGATATCAGGTGCGCGGCGGCGGGCAGCCCGGCCTCGGCGAGGGCGGCCCGGTAGCCGTCGAGGCGGCGGCGCGCCCCGTACACGTCCAGGGGGCCTGTGATCGTGGCGATCGAACGGCGCCCGCGCGCGACCAGGTGGGCCACGGCCGCCCGCGCCCCCGCGAAGTTGTCCGAGTCCACCGAGGCCAGCGGCTCGTCCTCGGAGCGCGGGCCGCTGATCACCACCGGCATGTCCAGCTGCTCCAGCAGCTCGGGCAGCGGGTCGTCTGCGTGCACGCCCACCAGCAGGACGCCGTCGACCCGATGGCCCGTCAGGTACTGGGCGAGCCGGCGGCGCTCCCGGTCGCTGCCCACCAGGGTCAGCAGGAGCTGCATCTCCGTCTCCGCGAGCGCCTGGCCGACGCCCCGGACGACCTCCGAGAAGTACGGCTCCGCGAAGAAGCGCGTCTCCGTCTCGGGGACGACCAGGGCGATCGCGTCCGTACGGTTGGCGGCCAGGGCGCGGGCCGCGCGGTTGGGGACGTAGCCGAGCTCGGCCACCGCCGCCTCCACGGCCGCGCGGGTACGGTCGCTGACCCGGGGCGAGCCGTTGATCACCCGCGACACCGTGCCCCGGCCGACCCCGGCCCGCGCCGCCACCTCTTCAAGGGTGGGCCGCCCGGCCCCGCGGCCCCCGCGGCCCCGGACCGTGTGAGCTGCTCTCATGCCTGCCTCCCCGTCTTGCCGTACATCGCGGAACTCGGGTGAAAACTAACAGCCGGACCTCGGTTGCGGACTGTCTTTGCCCGCTCCCTTGACACCCTCCCGGACAGTCGCCACCCTTCAACACATCACGACTGGGAGCGCTCCCAACCCTAGGTATCCGTACACCTTCCGCACCATCCCCCACTGCACGACTGACCGTCAATCGCTCTGCACGGCAAGCCAGTTGGAGGATCACCCATGCGTATGCGTACAAGAATAAGTACGACCCGGCGGGTCGCGCCCGGGCGGATCGCGGCCCTGGCCGTCGTCACCGCGCTCGGCGCCGGGCTGCTCGCGGGCTGCGCCGACGACGGCGACAGCAAGGACTCCGCCTCGTCCGGCTCGTCCTCCTCCGGCGGCAGCGGGGGCGGTGGGGCCAGGACGACGCTCACGGTCGGCGTCTTCGGCGCCTTCGGCCTCAAGGAGGCCGGGCTCTACGACGCGTATATGAAGCTCCACCCCGACATCGAGATCAAGCAGACGTCGATCGAGCGGAACGAGAACTACTACCCGCAGCTGCTCACCCACCTCGGCTCCGGCAGCGGGCTCGCCGATATCCAGGCCATCGAGGTCAACAACATCGCCGAGGTCACCGCCACCCAGGCGGGCCGCCTGGAGGACCTCGGCAAGGTGCGGGGCGTCGACAAGGACGCCTTCCTGCCCTGGAAGTGGGGGCAGGCCACCACCAAGGACGGCAAGACCGTCGGCCTCGGCACCGACATAGGGCCGCAGGGCATCTGCTACCGCAAGGACCTGTTCGCCGCCGCCGGGCTGCCCACCGACCGGGAGGCCGTGGGGAAGCTGTGGGCGGGCGACTGGCAGAAGTATCTGGCGGCCGGTGAGCGCTTCAAGGCGAAGGCGCCCAAGGGGGCGGCGTTCGTGGACTCCGCCTCCGGCGTCATGGCCGCCATCACCGGCAGCAGCACCACCCGCTACTACGACGGTGACGGCAAGGTCGTCTACAAGTCGAACCCGGCCGTGAAGGACGCCTGGGACACGGCGGCCTCGTTCGCCACCCACGGGCTGACCGCCAAGCTGCAGCAGTTCCAGCCCAGTTGGGACCAGGGGTTCGCCAACGGAACCTTCGCCACCGTGTCCTGCCCCGCCTGGATGCTCGGCTACATCCAGGACAAGGCGGGCGAGGCAGGGAAGGGCAAGTGGGACGTGGCGGCCGCGCCCAAGCCGTCCAACTGGGGCGGCTCGTTCCTCGTCGTCCCGTCGGCGGGCAAGCACCGCGCCCAGGCCGCCGAGCTCGTGGCCTGGCTCACCTCCCCGGCGCAGCAGGCGACGCTCTTCGAGAAGCGCGGCAGCTTCCCGAGCGCCCGGGCCGCGTACGCCCTGCCCGCCGTCTCCGGCGCCCAGCACGCCTACTTCGGCGGCGCCCCCATCGGGCAGATCTTCGCCAAGGCCGCCGAGGGCACCCCGGTGCAGATCCTCGGGCCGAAGGACCTGATCATCGCGCAGAACCTCGCCGACGTCGGCATGCTCCAGGTCGACCAGAAGGGCCGCTCCCCCCAGTCGGGCTGGGAGGCCGCCGTGAAGGCCATCGACAACGCGCTGGACCAATGACGGTGACCAGCGACACGGGGGCGGTCGGCGCTCCCGTCGCCGCCCCCGCCGACGCCGTCGAGGCGCGGCGGCGGGCGCGGCGCAGCCGGCGCTACCGGCGCGATGTGCGCTGGAGTCCGTACGCCTTCGTCGCGCCCTTCTTCCTCTTCTTCGCCGCGTTCGGGCTCTTCCCGCTCCTCTATACGGGCTGGGCCTCGCTGCACCAGGTCGAGCTGACCGCGCCGAACGAGATGCACTGGGTCGGGCTGCGCAACTTCTCCCGACTGCTGTCGGACGAGTTCTTCTGGAACGCGCTGCGCAACACGTTCACCATCGGCATCATCTCCACTGTCCCCCAGCTCCTGATGGCGCTCGGCGTGGCCCATCTGCTCCACTTCAAGCTGCGCGGCTCGATGTTCTTCCGGGTCGCCGTCCTCACCCCGTACGCCACCAGCGTGGCCGCCGCGACCCTGGTCTTCGTGCTCCTCTTCGGGCGCGACTACGGCATGGTCAACTGGGCGCTCGGGCAGCTCGGCGTGGGCCCGGTCGACTGGCAGAACGGCACCTGGACCTCGCAGTTCGCCGTCTCCACGATCGTGGTGTGGCGCTGGACCGGCTACAACGCACTGATCTATCTGGCCGCGATGCAGGCCATCGCGCCCGATCTGTACGAGTCCGCCGCGCTCGACGGGGCCTCGCGCTGGCAGCAGTTCCGGCACGTCACCGTGCCCTCGCTGCGACCGACGATCCTGTTCACCTGCGTCGTGTCGACGATCGGCGCGACCCAGCTGTTCGGCGAGCCGCTGCTGTTCAACGGCGGCGCGGGCGCCACGGGCGGCTCCGACCACCAGTTCCAGACGCTCGGCCTTTATCTGTACGAGCAGGGCTGGGTGAACCTCCACCTCGGCCGCGCCTCCGCGATCGCCTGGACGATGTTCCTGATCCTGCTGCTGATCGGCGCGGCGAACTGGCTCATCTCGCGCGCCCTGCGCAAGGAGACGACGTGAACGCCAAGACCGCGGCCCCCGCCGCCCCCCGCTCCGTCCACCGCGCCGGGCGTCAGCTGCACGGCGGACGGCTCACGTACGCGATCCTGATCCTCTTCACCGCGGGCTCGCTCTTCCCGCTGGTGTGGACGGCGATCGCCGCCTCCCGCACCAACGAGCGCCTCGCCCAGACTCCCCCGCCCTTCTGGTTCGGCGGCAACCTCTTCAAGAACCTGAAGATCGCCTGGACCGACGCCAACATGGGCACGGCCCTGCTCAACACCACGATCGTGGCGGGCTCGATCGCGCTCGGCACGGTCTTCTTCTCCACGCTCGCCGGATTCGCCTTCGCCAAGCTGCGGTTCCGCTTCAAGAACGTGCTGCTCCTGCTGGTGATCGGCACGATGATGATCCCGCCGCAGCTCAGTGTCGTCCCCCTTTACATGATGGTGGCCGAGCTGTCCTGGACCGATCAGCTCCAGGCGGTGATCCTGCCGACCCTGGTGAGCGCCTTCGGGGTGTTCTTCATGCGGCAGTTCCTCGTCGAGGCGCTGCCCACCGAGCTGATCGAGGCCGCCCGGGTCGACGGCGCGAGCAGCTGGCGGGTGGTGTGGCACGTGGTCTTCCCAGCCGCCCGGCCCGCGATGGCCGTCCTGGGCATGCTGACGTTCGTGATGGCCTGGAACGACTTCTTCTGGCCGATCATCGCGCTGACCCAGAACGGCAGCCCCACGGTCCAGGTGGCGCTCACCGGACTCGGCCGCGGCTACATCCCCGACCAGTCGGTCATCATGGCCGGCGCCCTCCTCGGCACCCTGCCCCTCCTCCTCGCGTTCGTGCTGTTCGGACGGCAGATCGTGGGCGGGATCATGCAGGGCGCGGTGAAGGGCTGACCGGGTGCCTCACATCAACCTCCGTCCGCACGACCACGATGGGAGTGCTTCCATGTCCGACTCCACGCCTGACTCCACGCCTGACTCCTTGCCTGCATCCGACCCCGCGCCCGCTTCCGGCTCCGTCCCCGTGTCCGCGCCCGAGGACTTTCCGCCCGACTTCCTCTGGGGCGCCGCCACCTCGGCGTACCAGATCGAGGGCGCGGTCGCCGAGGGCGGCCGTACGCCGTCCATCTGGGACACCTTCTGCCGTACGCCGGGGAAGGTGTCCGGCGGGGACACCGGGGACGTCACCGTCGACCACTACCACCGCTGGCGGGACGACATCCGGCTGATGGCGGACCTGAACCTCGACACGTACCGCTTCTCCGTGTCCTGGTCGCGGGTGCAGCCGACCGGGCGCGGCCCCGTCGTCCAGCGCGGGCTCGACTTCTACCGCGCGCTGGTGGACGGGCTCCTGGAGCAGGGCATCCGGCCCTCCCTCACGCTCTACCACTGGGACCTGCCACAGGAGTTGGAGTCCGCGGGCGGCTGGCCCGAGCGGGACACCGCCCACCGGTTCGCGGACTACGCGGGGCTCGTCGCCGAGGCCCTCGGCGACCGGGTGGATATGTGGACCACCCTCAACGAGCCCTGGTGCAGCGCCTTTCTCGGGTACGGCTCGGGCGTCCACGCACCCGGCCGCACCGATCCGGTGGCCGCGCTGCGGGCCGCGCACCACCTCAGCCTGGGCCACGGGCTCGCCGCGCGGGCCCTGCGCGCCACGCTGCCGAAGGCCGCCAGGCTGGCGATCAGCCTCAACCCGAGCGCGGTCAGGGCACGCACCCAGTCGCCCGCCGACCTGGACGCGTGCCGCCGCATCGACGCGCTCGCCAACCGGGTGTTCACGGGGCCGATGTTCAAGGGCGCGTACGACGACGATCTGCTGCGGGACACCGCGCGGCTCACCGACTGGTCGTTCGTCCACGACGGCGATCTCGGTCTCATCAAGCACCCCCTCGATCTGCTGGGCATCAACTACTACACACCCTCAGTTGTATCGGCCGCCACTGACAATCACCCCGGCGACGGCCCTGACCTGCGCGAACCCCGGCCCGACGGCCACGGCGAGAGCGCGCACTCACCGTGGCCCGGCGCCGGTTCCGTCCAGTTCCACCAGCCGCCGGGCGAGCTGACGGCGATGGACTGGTCGATCGACCCGACCGGTCTCTACGACCTGCTGATGCGCTACACCCGGGAGGCGCCGGGCGTACCGCTGATGATCACGGAGAACGGGGCCGCGTACGACGACAAGCCCGCCCCGGACGGCTCGGTGCACGACCCGGACCGGATCCGCTATCTGCACGGCCACCTCGCGGCGGTGCGGCGGGCGATGCGGGACGGGGCGGACGTACGCGGGTACTTCCTGTGGTCGCTGCTCGACAACTTCGAGTGGGCGTACGGCTACGGCAAGCGGTTCGGGGCGGTGTACGTCGACTACGAGACGCAGACCCGCACACCCAAGTCCAGCGCCCGCTGGTACGGGGAGCTGGCGCGGACGGGGGTGCTGCCGGAGTTGCCTCGGGAGCCGTAGGGCTCCCGAGGGCGGGCCCGGCCCCTGAACCTCACGCCGGCGCCCTCGGCGCTCGCGCTGGGTCTGCTCGTGCTCGTCCGGGCCCTCGTACCCGTACTGGTACGGAAGAGGCGCGCGCCCCGGCCGGGTGGGGGAGGAACCGGCGGGACGCGCGCGGAGGTTGGGCCGGGCGGAGCTGGGCCGGGGCCTGTCCGGCGGATCTTGTCTGGGACGCGGGGTCGGGCAGGCCCTACTTGAAGGCGGCGAAGGCCTTCGTGAAGGCCAGCGGCTCCTGGACGATCGAGGAGCAGGTCGGGTCGGCGGAGTTCTTCGCGCCGCCCGCGCACTGCTTGTCCCGGGCGCCGGACCACATGGCGAGCCGGCCCAGGCCCTTGGACTTGGCGAAGTCCACCAGCTGGGTGGCGTCGTCGACCTTGAACGTCTCGGTGTTGACGTCGTTGACGCCGATCATCGGGGTGACGGCCACGGCCTTCCAGGCGGCGTCGTCGGAGAGCCCGAGGACGCCCTTGATCTGGGCCTGGGTGGCGGTCGCGGCCTGGATGGCGTACGCGCCCATGTCGCCGCTGTACGCCGGGCCGTAGTCCATCGCCATGATGTTGACGGCCGAGACGGCGACGCCGTTCTTCTTGGCGTCGGCGACGAGGTCGACGCCGGGCTGGGTGAGGCCCTCCGGCATCACCGGCAGCGTGAACGCCACGTCGAGGCCCGGGTGGGACTTCTGGAGCTGCGCGATGGCCTGCGCGCGGCGGGTGTTGGCGGCGGTGTCCGGCAGGGCAGCGCCCTCGATGTCGAAGTCGACCTTGGTGAGTTTGTACGCGTCGACGACCTTGCCGTACGCGGCCGCGAGCTCGGCGGTGCTCTTGCAGACGAGGCCGAGTTCGGAGCCGGACGCGCCGCCGAACGAGACGCGTACGTCGCCGCCCTTGGCGCGCAGGCCGCCTATCTGCGCGGCGACGGCGTCGCTGTTCAGATCGCTGACACCGCCCCAGAGGGGGTTGCAGCCGCCGCCGGAGGTGATGAAGGCGAGGTGGAACTCCTTCACGCCGGTCTTGGTGGCGGTGTCGACGAGGTCGTACGCGGGGTAGAGCGAGGTGTCGATGTACGGGGCGAAGCCGGTGGTGGTGCCGGTGGTGGGGGGCTGGGGGGTGATGGTCTGGCTCTGGGTGGGGGTGGGCTGGGAGGTGGGGGTCGCCGTGGCGGTCGGGGTCGGCTTGCTCGTGGGGGTCGGCGCGGTGGTGGGGCGGCCGCTCGGGGCGGGGGTCGCGCCGGTGTCGACCGAGCACTTCTCCTGGTTGATGAGACAGCCGGTGGGGTCGCCGGCGGTGCCGGTGGAGTCGGTGACGAAGCCGACGGTGACGGATGCGCCGGGGGCGAGTCCGTTCTTGTCCCAGGCGGCGGGCTTCACGGTGACGTGCTGACCCTTGACGGTCTGCTCGCCGTTCCAGAGGGATGACAGCTTCGTCCCGGCCGGGAGGTCGAACTCCAGGGTCCAGTCGGCGAGGGCCTTGCCGGTGTCGTTGGTGACGACGTACTGGCCGGTGTATCCGCCGCCCCAGCTGCTGGTCTTGGTGTACGCGGCGCCGACGGAGGCGGCCTGGGCGGTGCCGGTGAGCGCGAAGGCCGCGCCGCCGATGACGGCCGCGGCGACCACGGCGCCGATCGCCTTCGTCTTGCCGCTCGCTCGGCGGCGGTGAGTGCGGGTCATTTTGTGCGCCTGCCTTTGGGGGTTGGGGGTGGTGCGGGTGGGGGTGCGGGCAGCACGCTAGCTCTTGGGAAACGGGCAAATGGGGTGTGGCGGGTGGGGGTTGGATCTCTTAGGGTCCGCTTAAGGGGGGGATGCGGCGCGGTTAATTTCGGGCGGGGGAGCCCCTCCCCCTACACCCTCCGGGGGTGGGTGGGGGTAAGGGCTCCCTCACGCCGGGGACGGGCGGCGTGGCCGCCGCCGCGCGCGGATTCGGGACGTCGGGGCAGGCCCGACGCCGAGGCCGATCCAGACGCGGATCTCCGTGCCGCCCAGCACCGACCGCCCCAGCCGCACGTCACCCCCCGTCGACTCGGCCATCCGCCGCACGATGTCCAGGCCCAGCCCCGTCGAGCCCCCGCCGCTGGACCCGCGGGCCAGGGCCGCCCGGGGGTCCGCGATCCCGGAACCCGCGTCCGAGACCAGGACGATCACCGCGTCCTCCCCGTTGTGGACGTCCACCGAGAACGCCGTCCCCTCCGGCGTGTGCCGGAACACGTTGCCGAGCATCGCGTCGAGCGCTGCGGCGAGTTCGGGCCGGGCGACCGGGATGCGGACGGGGCGGTCGACGCCCGCGAGCCGTACCTCCCGGCCCTCGTCCTCCGCCAGGGCCGACCAGAACGCCATCCGGTCCCGGATGACCTCCGACGCGTCGCACCCGGCGCCCGCCCCGGCGGGCTGGGTCTGCGGCTTGGCCTCCCGCGCCGTACGGATGATCGTGTCGACCTCGCGCTCCAACTGCTCGACGGCCGCCCGCGTCTGCTCGGCGGCCGGGCCCTCCCCCAGGGAGGCGGCGTTGAGGCGCAGCACCGTCAATGGCGTGCGCAGCCTGTGCGACAAATCCGCCGCCAATTCCCGCTCGTTCGCCAGGAGTTGGACCACCTGGTCCGCCATCGAGTTGAACGCCACCGCCGCCGAGCGCAGTTCCGCAGGGCCCTCCTCCGGCACCCGCGCCCCCAGCTTCCCCTCGCCCAGGTCGTGCGCCGCCCCCGCGAGCCGCTGTGCGGGGCGGACCATGCGTACGCCCAGGCGGTCCGCCACCGCGACCGAGCCGATGACGAGCGCGATGCCCACGCCCGCGAGGACCAGCCACGCCGTGGCCACGCCGTTGGTGACCTCGGCCTCGGGCACGTACACCTCGACGATCGCGATCTCGCCCGAGCTCAGCGCGGTCGGCTGGAGCAGGGTGGAGCCGCCGGGGACACCGGAGATGTACGCGCGGACCACCTTCCGCGTCGCCTCCAGGTCCTTCTGCGGCGCCCGCCGTCGGCCGATGTCGACGGGCGCGCTGTCCGCGGCGCCCGGAACCGCCGGGATGTGCACGGCCATCCGGCCCGCCGCGCCCGCCTGGGTGGAGGCGACGGCCCGTTCGAGCGCGTCGCGGTCGGAGGTGATCGACAGGGTCGGGCCGATCGCGGCGGCCTGGCGTTCGGCGTTGGAGAAGGCGCGGTCGCGCGCCATCTCCTTGATGACCAGGCCCAGCGGCACGGCGAAGGCGAGCACCACCATCAAGGTGACGGCGACCGCGACCTTCACCAGCGCCCACCTCACCGGCCGGGCTCCGCCCGTGGTGGCTCCAGCTTCACACCCACGCCGCGCAGGGTGTGCAGATAGCGGGGCTGCGCGGCCGTCTCGCCCAGTTTCCGGCGCAGCCAGGACAGATGGACGTCGATGGTCTGGTCGTCGCCGTACGACTGCTGCCACACCTCGGCCAGCAGCTCCTTGCGCGGGACGACCACACCGGGGCGCCCGGCGAGGAACGCCAGCAGGTCGAACTCGCGGCGGGTGAGGTCCAGTTGCAGGCCGTCCAGTTCGGCCTGGCGGCGCAGCGGGTCGATGGAGAGGCCGCCGACCCGGATCAGCGTCGGCGGCGGCTCGGCCCCGGCGGCCCGCGCCCGGCGCAGCACGGCCGTCATCCGGGCGGACAGGTGCTCCACCGAGAACGGCTTGACCAGGTAGTCGTCCGCGCCGTCGTTGAGCAGCCGGACGATCTCCGTCTCGTCGTCCCGCGCGGTCGCGATGATCACCGGTACGTCGGTGATGCCCCGGAGCATCTTCAGCGCCTCTGCCCCGTCGAGATCGGGCAGTCCGAGGTCGAGGACGACCACGTCGAACCGGAAATGGGCCACCTCGCGCAGCGCCTCAAGTGCCGTGCCGACGCTCCGTACGGTGTGGGAGGCCTCGGTGAGGTGGCGGATGAGGGCGGAGCGAACGAACTGGTCGTCCTCGACCACGAGCACACTTGCCATGGGCGGCACCGTACGCCATCCGGAGGACACCGGTCCCGGTCGGGACGGGAGCGGGCGGGCACGGGCGAGAGGGGACACGCGTGGGGCGCGTGGTGCAGTATGGCCCCCGATATGACCCCCATGCACCGAGGAATCGTCCACGTCTGCGCCTGGTCGCTCGCCACCGGGGCAGCGGTCACGCTCTCCTGGTGGGGCGTGCATACGGTGATGGCCGGGACGGCGTACGACCCTCCGCGCGCGGTCCCGCTCACCGGCGACGGGCACACCACCCAGGGCGCGGTACGGCCGCCGGCCTCCTCCACGCAGCGGCCGAAGGACTCGCCTTCGCCGTCAGGACCGGGCAGCCTCTCCACCACGCCCTCGAAGCCGGGGGACGGGAAGCCGTCCGGGAGCCGCTCCCCCGCCGGGCCGTCCAAGTCGCCCCCTTCCTACCGCTCTTCGGGGAACGTGAAGGGCTACAACGTCGCCGGCGGCCGTGTCGTCTTCGACATCGGCAGCGCCTCGGCGGAGCTGGTGACGGCGACGCCGGACACGGGCTGGCAGATGCAGGTGTGGAAGCAGCCGACCTGGATCCGGGTCACCTTCAGCAAGGGCACGCGCGAGGTCTCGGTCTTCTGCACCTGGTACAACCACGCCCCGACCGTGGAACTCGACGACCGCGGCTGACGGCGGGGACCTGCCGAAACGGTCCTACGGAACGGCCCCTGCGGAACGGTCCTATCGGAACACCGACGGCGGCGGTACGGGCGACGGCTTGGCTGTCGCGTCCGTCACCGGGGCCGCCCCGCCCGTGAAGTCGGCCAGCGCACGGCCGTGTTCGACGCGCCCCGGATGCGGGTCGCCCGCGATGCGGCGGGTGAACTCAGCCACGGGCAACGGCACGTCCGAGGCGAGCAGTACCGCGTTGCCGAACCGCTTGCCGCGCAGCACGGTCGGGTCGGCGGCGAGCGCCAGCTCGGGGAAGAGCTGGGCGGCGGTGGCTATCTGGCCGCGCAGATGCGCCAGCGGCGGCCCGTCTGCGAGGTTGGCCGCGTAGATCCCGCCGGGCCGCAGCACCCGGCGCACCTCGCCCAGGAACTCCGCGCTGGTCAGATGGGCGGGGGTGCGGGCGCCGCTGAAGACGTCGGCGACGATCAGGTCGGCCCAGCCGTCCGGGAGCTTGGCGAGCCCTTCGCGGGCGTCCAGCGAGCGCACCCGTATCCGGGCCTGCGGATCGAGCGGCAGCTCCCGGCGCACGAGCCCCACCAGCGCCGCGTCGACCTCGACGACCTGCTGGGTGGAGCGGGGGCGGGTGGCCGCCGTGTAGCGGGCGAGGGTGAAGGCGCCGCCGCCCAGGTGCAGCACCTGGAGGGGGCGGCCCGGCTCGGCGGCGAGGTCGATGACGTGGCCGAGGCGGCGCTGGTACTCGAAGGTGAGCCGTTCCGGCGCGTCCAGGTCGACGTGGGACTGGGGGGCGCCGTCCAGGAGCAGGGTCCAGCCGCGCGGCCGGTCCCGGTCCGGGATCAGCTCGGCGAGGCCGCCGTCGACCGGCTCCACGAGGGCCTCCGGGGCGGCCGGGCGACCGCGCCGCCCGCCCGGCGCGGCCTTCGGCCCGCCCTTCGCCCCGCTCTTCGTCCCGCTTCGTGCCGCCATCCGACCATTATCTGCCGCCGGCCTCGGTGATGCCGTCCGCGGCCTCGATCAGCCGGGCCGCCTCGCCGAGCGCGACGCGCAGCACGGCGGGGTCGGTGACCGTCACCGCGTCCGGTGGCAGCAGCCAGCCGCCGCCGGAGACCGGCGGCTCGGCGGCCAGCCCCGGGATGCGCAGGCCCCGCCCGCTGGTCTCGGTGCAGGCGCTGCCCGGCACGTCCCAGGCGGCCGCGGTGCCGGGCGGCACCAGGAAGCCGAGGGTGTCGCAGGCGCCGTCGTGCACCACCGGGCCCACGGCCGCCGGGGCGACGGCGCGGCGGAGGATGTCCACCGCTTCCAGGCCCTGGCGCGCGGGCACGGTGACGAGGTCGCAGGGCTCCTCGCCGCCCGGCGGTCCGCCGACGTCCAGGGTGGGCCGGTGCCGCGCGGTCGTCGTGGTCGTCCCGGTGCCATTGATGTCCATGCCGGCCTCCAACAAGGCAACCCCCACGTGGTTTTTGCGGGTTGGCGGTATCCGCATGGTTCAACGCGGATCCGTGTCAACGGCTACGGCGATATGCCGCCGCAAAGGATGGCAGTTCATAGCAGATTGCAGGTGAGATATCCCTTTTGTAGCCAAACTTCCGTTATGGGCGCCGATATTGCCGGTACGTTCTTCCTCCGCACCACCCCGCCAAAGAGAGCTGTTGAGCCATGGCGACGTCAACGGATCCCAGTGCCGGCGCGAACTCCGCCGCACGGGCCCCCGAACGGGGTCCCGCCAAGGGCCCCAACACCGCGTTCCGGGAGCTTCGGGGGCAGCGCTCGCCGGGTGAGTTCGCGGCGGCGGTGCGCAGGGCGGCGCGCGAGATCGGCGAGCAGGTGGCCTGCGACGCGCGGTACGTCGGACGCGTGGAGGCCGGCGAGATCCGCTGCCCCAACTACGCGTACGAGCGCGTGTTCCGCCATATGTTCCCGGGTTTGACGATGGCGGAGATGGGGTTCTCGGCTCGTGAGGCGGTACGGGGCCGGGGGGCGCGTGCGGTGTGTGGTGCGACCCCGCCGTACGCAACGCATCCGGAACACGACGACGGCACCACCGACCACGAAGAAGAACGTAACGACGAGGAGAGCGACGTGCTGCGTCGCGCATTCATGACCGGCGGCTCCGCCACCCTGGCGACCGTCTCCCTGGGGCTGCTCCCCGAGCACGCGGAGGCCGCGCCCCACGACCGCGTACGGCAGCCGGTACGGCGGGTCGGCGAGGCCGAGGTGGGCGCGGTCGAGGAGGCGGTGCGGCGGATCCGGCTGCTCGACGACCGGCACGGCGCGAACGGGCTCTACCGCCGGGCCGCCCAGCCGCTGCGCACCGCGTACGCGCTGCTCGAAGCGGGCACCGCGCGCCGCTCCACGGCCTACCGGCTGCAGGCGGGCGCGGGGGAGCTCGCCATCTCGGTGGGCTGGCTCGCCCATGACTCGGGCCACTACGAGGAGGCCCGCTCGCACTACGCGGAGGCGCTCGCCACCGCACGGCTCGCGGGCGACCCGGCCCTTGAGGCGCATGCCTTCTGCAATATGTCGTTCCTGGCCAGGGACGCGGGGCGGCCGCGCGAGGCGCTGCGGGCCGCGCAGGCGGGCGGGCGCGCGGCGCGCCGGCTCGGCTCCCCCCGGCTGCTCGCGTTGCTGAGCCTGCGGGAGGCGGGCGGCTGGGCCGGGCTCGGTGACCGGGGGGCGTGCGAGCAGTCGCTCGCCCGGGCGCACGCGCTGTTCGGGCGCGGCCCGGCCGAACGGGACCCGGAGTGGATGACGTTCTTCGTGGAGGCCGAGCTGGAGATGCTGGAAGCGCAGTGCTGGTCGGCGCTGGGCGACTGGCCCCGCGCGGCCCGTCACGCCCGCCGCGCGGCCCGCCTCCAGGACCCGCACTTCGCCCGCAACCTGGCCCTGTACCGCGCCGAACTCGCCGACGACCTGGCCCGCGCGGGCGCCCCCACGGAGTCGGCGGCGGCCGGCCACCAGGTCCTCGACCTCCTCCCGGAAGTCCAGTCCACCCGGATCCAGGCCATGCTCGCCGACACGGCCCGCATCCTGGCCCCGCACGCCTCGTGCCCGGAGGTGGCGACGTTCCTGGACCGGAGGGCGACGGTGTAGAGCGGAGCCCCCGGTGAAGGAGGCTTACGCCTCCAAGTGGCCCGTGTCGTTCCACCGTTCGATCGCCGGGTCCCCGTACGCCCATCCCAGTACCGACAGCGACGTCGGGTCGAGCTTGATGCGGGCCGCGAAGCCGATCGGCTCGCCCAGCCAGCGCGCCGCGATCGACCGCAGGATGTGCCCGTGCGCGAAGACCAGCACGTCCCGTGAGGCCGACCGCGCCCATGCGACGACCTCGTCCGCCCGGTCCGACACCTGGGCCAGCGTCTCGCCGCCCTCGACCCCGTCGCGCCAGATGAACCAGTCGGGCCGGCCCGCCTTGATCTCGGGCGGGGTGAGCCCCTCGTACGCCCCGTAGTCGAACTCCATCAGCGCGTCCCAGTCGGTCGCCCGCTCGCCGAACCCCGCCAGGTCGCACGTCTCACGCGCGCGCAGCAGCGGACTCGTGCGCACCTCGACGTCCACCAGCCCGTCCCACGGCGCCCGGTGCAGCCGCTCGCCGAGCAGCTTCGCGCCGCGGCGGCCCTCTTCGAGCAGCGGGATGTCGGTACGGCCGGTGTGCTTGCCGGCGAGCGACCACTCGGTCTGCCCGTGCCGGGCGAGCAGGATGCGCGGTTCGGCGGCTGGCATGTCAGGTCACTCCCTGGTGCGCGTGCAGAATGCCGAAAGTTCGGCGGAGGTTCACCTCCATCATCGCGCACCCTTGTGGCCCTCCCCCGCGTCCTCGGGGGTGGGTGCACGCGCGCACTCACGACCACCGTACGGTTGAACACCTGAACGGGGCCCGAAGAGGCCCTGATGAAGAGATGGAGAGGGTCCGGAGATGCAGCACCCCGCGCCTCGGCCCCGCTGGTGGACCGAGCTGCCGCTCATCGCCATCGTCTATGCCGCCTATTCGGCGGGCCGGCTCCTGGTGAGCGGCAGCGAGTCGCAGGCCGTGGATCACGGCCTGGCGATCCTGCGCATAGAGAAATACCTGCACATCAACGCCGAGCACCCGCTCAACCGGCTCTTCACCCGCACCCCGTCGCTGGGCATACCCGCGGACTTCGCCTACGCGTCGCTGCACTACCTGGTGACGCCCGCGATCCTGGTGTGGCTGTTCCGCCGCCGCCCGGTGCAGTACCGCGCCGCCCGCACCTGGCTGATGCTCTCCACCCTCATGGGCCTGATCGGCTTCTCGCTGCTGCCGACGTGCCCGCCGCGCCTGCTCGACGCCTCGCACGGGTTCGTCGACACGATGGCGCAGTACAGCTCGTACGGCTGGTGGGGCGGCGACGCCAGCGCGCCGCGCGGGATGGGCGGCATGACCAACCAGTACGCGGCGATGCCGAGCCTGCACGTGGGCTGGGCGCTGTGGTGCGGTGTGATGCTGTGGCGGTTCGGCGGCCGCCGCTGGACCCGCGCGCTGGGCGTCGCGTACCCGCTGACCATCACGTTCGTGGTGATGGGCACGGCCAACCACTATCTGCTCGACGCGGTCGCCGGGGCGGTTGTGATGGGCCTCGGGCTGCTGCTCTCCCGGCCCGCGATGCGGCTGGCGGACGCGGTGCGCTCCCGCGTCGCACCCGGCTCGTTCGGCGCACCGGCCCCGATTGTCAGTGCCGGATGCAAGACTTCCACGGGTGAGCGAATCCCAGGGCAGCGCGCGTCCGAAGACTCCATCGCGGGAGCCGACGACAGCCATCCGTCAGCGGCTCGCTGAGCTGCGCGGACCCACCGCCGTGCCGCGCCCGCTGGACGCGCGGGCGCTGGCGGCCCTCGCCGCCAACCCGGGCTGCCGCCGGCGCGCGCTGCTCGACGGGGCGGGCGTCGACAAGGGCGCGCTCGCCGAGGCGCTAGGCTCCCCGTCGGCGGCGTTCGGCCAGTCCCAGTTCGCCATCGCCCGCGGCAACACCTTCGAGGCCCGGGTGAAGTCCGACGGGGGTACGGAGCTGCTGCGCCTGCTGCACGAGCGCACCGGCGGCGAAGCCCCCGCGGACGCGGCCGTCCCGGACCTGGCAGCGGCCGGTCCCGAGGGCCGGGCCGCCCGGACCGCGCTCGCCCTGCGGGAGGCGACGGCGTCCGGCGGCTGGACGCTCCTGGACCACCCGATGCTGGCCCTGGAGGTGGCGGGCTCCCCCGCCTATCTGGAGCCGGACGCGGTGGTGGTCGCCCCCGACGGCCGCTGGACGGTCGTCGAGATCAAGTCCTTCCCGATGATCGACGCGGCCGCCGACCCGTCCAAGGTCGGCGCGGCGGCCCGCCAGGCGGCGGTGTACGTACTGGCACTTGAGCGGGTGGCGGGGCTGGTGCGCGGTCGCGAGGGAGCGGACCCGGACGCGACGGCCCCGGCCGTCTCGCACTCCGTGCTGCTCGTCTGCCCCAAGGACTTCTCCAACCTGCCGACCTCCTCGCTCGTCGACGTGCGCAAGCAGTTGTCGGTGACCCGGCGCCAGCTGGCCCGGCTCACCCGGATCGAGGAGATCGCCGACGACCTGGCGCCGGGCGCCAGCTTCGCGCTGGACCGGCCGGCCCCCGAGCTGACC
The DNA here is from genome assembly GCF_055570295.1 of Streptomyces sp. NPDC031265. NCBI lineage: Bacteria > Bacillati > Actinomycetota > Actinomycetes > Kitasatosporales > Streptomycetaceae > Streptomyces > Streptomyces sp. NPDC031265. The sequence continues at coordinate 140,892 of NZ_JBVIHM010000004.1, forward strand.
GACACGGTCGAGTCGGTCCCGGCGACGTACGCGCCGGAGTGCCTGGCCGCCTGTGAGCTGGCCTTCCACTGCCGCGACCGGGCCCGCGCCGTGGACGCGGTGACGGCCCTGGGCCGGGGTCTGCGGGCCGAGCTGGGCGGATTGACGAGCGTCGGCGCGGTCCTGGACGCCGCGCGCGGCCGCGCGGGCGACCCGTCCGACCCGGCGGTGGCGGCGCTGCGGAGAGCGGCCTCCCTGCGTGCCGAGGCGCTGGAAGGCGCGGGAGCGGGAGGCGCCGGATGTCGCTGATCACCACCCTCGCCCGTCTTGAGGCCGTGGAGGCCGGGCGGGCCGCGCCGCTGGCCACCGTGCGCCACCGGCACCTGTCCGAGCGCCCGCTCGTCCTCGTACCGCTGACCACCTCCGGCGAGGCCGGGGCGCCGCTCGGGGCGCTCGTCGGGACCGACCGCGAGGCGCCCCGCCTCCTCGTCGTGCCGCAGCCGCGCGACCGCGAGCTGCGGTTCGCGTTCCTCGCCGAGCTGGCCGACGCCGTACTGCCGCACCTGGACACCTACGCGGACGATGTGGAGGCCGCCGAGCGCAACGAGACCGACCCGGAGACCGGCAAGAAGGTCAAGGTCGAGGTCGAGCTGTGCGCCGACGCGCCGCAGATCGTCGTGCCGGGCCGGGCCGCGATCGACTTCGTACGGCTGCTCGGCCGGTCCATGCGCTTTCGCCGGACCGCCGAGCAGGACCCGGACACCCCGCACCCCGCGCCGCCGCGCGTCCCGCTGCTCGGCCGCTGGCTGACGCACTACGGGGAGCGCGCCCGCGTCCCCGGCTCCGCGCTGCTGCTCGCCGCCACCGACCTGCTGGGCAGGCACTGGGCGACCGGCCAGTCCAGCCTGGAGGACCAGCACCTGGGGGCGCTGCTCGCCTGGATCGACCCGCCCGAGGGCGCCACCGGCGCGGAGGCGGCGCTGCGGGCCGAGCTCGCCCGGGACCGGGACGGACAGCTGCTGTGCCCGCCCGCGGGCCCCGCCACCGACCCGGCCTTCGACAACAAGCTGCTCGCCCCGGCGATCGACCGCTACGACCGGGCGCGCCAGGCGCTGTACGCGGCGCAGGACGGCGAGGCGGCCGACGCGCGCCTGGGCGAGCTGACCCGGGCCGAGCAGGAGATCCGCCGACTGGTCGCGGACCAGCTGCGGCCCACCTGGGAAGCGGTCTGGCAGGCCCTTGAACTGCTGCGGGAGCTGCCCGGGGCGCCGCGTGCGGCGGACCGCTGGACCCGCGACCGCTGGTCGTTCACCGCCCACCGCGACCGGGTGCGGGCCGGTGAGCCGCCCCAGCCGCGCCACGACGACGCGGTGGCGGCGGCGGCCAAGCTCGCCTCGCGCGAGACCGCGCAAGCGCAGCTGGAGGCGCAGGAGGCGCTGGACGACCCGCTGGTGATGGCCGGGCGGCGGCTGGCCGGGGAGGCGTTCGCGGGGGAGGTCGTCGATGTGGCGATGGCCTGGTCGGAGTCGAAGCGGCCGAGCCCGCGCCCGCTGGTCACCGTCCGCACCGACGACGCGCCGCACCTGGCCGAGCGGGCGAAGGTGTTCCGGTCGCTGGACGGCAAGCCCCAGTCGGCGGAGTTCGTGGGGTACGAGGCGGACGGCGCGCTCGTGCTGCGGCTGCTCGACAAGATGGGCCGGAGCAAGGACCCGGCGCCCGGCTCGGTGCCGGAGAAGGGCGACCGGGTGTGCTGGACGCTCTTCGAGCACGACCAGCGCGGCGGCCCCAAACTGCCCGACCCCGAGGCCACCCCGTGGACCCACGGCGGCCCGCCGGGCGCGGACGCGGAACACCCCGACCCCCTCACCCCGGAGGACCTGCTGTGACCCGTGCCGAGCGCGGCTTCGACCCGGGTGCGGCGGCGGCCGAGGCCACCGGGAAGATCCTTCACGACACGCTGCACGGGCAGGCCCGTGGCGTCGTCGTGGACTCGCCGCCGGGCGCCGGGAAGTCGACGCTCGTGGTGCGCGCCGCCCTCGAACTGGCCGCCGCGGGACGCCCGTTGATGGTGGTGGCGCAGACCAACGCGCAGGTCGACGACCTCGTCGTACGGCTGGCCGAGAAGGAGCCGGAGCTGCCGGTGGGCCGCCTGCACAGCAGCGACGCCGACCCGTACGACAAGGCCCTGGACGACCTCGCGAACGTACGCAAATCGTCGAAGGCCGGTGATCTGGCGGGCCTGGACGTGGTGCTTTCGACGGCCGCGAAGTGGGGGCATGTCAAGGACGTCGAGCCATGGGCGCACGCGATCGTGGACGAGGCGTACCAGATGCGCTCGGACGCGCTCCTCGCCGTCGCCGGGCTCTTCGAGCGGGCGCTGTTCGTGGGCGACCCGGGCCAGCTGGACCCGTTCGCGATCGCGGACTCCGAGCAGTGGGCGGGGCTCTCCTACGACCCGTCGGCGAGCGCGGTGACGACGCTGCTCGCCCACAACCCCGGGCTGCCGCAGCACCGGCTGCCGGTCTCCTGGCGGCTGCCCGCGTCGGCGGCGCCGTTGGTCTCCGACGCGTTCTACCCGTACACACCGTTCCACAGCGGTACGGACCACGGCGACCGGCGGCTCTCCTTCGGCGTCCCGTCCGACGGCTCGGCGCCGGACCGGGCCCTGGACGAGGCGGCCGAGGCGGGCTGGGCCCTGCTCGAACTGCCGGCCCGGCACACCCCGCGCACCGACCCGGAGGCGGTACGGGCGGTGGCCCAGGTGGTCCGCAGGCTCCTGGACCGGGGCGGCGCGGCCACCAGCGAGCGCTCCGAGCACCCCGTCCCGCTCACCGCGTCCCGGATCGCGGTCGGCACGGCCCACCGCGACCAGGCGGCGGCGGTGCGGGCGGCGCTCGCGGAGCTGGGGGTGACGGGGGTCGCGGTGGACACGGCGAACCGGCTCCAGGGCCGCGAGTTCGACGTGACGGTGGTCCTGCACCCGCTGTCGGGGCGCCCGGACGCGACCGCGTTCCACCTGGAGACGGGCCGCCTGTGCGTCCTGGCCTCCCGGCACCGGCACGCCTGCATCGTGGTGTGCCGGGCGGGCGTGGCGGACCTGCTCGACGAACACCCCTCGACCGAGCCGGTCCAGCTGGGCGTGACGGTGAAGTTCCCGGACGGGTGGGAGGCGATGATGTCCACGTGGGACTTCTGGTCCAACCACCGCGTCTCGTGGCGGCCGTAGGGCACCGGTGACCTCAGGGGCCGGTCACTTCGTCCATGAGCATCCGCAGCGTCAGAGAGTGCTTCTCCGGTGGCAGAGCAGCCAACGCAGCCCGTGCATGCGCTGCTCCGCCTGCTCGGTCACCGGACCGGGCCAGCATCAGACCCCGGTGCATCTCCAGGTGAGTACGGAAGCGAGGAAGTGTTTCGGGAAGCTCCCGAAGAGCTTCCTCCTGTGCGCTGACGGCTCCCTTCTCATCACCGATTCGGGCCAGCAGCAGTGACAGGAAGACGTTCATCCGCCACCAGGGAACGGCGTAGTCCGAGGTCTGTTCGTACGAGCCTGAGCCGTCGAAGATGCGCCGCCCGTGGTCGGCAAGCTTCAGAGCCGAATCTCGGTCACCTCGGAGTGCTGCGGCGTGGGCCTTGCCCATCACAGCGTTGAGCAACCCCAGGGAGGGACGTCCCCCTATGGCCAGGGCCTGATCGGCAAGCACATCGGCAACGCCCAGGGAAGCACCTTCATAGCCCAGAGCGATGGCCGCCCGGCCTCGGACCCACACTCTCGCTTCGTTGTCGCCGGACTCGTCTGCGGCCTTCGCGGCCATGCGGTACCAGTGCACCGCTTTCGATCCATCCGATCCCGGAAAGGTCTTGGCGTACAGGGTCATGAGACGAGAAGCGGCAGACCACAGCCCCGGGTTCTCCAGTTGCTGCTGAACGACTACCAGTTCGCCGGATACGCGGCGCTGGATGTCAGCGGCTCCCAGGGACATGTACTCGGTGCCGTAGGTCGCCAGCTTGCTTTCCCAGGCGTCCGCTGTCGGGCCACCTTGCAGCCGGGCAGCGAATCCCCTGGACAGGAGATCCGAGGCGACCACCGGAGCTATGGACGCTCCGGCAACATCGGTGAGGAACTACATTATTTTTGCGGTTGGTTACATATCTACCACTAGTATCTAAGTAGTAGGGAAGTGGGCCCCCTGCCTAAACAGGGGACCCAGACCCAAGTCAAGAGATGCCGACCCTCAACTGGTCAATCTCCACCTCCAGGACTTCCTTGAAGATTTTCAAGGCTTCAAGATTCCAAGCTTCTTCGTCGCTCGGCTCAACAGATCCAGCCAGAGCACCACTCACCCTCTCGGCAACATCATTCGGAGAGATGACGTAGACAGCCATGTCTCGCCCCTTCGCCTTGGGGCGCCCCCAGACGAAGAGCCGAAAGCCAGCTTCACGAAGGAACGGCCCCTGCTCCTTCCAGCCTCTCATTGTGGACCATTTCTCCGCGTAGGTCTGGCCGGTGCTGGTGACCTCCCACCGCCCCGGCACGAAGGGTTCAGCCATCAAATCTTCCAAGTTGGCCGCATGTCGCTCCATGGTGCCGGTCAGGGAAGAAACAACGACAGGGGAAGCGGCCAAGGCGATTGATTGCGACAGATTGTCGATGGCGCGTTCAAGCTCCTCGATCTGCTTCCTGTTGTCCCTACCCGGGACATACTGACGCTCCATGATTTCCTGATTCCCCAACTTGGCAAGGAACGCATACTCCGCCGCGGCGTAGAGCTGATCCTGCGGCCAGGAGACGGAGAATTCACATGCCTTGCCGTTGGACCAGGAGGAACAGCGGAAGTACTTGTGGGGCCGAATCTCTCCCGTGTTCAGCTTTCCGACCGAGCTGTTCTCGTACATCTTCTTTCCGCACGGACAGTGGAGAACGCCCGCCATGGGAGATGCGTTGGACTTGATGCCCGCACGATGCCGGCCGAGTGCGATAACGGCCACCTGCAACTTGGCAAATTCTTCACCGCTCAGGATTGGGCCTGCCCATCGCACAGGAATGCCGTCACGAAGAAGCGGCTCACCTTTGTGCATGGCGATTCCTTGAAGGATCGGCTTCTTCAGGATCTTCCCCAAGGTGGCAGTGGTCCAGCGAGTCCCCTTGATGTCGGTCTTGGCGCCAGCCTTCTTCTCGCCTGCATTCACGCTCCGCTGGTAATCCTGTGACGTTAGGACACCCCGCTTGTTCCAGTCCTCACAGAGGCGACTCATGCTCCACCCCTGGACACCGATCCGCTCGTACGCCTCACGGATCAGGGGCCCCGTTACGGGGTCGATAACCAGCTTGTAGCGCTGCCTGCCCTGGTACTCCGTGAGCACCGGGCGGTAGCCGAAGGGCCAAGTCCCGCCACCCCACAGGGATTCATCACGGTAGTACTGAGTCTGATTACGACGCTTCTGCACGATGGCTTCCCGGTACTCCTGCGCTTGTGTCGCCTTGATGTAAGCGATCATCCGGCCATTGCCAGGAGTGATGTCCAAGGCCGGGTCATCGAGACAGATGACGTCCTTTCCGCCCTGGTAAGACTTGTCGGCGAACATCTCCCAGTGCGTCTGGTTCCGAGTGATGCGGTCCAGGGAGGTGACCATGATCGCGTCCCACTCGTACCAGAGAGGTTCACGCATCCACCTGCCGAGGCCAGGCCGTTCCTCCGGCCGGACCGCACCCGAGACGAACGAGTCCTCGACGTCCCCCACCTCATCGAACCGGCGCCGGCACCGCCCGCCCGCCCCTCGCCCCGCCGGACACGGGGGCGCGGCAGGGGGCGCGCGGGGTGGGGGAGGCCCACTTGCGGGGCGCGGGACAATGGAGGGTGGCCCGGGGCGAACTCCGGGCCGCTGAACTGCGGCAGGAGGAGTCACCGATGGCGGAGCCCGAGCGGAAAGAGCAGCGGCTGAGGCCGGCGCCGTTGCTGTTCGAGCCGGCCGAGGCCGCCGCCGACCCGGAGCACTTCTTCGACCTGGAGTCGATCGAGGATCCCCGGGAGCTGCTGTCGCGCTCGACGGAGCTGGCGCTGGCGTTCCGCGCGGCGGCGGACCGGGCGGTGGAGTTCCAGGCGATGGCGGCGGCCCAGCTGGCCGACCCGCGCCGCTTCGACCGCCTCACGACGGCGGACATCGCGCAGCGGGCGCAGTGGACCGAGGACTACGCCAAGAAGATGGTGGAGTTCGGGCGGGATCTGCTGCGGGGCGCGGAACCGAAGTAGCCGGGAGGCGCAGGGGGGGCCGCCCGTAAGGGCGGTCACCAGACCCCCGGCATATGCCGAAAGCCGCGCAAGATACTCCCCCACGCCCCACCCTGTCCCGGTTTCCGGCAATCCGGCGAGACGGGACGCCGGGGGCCGCGAATCTGGTGCACATGAGCATCTTGCAGCGCGATGAGGCCCTGCTCCCCCGTGACGGCCTCGGGGACGTGACCCCCGAGGGCGCGGCCTGGCTGGCCTCGGCGGCGCCGTATCCGCGCAGCACCCTCGCGCTGTGGGAGGCCCGGCCGGGCGCCCCCGTCGTCCTCCCCTGCGGCTCGGCCTTCGACGTGGTCAGCGTGCCCGCCGTCTTCGGGCGCCGGATGCTCGACCGGCTGTGGGGCGAGGGGGCCGGCTCCGGGCCGGTCGCCCACCACCGGGGCCGGATGCTGCTCTTCGCCACCGCCGGCACCGCCCACCGGCTGCCCGCTCTGCTCGACTGGGAGGAGTGGGCCGAGGTGCCGCCACTGCTGTGCCACGGCACCGGCGACGCGGTCACCGTGCCCGGCCTCGCACACCCCGAGCACCCCGGCGCCGCCCGCTGGCTGGTCGCCCCGGACGCCCGCCACCCCTGGCTCCCGGGCCCCGACGTACTGCTCTGGGCCTGCGTCCGGGCGGCCCGGGACACCGCCCCCGCCGACCGGCGCTTATCGATTTTTCCTCCCGCCGATCAGGATGCTAAGGTCTACGACGTCAGCAGGCGCCGCTAGCTCAGTTGGTTAGAGCAGCTGACTCTTAATCAGCGGGTCCGGGGTTCGAGTCCCTGGCGGCGCACCGTCTGTGACCTGGGCGTTCTCCCTTCGGGGAGGACGCCCTTGGTCGTTTTCGAGGTCAGATGCTAGCGAGGGGCTAACGCCACCGTCGTCCGGCCGCCCGGCCGGTGGTCGCAGGACCAGCGCGGCGGCGGCTTCAGCAGCCTGGTGGGCGATCTCCGGTAGCACCGAGGCGTAGGTGTCGGCCGTGATCTGGATCGTCGAGTGCCTGAGCATGGCGGAGACCACTTTCATTTCGACCCCGGCAGCCAGTGCCAGGGGTGGCCGCCAGGTGCCGCAGATCATGCAGCCGGACTGGCGGCAGGTAGCCAGGGTGCGGGTACGGGCGGAGCGGGTGCTCGGGGAAGAGCTGGTACCAGGTCTGGGGGTCGACGATGCCGTTGGCCTTGAGCCCGCGGGACCCGCTGGAAGCCGGCCATCGCTCGCCGCGCCAGCGGCCCGAAGCACCCATCGACCGGGAGCCCGAGGGTCGCTTGAACGTCCTCGACAGCCCGGCCGGTGTCACCGGTGCGCAGGGTGTTGGCCCGCTTGATCGGCCAAAGGCGTCATGATCGAATGCATCCGCTGACAGGTCACCCGGTTGGAAATTCCACCGAAACGATCAGCAGGAATATCCCGTTTGCCCTCATATTGACTGCGGATGAAACGATTCTGCTTCGGCCAGAGATTCACGTATCTGGCATGAACTGGCGCAACCCATCGATATGCCCGCTTGGCGACGACCGGGGGCGCGCGCACCGAATCGACCTCGATGCACTAGCCTTCGATTGGACTCAAGGCGGCTCGCGTTCTGTGCCTCCGCGAGTGGGGTTCTGCCGAGTGCGCGCCTGGAGACTTCTCCCACGGGGAAGCGCCACTCAAACTCGTTATACGGGCGGTATGAGCGAAGGGTTCAACGGGTCAATGGCGCGTAAGGTTTCGCGCGAGCTCTCCGGGCGCACGATCCGCCGGGATCAGCTGGAACGCCTCGTTGAGGCGGTAGAACGTGAGTTTCCCTCATCTTCAGAGCGCACGTTCTCCATAGCCAACGAGGACGGCGTCTTCACAGACGCGTCCCTCGACACTGTCATGGCAGCAGCAGGCCGACCAACTGTCGTCGATAACTTGACCGTTTCCGACAAGGTCGGGGACAAAGTCTTTGTTTTTGAAGCTAAACCAGGTCGGATCAAGTTCACAGCTGAAGGGGGCGAACAACACTTCCCGGTGGGGTTCTGCGAGGAGGTCCAGGCGATCCTCCGGACCCGCACCATTCGGCTGCGTCGACTCCTGCCGGCCCGCATGCGGCGCCTCACCGACTGGTGTCTGCCGGTCGAAGCGGTCCTGGCGGCCATCGCCATCCTGATCGCGTCGGTCACGGCCGGGTGGCCGACAGTCCTCAGTGTCACCTGCATCTCCGCGCTCGTACTTCTGACAACCTGGGTCGCGAGGCGACGCTTTTCGACCTACATCTTGGTGAAGGACGATGCTCGGGAGCCCTGGAAGCGGACGGAGAAGCTGGCCTTCGTGGGCCTGACCGTCCCGATCATCGTGGCCCTGATCGTGAACGGTCCGAACTGGATCAAGGACGACGGCCCACCAGCGACACCGAAGTCGGGCTCTACCGGGCATGCTTCAAGCCGCTCCGACGACACGGGATCGCGCGCTGCAACCCCCGGCTTGTCGCGTGACAGCGAGCGCTCACCGCTGACGAAGGTCACGGTCGAGCCGGCGGCCGGTCCGGTCGGCGAACCCTTCTCCCTGACCGGTAAGGGCTTCGAGCCGGACGCCGAGGTCTGGGTGTCACTGATGGCGGGCCCGGGGACGACCTTGTCCTGGCATCGGGCTGAGCGTCATCTCGTTCGAGCGAACAGCAAGGGCGAGATCGGGCCGGAGAAGATCACCGTGGGGCGGAGCGTCTGCTGTTCCGGTGGAACGATCCGAGTGGTGCTCGTACCGGAGGGCAAGACGGCGGCGGTCGAGACTACATACAAGCTGAAGTGACTGGGGCGACGGGCTGACGGCTCAGACGAGCCGTCAGTAGCTTGACGCCTCGGGTTACAGGCCGGCGTCGTATCGGAACTACGTGGCGGGTGCCTACCACGCCACTCCTGCGTCTTCTTGGCCTCTCACCCATCCCCGCCGGTCGAAATTCACTACCGGGCCATCTGTGACGATGGGCCCCGAAGTTTCAGTGCTGGCCGTGGCATCCTACGACGTATGACGCTGTCACCAGCAGAGAAGTTCAGGTTTCTCTGGCACGTGCCTCGTAGGCTTCTCCAGCGTCCAGACCAAGGTCCATGACCTTTGGCGTTTGTCTACACACTCAACCAGGAAGCGGACTTCTGAATCGATCTTCGGCATGGGGATGATGTTCACATCAAGTGGTGCACTCTTGGTTTCCCCTGGCTCCGACGCGTCCGAAATCAAAATCAGACACATATTGCCCATCGAGGTAGAACTGCAGCAACTCTGGGTCAAGAACGCGTGCGCGGCAGCTCGACAAACTGTGCGTCGTTTCCATGTTGATTTGGAGAAGATGTCCCCTGGGGCGGTCAATAAGCAATCTCGTCGCGAATCGAGGTTGGAGCTCCTCATGACGCCGAGCCCGGTTAATGCGCAGCGTGTGCCATGCGTACTACAGGCTCGTCCCTGAAACGCATAGGGCGAAAATCGAGACTGCCAGGGCCGCCATCTTCATGGTCTGAGCATCTGTGATCGGTGGTCAGGGTGTCATCATCGACACGCACAAGTGCTGCCCGCCACGTTCCTGGGTTCAGACGATGGGTCCGGGACTGCCCGGCGGGTGAGGCACGGCCGTCCACGTCCACGGTCGGGGGCCGTTGAAGCCGCGCAGACAGGCGACACGGTGGCGGGCTTCGGCGGCGGTGTGCGGGTGGTCGATGGCCGTCTGGATGGCGTAGGTGGTCATGCGGAGTTCGCGGATGCCGCGCATGACGGGGAAGCCGTCGTAGTCGGTGACGTCGTATCCGCCGTATGCGGCTACGAACCGCTCGTACTCGGCTACGGGGATGGTCGCGGTGGTGGTGACTTTCACGGCGGTGGAGGTGAGGTCCCACTCGGGCGGGCCGACGGCGGCGGAGTCGAGGTCAAGGAGGAAGGCCTGCCCGTCGCGGGCCAGGGCGACGTTCCCGGCCCAGGCATCACCGTGGAGAGGGGTGTGGGCGAGGCCGTCGTCCAGGGCGTGCCAGGAGTCGGCGAGGTCATCGGCGTAGGCCAGGAGCCAGGCCATGTTGGGGGCGTCGATCACGCCGGCGTCGCGGACGGCTTCGAGGCGGGCGCGACCCTTGGCCGCCGGATCGTTCAGGGGCGGCAGATGAGCGGGGGCGGTCAGGCGGTGCAGTTGGTGCAGGAGCCGGGCGACATCTTCGTGACGGCCGTGGGTGTGGTCAGGCAACCGCTCCCAGAACGTGGCCGCCCGGTTGCCGGGCAGGTCGACGGCCGCCGGGCGGGCGGGGCGTACAGCTGGGACGTGGTGATCGGCGAGCCACTGGGCGGTGAGGAGTTCGCGGTGGGCGGCAGCCCTGCGGCCCGGCCTGGTGACGCGGACGATTATCTGGCCGGGTATCACCCAGATGGCGTTGTCGGCGATCCTGACCGGCTCGGCGCCGGCCGGGTCGAGCCCGGCGCTGAGGCAGGCGGCGGTGACGAGCGGCCAAGTGGCCTGGGCTGCCGCGTCGTTGATGGTGGCCGTCACATGGTCCCCTTGCTGATGGTGCGGGCGATACGTTCGCTCAGCTCGGTCGCAGCGGCGACCGTGGCGCGCTCGTGCGCGGTGGTGCGGGCGAGTTCTACCAGGCCGGCGTCTGCCCGCCCAGAGCGGACCTGAGCGGCCTCTTCCACCGCCATGGTGCCGATCTGGACAGCCTCGTATGGATCACCGGTGACCATGGTCAGGGTCGCCAGTTTCGTGCGGGAGAACACCCGGGAGCGGACGTAGGAGTCGGCGTGCAATGAGGTCGCAGCGGCGAGGCGTTCGCTGGCGGCCTTCACGTGCTGCGGGTCGCGGGTGGTCATCGCGAGGTCGAACAGGGCGTGTCCGGTGTCGCCCTGGTGCTGGGCGTGGTCGTAGTAGGCCATCCACGGCGGGTCATCTGCGGGGTGCGTGTGGCTGAACGCGTCGTCGGCTTGGCCGACGGCCATCAGCGTGGCCTGGACGTTGCCGGTCTTGGCGTGGGCTCGGGCGCGGGCGATGGAGAGCATGGCCCGTTCGGTGGGGGTGAGGCGGTCGGCGCGGACCGCCCCGACTTCCGCGTGGGTCAGAGCATCGTCGGGCTGGTCCAGCCACACCGCGTGGCGGGCCCGCCAGCTGTAGATCTTCCCGCGCAGGTGCCATTCGCCGACTTCCTCGGCGCAGGCGGCGGCGAACGCGAACGCGCGCCGGGCGTCGTGGTGGGCGAAGGCGTCGAAGCACACGGCCCCGGTGACCATGCCCAGGTGCGCGACGGCGGCGAAGAGTCTGGGGTGCAGGACGGGGATACACGGCACGTCGAGTAATCGGGCGGCCCAAACGAGCTGGGCGGTGCTGGATTGATGGACCAGCCCGGCCCCGCCGTGGAGGTTGTGCAGGGACGTCAGGGTGAGCGCGGCCTGCTGGACTTCCTCGACGTCACCGGTACGGATCTCGCAGGGCAACTCGGCGGGGGCTGACAAGGTGGCCAGGGCGGCGAGCGGTGAGCTCGCTCCGCCGTCCCCAGCGACGGCAGGCGTGTGCCCGTCGGCTGACGGGATGACCTCCGAGTTCAGGCCCAGGACTTCGGCAATGAAGGGCCACCAGTACTCGGGGACCCGCTCGCCCGTCAGCCAGCGGCGAGCGTTGGCGCGGTGTACACGCGCCGGGTCCCCACTCTCGGCGACGCCGACCGCACGGGCAAGATCACTCGGGCCCCAGCCGCGCGCTTCGGCAGCACGACGGATCAAGGCGGTGAGTGCCGCGTTCTTCGCCATGTCGCACCCCCTCTTCCTGGACTCCACGGGACTACGCGGGACTCCATCCTGGCCCCTCCCCACGGACCGTACCCGGTCGTTCACTGAACATCACTCGGCCGATCATGCCCCCAACTCTCATGCAGACGTGCGGTGTTCCCCTGACACCCGTCTTCCGCCTTATCCCGCCCGAGGCCGCCCACAGCCGCGTCCAGCGTGAAGTTCTCGCGCAGGCCCTGGGCAGCCTGCCCCGGCACGGCATCACGCTCGGCCACGACGTGAAGGCGAACACCGACTTCCTTACCGAACTCACCGACCACTAGCCCGGCGGTAGGTGAGCGGGAGCGCCTTTGCCGGTCCGCTCGCCTCCCCGACTTTGCCGAAGGGACCGACCGCCCACCACCACGCGGACGGCCGGGAACCCGTATCCGTTCCCATCAGGCCGGGGCGGGTAGGACAGCAACGCGGGAAGCGATCCTGCGTTGGCTATGACGAAGGAGAGCGCACAGTGAATCTCATCCTGCGCAACGCCAGCGGGAACGGTGGCGACAAGCTTCCGGGCGAGCCGTACCCCGGCCCGCACCAGCCGCCTACCCCTGACGGAGGTCCCGGCGTACCGAACCCGCCCAAGCCGAGCATCATTCCGTGATGGCTGACGTGCACGGGGAGCCCACAGAGTGGGCGGAGTTGGGGCGCATACTCAAAGAGGGCGGCATCCTGTCTTCCGACTGGGCACCCGCATTTGCCGCCGTGCCGCGGTCCGCCTTCCTGCCCGATCTCATGTGGCCCTTCAACATGGACGTGGGCGGCAGTACCGCCGTGGACAAGCAGCGTGATCCCGACGTCTGGCAGCAGTACGCCGAGTCTGACTCGCCGATCGTCACGCAGTGGGACGACGGCAAGCACTCCGGCACAGAGCCTGGAGAGGTCTCGACCAGCTCCGCATCCATGCCCAGCGTCGTGTTCTCCATGCTCCAAGACCTGGACGTCCACGCCGGGAACCGGGTCTTGGAGATCGGCACCGGTACGGGTTGGAACGCCGCTCTGCTTGCCCACCGGCTCGGTTCCGAGAACGTCGTCACCGTTGAGGTAGACGAGGCTGTGGCAGCGACCGCGCGGGCGGCTCTCGACCGCTTCGGTCTACCCGTCCGGGTAGTACACGGCGACGGCTTCAAGGGGCACCGGGAAGAGGCACCGTACGACCGGATCATTGCCACGTGCGGGCTCCGGTCCATTCCCTTCGCCTGGGTGCAGCAGAGCCGGCCCGGTGGGGTCATCGTGGCTCCTTGGGGTACGGACTACAGCAACGGTGACGCCGTCGCCCGGCTGACCGTGGCCGATGACGGCAAGAGCGCGTCGGGGGCCTTCACCGGCCCTGTGGAGTTCATGAAACTGCGGGCGCAGCGACTGCCCGCTGTCGTCCATGCCGAGTACGTCAAGGGCAGCGTCGCCGACGGAGACGAGTCGTCCACGGCGATCACGGAAAGCCAGTTCGTGGGCGGACGGTTCAGGCCGCAGGAGTTCGCACTGGGTCTACGTGTGCACGACTGCGTGCACGTCGTGGCTGCCAAGGACGACGGAGCACGGCCCGTGTGGTTCTACGGGCTCACTGATCGTTCATGGGCGTGCGTGCAGTTCCGCGACGGCGACCACGCGCGTGTCTGGCAATCCGGCTCACGCCGCCTCTGGGATGAAGTGGAGTCGGCCTACAGGTGGTGGGGCGAGCAAGGCCGACCAGGATTCGATCGTTTCGGGCTCGTCGTGGACGGCGGCGGCGAACGAGTCTGGCTCGACTCCCGTGACAACCTGCTGCCGGTCGTCCAAGCACCGTAGACAGCCCAGCGACGACAACTCCCAACTGACCTGAGCGCATCCGGACAGCAGACGTCGGAGCCTGAGCCTTACAGCTCGATCGAGATATCGACCGGAGCTTCCCGCAAGTGATGTGCGGGCTGGCATGGGCCGCTACAACACTCATGGGCATGACACAGAGAGATCTCTGATCTCTACGGTTCAGATAGAACCCCATAGATCATCATGTCAGTTCCGTGCAAATGTGCACAACTTTGCGCTAGCGCCTGACGATCAGATCCCCTCAGCGCTACGCTCCCTCCACCCAGTTGTGGGGTGTTATCGGCTAGGGGGATGCAGATGGCCGAGACGGAAGTGATAGATGGGAACAACGACCAGCCGTCGATCTATCTGAGTTACCTTAGCGAGGCGGAGCAACTCGTTGCGCCCATCAGGCACCGACTCATGGAATCCGGCTTCAAGGTATTCCCCACTTCACCTCCTCCCGGCACCGCCTGGAGCCGTTGGATGCGAGGGCAGGTACGCAACGCCGACATAGTAGTCGTTCTACTGACCAGCGATTACTTCTCTGGCGACGGCGTTCTCGTGGAGTTGACAGAGGCTCTAGATTCAGGCAACAGGATTGTTCCAGTTCTCCTCGAACCAGGCGCAGAGATTCCAGCCGTGTTGCGTGTATACAAATCTGTCAAGCTAGCTGAGCGGACGGATCGAGGTGACTACTTAGCTCCGCTGACGGCGGCTCTGACCATAGATGAGCCTCCTGTCGACCGGGTCAGTGAGATCGGTGAGGTCGAGGCCCAAGAACGACTACTTCGACGCGAAACAGAGGAGCAAGTTCGAGACATCGGACAGATGCAGCGCGATGATCACGACGCCATGGTTGACGCATCGAAGGCGTCCGCAGCGGTTGCGAGCGCGACGGTAGTCGGAATTACTATCGCCGGTCCTATAGGTGGGGTTCTGGGAGCGGCGATTGGGTACGGAATTGGCCGATATTTGGCCGCAAGGAAGCCTCGTCGCACCAAGGATGACACCCCTGCTGACTCTCCTGCATCCTCCGGAGTCACGCATGTCGAATGACTCCAAGAGCGACAGCCTCGGCACAGAGAATGCGATTCGCCTCGCTCAAGCCGAAGAGCGGCTTCGCCAGGAACATCTCATGGCTAATGAGAATATTGCACGGGCGCGCGCCTTTAGGCGATTGCAGGTTTCGGCTGGCTGGACTGGGATCTTGATGCTTCCAGCAATGGCTCTATTCTGCGCGCTCGTTCTGATGAACTACGAGACCGTCCCAGCTGAGATGACGGCTGCCGCCTCGGGCGCCCTATTCGTTGACGTGTTGGGAGTCGTTGTGGCGGCTTACAGATCGTGGGCAGTCAAGAAGGCACCAGAAGAGCCATTGAAGCCCGTGACTGAGCCTCCGATGTTCGAGAGTCGCTGAGGCCAGTCGTATACGCGGTATGGAGTGGCGGTCCTCTAGCTGTGCTGTGGCCGGGATGGTTCACCGTGGTCGGGAGACGGCTCACGGGACGAGCGCGGTCCGCAAGGCAACTGGTATTACTGGTGCATGCAGGAAGAGACCGCGCGGTCCGCGATCGACACGTTCATCTCCGCGTTCAACGCCTCGGACGACAGCTATGTGACTGCGCTGCTCTCCCAGGCCCTAACCTCGGACGTGGTCTTCTGGGGACCGTTGGGCCGCAGTGAGGGGATCGAGGCGGTCGAGCGGTTCGTGCTGGACATCCGGCGCCACCCCGCGGGGACCGGCACGATGGTGCGCTGTTCGGCGGTGGACATGCCGGGCGAGTGGGCCCGGTACCAGTGGGTCTTCACGACGCCGGATGGAGGCCCCCGCCTGGCGGGAACGGACGTCGTCCATCTGCGGCGGAGCCTCATCGACCAGGTCATCGTCTTCGCGGGGGAGATCGAGCCGTCCGCCTCCTGAGTCATTCTCCTCTGGCGCCGTCCTTCTCCTGAACCGGCCCCGTTCGGGGCTCCGGGTCTGCCCAGCCGAGATCATCTTCACAACGCTTCGGTCGTCCGCGCTTGGCCACGAGCGGACCGATGATGCGCTGTGGCTGTGTAAGTTCGCGGTTGGTCAGGCTGCGGTGTTGAGGGGGCGTCCGCCCCAACGGATGCCCTTCTCGCTTCGGATGCGGGCGCGTTCCTTGCGTTCGGCGGCCAGGACGTCGCGGTGGCGGGCGTTGGCGTTGCGCCAGCGTAGATAGGCGTGCAGGGCTCGTGTCTGCACGGTGTGGTTGGGGTGGTTGGAGTTGGCGATGGTGAACTGCCTCAGCGGTCCGAAGTGGGCCTCGATGGGGTTGGCCCAAGAGGCGTAGGTCGGGGTGAAGCACAGCTCGACCTTGTGCTTTGTAGCCCAGCGGCGGATGTCGGTGCCTTTGTGGGCGGACAGGTTGTCCAGGATCACCTTCCACAAACACCACGCCTACGGCGTGACCCGCACCGTCCACCCTCCCGACCGCGTCCGCCCCGTCGCCTCGATGCGGATGCCCTCCCCCGGCACGGTGAACGTCTCGCCGACGTTCAGCGGCGCGTCCGCCAGCGCCGGGTAGACCGAGCGCTCCCAGCAGGCTCCCGTGTCCGGGTGGGTGTCGAGGACCTCGACGGGTCCGGTCCCCGACGCCGTCTCGCTGCGGACCCGGTAGATCAGCAGCCCCGCCGCACAGGTCGTACGGTCGTTGCCCGCCGAGTCCCGGGCCTCGATCGCGACCGCGCTGCCCCCCGAGGTCCGTACGACCGCGAGCCGGACCCCGCCCGGGCCCACCCGCGCGGGCGACTCCGAGAGCGGGGCCAGGGTCAGCCGCGAGGACCCGCGCGTCGCCACGCACGCCACCTGGCGCCGGTCCAGCCAGCCCAGCTTCCACTTCTGCCAGCCGAACAGGTCCGGCGCCATCCCGAACTGGCTGCCCATCACGTCCCAGTCGCCGACGTACGTGTCCCAGTCGCCCTTGCCGTCCATCGGGCGGTGGTAGAGGTCCGGCAGGTCGAAGACGTGCCCGGTCTCGTGAGCCAGTACGTTGCGGTCCGGCGGGTGCCGCTCGAAGACCGTGACGACCCGTTTGAGGTCCGTCCCGTCGACCCGCAACGGCTGGTCGAAGTTGACGACCTTCGTGGCGTCCGAGTCGACGCCCGGCGCGTCCGGGTCCGCGACCAGGTAGACGATGTCGTACGCGGAGAAGTCGACGCTCGGGTCGGCGGCCGCGACGGCGTCGCGCAGATACTCGGTGCGCCGGTCGGCGTCCCAGTCGCGCTTTATGCGGTAGGCGGTGGACGGCTTCGGCATCTTCACCCAGTTCGGCTGCGGATGGGCCTTGAGCCGGAACTTCCCGTACGAGGCACGGGTGAAGAAGTCGCTGGTGGCGGGGAAATAGTCGGTGGCGAGGTCCTTGGGGGCGGCCACCGGCGACGAGTCCGGGAAGGAGAGGAAGACCATCACCGCGTTGAGCGTGCGCACCGGGCGCGGATAGGCGGTGTTCCAGGTGTCCACTCCGAGCGAGTGGTGTGCGGCGGTACGGGGCAGGGCGCAGGGGATCACGGATTTGGCGGCCACGGCGGGGCCCGCCACAAGGGTGGTGGCGGCGACCGCCGTCAGGGAGGTGAGCGCGGCGGCGGCACTGCGCAGCCGGGCACGCTCCACTCCCCCGGGTGTCAGCTGACGCTCCACGTCGACCTCCGGGTACGGAATGCGGGACACCTCACCCACCATGTGGTGGTTTGTGTGATTACGCCCTGTTCCGCTGCCCCAGGTGGGTGAGGGGCCCGACACGTGCCCGACACCCCGACGCCTTACAGAAAGTCACAATTGGTCACACGCGGATCGCCCCTGGCCAGGCGTGTGCAGAAACGATCGGCCTTGACTCCCCGGTGCGCATGATCACGGTCGGGGAGCTGGATCGCCCGTTGCGCCTGCCTCTATGATCGGCACACTTTCCTGCGTGGATTCAGCCCCGGCGGCTGTCCTCCACCCGGCCGACGGCCCCGACCACATCTCTGTACGACTCGAATGCACAGCGGGAGCGAGCGGTGAGCGGAACCCCCGAAGGACCGGGAGCAGCCCCCGGGACCATGCGGCCGCCGGTCACAGAGCGTAATCTGGAGGGGCCCGCACGGCCCGTCGGCCCACCGCCCGAACGTCACGCGGTCGGGCGCATCGCAGCCGAACCGCGCGACTACCTCGCGGCGTTCGAGGCGGCCCATCTGGCGATGGCCGTCGTCGACCGGGACGGCACGGTGACCGCCGCCAACACCGCACTGGCCGAGCTGCTCGGCTCCGAGCCCGCCGCCCTGTGCGGCCAGGCCGCCGCCGACCTCGTCGACCTCGCCGCCGACGCCCGTACCTGGCACATCTACCAGGAGGTGCTGAGCGGCAGCCGCTCCCGCTTCCGCTGCACCCGGCGCCTCAAGCACCCCGACGGGCACTCCCTCTGGGCCGAGGTCACCGTCTCGCCGGTGCGCGACAGCACCGGCGCGCTGCTCTCGATCACCGACATCAGCGACCGCCGCGAGCTCCAGGCGCGGCTGCGCCACCTCCAGATGCACGACCCGGTGACCCGGCTGCCCAACCGCACGCTGTTCTTCGAGCGGCTCGCGGGCGCCATGGAGGCCTCCACGTACGGGCGCGGCGGCACCGGCCGGATCGGGATCTGCTACCTCGACCTCGACGGCTTCAAGGCCGTCAACGACACCCTCGGCCACCGCATCGGCGACCGGCTCCTGTCGGCGGTCGCGGCCCGCCTCACCCACTGCGCCGACCAGTGCGGCTACGCCCGCAGCGGCGGGCACCTGGTGGCGCGCCTGGGCGGCGACGAGTTCGCGGTCCTGGTCGAGGACTCGACGGGGACCGAGCAGCTGGCGGACCTGGCGAAGTCCGTACTGGCCGTGCTCCAGCAGCCGTTCGACCTGGCCGGGCAGCGGCTGTCGGTCTCGGCGTCGATCGGCGTGGTGGAGCGCGCGGTCGCGGGGACGACGGCGACGGGCCTGATGCAGGACGCCGACACGACCCTGTACTGGGCCAAGGCCGACGGGAAGGCCCGCTGGACGCTCTTCGACCCGGAGCGCAACGCGCACCGGATGACCCGTCAGGCACTCTCCTCGACACTGCGGCCGGCCGTGGAGCGGGGCGAGTTCGCGCTGGAGTACCAGCCGCTCGTGGGCATGGCGGACGGGGTCGTGGAGGGCGTCGAGGCGCTTGTCCGATGGAACCATCCGCAGTTCGGCACACTAGCGCCGAATCGGTTCATCGGAATTGCGGAGGAGGACGGGTCGATCGTCCAGCTCGGCGGCTGGGTCCTGCGGACGGCCTGCCGGCAGGCACGCCGCTGGCAGATCGAGCACCCCGGGGTGCCACCGATCTTCGTGAGCGTGAACGTGGCCGTGCGCCAGGTCTGGGACTCCGACCTGGTCGCGGACGTCGCGGAGATCCTGGCCGAGACGGGCCTGGCGCCGCATCTGCTCCAGCTGGAGCTGACCGAGTCGGCCGTCATGGGCTCGGCGGGCCGCCCGCTCCAGGCGCTCCAGGCACTCTCCGACATGGGCGTACGCATCGCCATCGACGACTTCGGCACGGGCTACTCCAACCTGGCGTACCTGTCCCGCCTCCCGGTCTCCGTCCTGAAGCTCGACGGCTCATTCGTCCGAGGCTTCCAGTACGACGAGGGCGGCACGCACCCCAACCCCGCCGACGAGACGATCGTCGAGGCGATGGTCCAACTCGCGCACCGGCTCGGCCTGAAGGTGACGGCCGAGTGCGTCGAGACGTCCCACCAGGCGGGGCGGTTGCGGCGGATCGGGTGCGATACGGGGCAGGGGTGGCTGTATTCGCGGGCGGTGCATCCGGAGTTGATCGCGGCAATGCTGGGGGAACGGTGCCGGGCGTGACGGGGCCGCGACCCTTCCTGACCCGGGGTAGGGCTGCGGGTGAGTGGGGGCTGATCACGCAGTTCCCCGCGACCCCAAGGGGATGGGGAGCTGGGGCGTCATAGGGCTCCGCCGGGGGGCTGAGCCTCAGTCGGGTGCGGGTCGGCTTGGGCTGGTCGCGCCGTTCCCCGCGCCCCTTGAGGCAAAACGGGATCCGGGCACATTCAGCCCCCTCCGGCGTTTGAGGAGCGGGGGCAGGGAGCGGAGTTCCCGCCCTTTAGGGGGCGCGGGGAACTGCGCGGCCAGCCACCGACGACTCGCAGACGAACGGGGACCGGGGGCGAAGCCCAGGTAACCCGCCCCCCCCGTGCCGGGGTCCGGGGCGAAGCTCCGAAGCAGGGTGCAGGGGTCGCAGGCCCCGCGACGGGGGTCCGGGGCATAGCCCCCGGGAGACCACCTCAACCCACCCCCACCCCCGGAGGGTCAAGGGAACGGGCGGGGTGGGGGAAAGGAAAACCGCCCCACCCCCGGCACGGGGTGAGGCGGCCTCCCCCCGAAGGGGGCTCAATTCAGCACGCGCCGAGGTCCTGCCACACACCCCACTCCCCCGTGGTGCCCGGCTCCTCGCCCTGCGTCCACCACTTGGCCTTCCAGTTGTGGCCCTTGTAGGAGACCTGCGTACCGCCCGTGTACGTGCCCCCCTTGTCCCAAGCCGCAGCCGTGCACCCGGAAGTGGGCGGAGTGGTGGGCGGAGTGGTCGGCGGCGTGGTGGGCGGAGTGGTCGGCGGCGTCGTCGGGTCCGGCGTCGAGGACGGGGACGAGCCGACCGCCGTGGCGATCTGGTTCAGGAGCGTCGTCTTGTCGTCGAGACCGAGCAGCGAGTACATCATCGCGCCCGCAAGGCCCCGGCTGTGCGCGTAATCCGCCCGCGCCTGGATCGACTTCTGGTTCAGGCCGGTGAAGAACTCGCCGTCCTTGTAGAAGTAGGACGCCTTCGCCTGGTCGTCCCAGAACGTCGTCGCCGCGTTGTCGACGATCCCGCCGAGCTCCTTGTAGTGGGCGATGCCCGGCTGCTGGCTCAGCGGCCGCGCGCCGGACGGGCCGGTCGCGGTCTGGGCGAGGCCGCCCGCCGCGCCCGCCGGGACGCCCTTCCAGCCGCGGTAGTAGAACTCGTACCCGAGCGTCAGCTTGGACGCTGGGAACCCGCCCGCGATCCCGTACGCCGCGTTCCCGTCCAGCCAGGAGTCGACCGCGCCCGCGATCGAGTACTTCTGGGTCCCCGGCTTGATGACGTCGGTGGGGTCGTTCGCGCCGGAGTACAGCGGCGACTGGTGGTACGTCGGCCCGTCGCCGTCCCAGGCGCCGTGCATGTCGTACGTCATGATGTTGGCGTAGTCGAGGTACTGCCCGACCTTGTCGGTCTCGATGTTCTTGATCTTGTCCTGGCCGGCCGGCATCGCCGCCGTCAGCAGGTACTTCCTGCCGCCGTGCGCCGCCCCGTACGCGTCGAGCTGCTTGCGGAACTCGGCGAGCAGCAGCGTGTAGTTCTGCTTGTCCTCGGCGGCGTAGTGGTTGCCGAGGTGGCCGTCGGGCGAGCCGGGGTACTCCCAGTCGATGTCGATGCCGTCGAAGATCCCGGCGGCGGAGCCGGCGCCGCCGTAGCCGCCGTCGACCGGCAGGTCGCCCTGGATGTACTGCTTGACGCAGGACGCCACGAACTTCTTGCGGCTCGCGTCGGTCTTGGCCGCGTCCGAGAAGTACTTGGAGTAGCTCCAGCCGCCGATCGAGATGTTGATCTTCAACTTGGGGTACTTGGCCTTGAGTTCCTTGAACTGGTTGAAGACACCGACGATGGGCTGGTCCCACTTGTCGGCGGTGCCGTCCACGCTGTCGGCGGCGCTGAAGGACTTCTGGTAGTCGGCGTACGAGTCCCCCGCGCCGTCACCGGCACTGGCGTTGCTGTCGTCGCCCGCCGCCTTGTTGGCCTCGAAACAGGTGAGGTCGGTGGGGTGGATGTTGCCGAACGAGTAGTTGATGACGTCCAGCTTGCCCGCGATGCCCCGGGTGTCGAGGTGCTTGGGGTAGAAGGCGTTCCCGTACACGCTCCACTGGTCGTAGTACGCGATCTTCACGCCTCCCGTGGAGGCGGCGACGGTCCGGGCGTCCGCGGCGGAGGCGGTGCCGGCCGGGCCGAGGCCCGCGAAGGCGGCCAGCGCGCCGGCGGCGAGCGTCGCGGTCGTGAGGGCTGCGGCTAGAGGTCTGCGGACGGGCACGGTCGGCCTCCGGGGGCTGAGCGGAACGGCGGTTGGAGCAGTGATAGCCATCGCGCCGGGCGCGCGTCAATGGTCTGAACCAAATTGAGGACTAGACCAATTTGAGCGCGAAACCGCTTGTCAGGGAGGTGGACCGGACGCACGAACCGCCCGCCACCATCGGTGACGAGCGGCTTAAGGGTGCCTTATGAATCATGGGCGGGCCGGTGGACGGGTGGACCACCACTCCCGCGAAATCCAGGATTTACCGGCCGGTGATCACCGCGCGGACGCCCCCGGTGGTCACGCCGTGGGCGCCCCGTAGACGTCCGCGATCAGCTCGTAGGAGCGCAGCCGGGCCTCGGGCCCGTGCGCGTTCGCGGTCAGCATCAGCTCGTCCGCGCCGGTCCGCTTCTGCAGCGCGTCGAGCCCGTCACGTACCTCTTCGGCGGTCCCGGAGACCACATTGGCGAGCCAGCTGTCGACGAACTCCCGCTCCAGCGGGCTGAAGGAGTACGCCGCCGCCTCCTCCGGGGTCGGCACGAGACCCGGGCGGCCGGTGCGCAGCCGCACCATCGACAGGGCGTTGGTGAGCGTCTGGCGGCGTGCCTCCTTCTCGTCGTCGGCGGCCAGCGCCGAGACGCCGATCAGCGCGTACGGCGCGTCCAGCACCGCCGAGGGCCGGAACGACTCGCGGTAGAGGTCGAGCGCGGGCACGGTGTTCGCGGCCGAGAAGTGGTGCGCGAACGCGAACGGCAGGCCCAGGACCCCGGCGAGCCGGGCGCTGAAGCCGGAGGAGCCGAGCAGCCAGATCGGCGGCCGTGCGGCCGGGCCCTGCACGGGGCCGGGGACGGCGTGGATCTTCGCGTACGGGTGACCGTCGGGGAAGTCGTCGTCCAGGAACCGCGTCAACTCGGCGAGCTGCTGCGGGAACTCGTCCGCACCTTCGTTGAGGTGGTCCATACGCCGCAGGGCCGCCGCCGTCGCGCCGTCGGTGCCGGGCGCGCGCCCCAGCCCCAGGTCGATCCGACCGGGCGCCAGCGCCTCCAGGGTGCCGAACTGCTCCGCGATCACCAGCGGCGCGTGGTTGGGCAGCATGACGCCGCCCGAGCCGAGCCGGATGCGCTCGGTGTGGGCGGCGAGGTGGGCGAGGATGACGGCGGGGGACGACGAGGCGACGCCGGGCATGGAGTGGTGTTCGGCGACCCAGTGACGGGTGAAGCCGCGCCGCTCGGCGAGCTTGGAGATCTCCACGCTGGCGCGCAGGGCCCTGTTCGCGGTGTAGCCGCTGCCGACCGTCACCAGGTCCAGCACGGACAGGGGCACGGGCGCGCTGCCGAACGCCGTCCCTCGAATGTCGTCCACGTCCACCGGTCTGCGCCTCCAGTTCGGGCCGTACGGATACGACGGACCACAACAGGAGGCAGTCTCCGTTTTATTCCCGGCGCGCCCGCCGACCGCCCCGGACGCTGTCGATCAGCAAACGCGGGTACGAACCCGGTCATGACCGATCCGACGACAGGCCTCACCTCACTCGCCGACCTGACTGCCCGTCAACTTCTGGCCGGATACGGCAAAGGCGACTTCTCCCCGGTCGAGGCGGTCCGGGCCGTCCTCGACCGGATCGCAGCCGTGCAGCCCCGGATCAACGCGTTCGTCCGGGTCGACGCCGAGGCGGCGCTCGCCCGGGCCGAGGCGTCCACCGCCCGGTGGCGGGCCGGGGAGCCGCTGGGGCTGCTCGACGGGGTGCCGGTGTCCGTCAAGGACGCGCTGCCGGTGGCCGGCGGCCCGACCCTGCGCGGCTCCACTGCCCCGGCCGGCCCGGGTCCCTGGGCCGTGGACGCGCCCGCCGTGGCGCGGCTGCGCGAGCACGGGGCGGTGTTCGTGGGGAAGACCACGATGCCCGAGTTCGGGTGGAAGGCGGTCACCGACTCGGCGCTCTCGGGAATCACCCGCAATCCGCACGACCCCGCGCGCACGGCGGGCGGCTCCAGCGGCGGCAGCGCGGCGGCGGTGGCGGCCGGGGCGGCGCCGCTCTCGCTCGGCACCGACGGCGGCGGCTCGGTGCGCATCCCCGCCTCGTTCTGCGGGGTGGTCGGGCTGAAGCCCACGTACGGGCGGGTGCCGCTGTTCCCGCCCAGCCCCTTCGGTTCGCTCGCGCACCTCGGGCCGCTGGCGCGGGACACGGCCGACACGGCGCTGCTGCTCGACGTGATCAGCGGGGCCGACTGGCGCGACTGGTCGGCGAACGCGCGCGCCGAGCCGGTCTCGCCGGGCCTGGCCGAGGGCGTGAAGGGCCTGCGGGTCGCCTACTCGCCGTCCTTCGGCGGCCAGGTGGCCGTGCGCCCCGAGGTCGCGGCGGCGGTACGGGCGGCGGTGACCCGGCTCGCCGGGCTCGGCGCGTACGTCGAGGAGGCGGACCCGGACTTCGCGGACCCGGTGGCCGCCTTCCACACCCTGTGGTTCACGGGCGCGGCGCGGGCGGTGAGCCGTCTCCCGTCGGAGCGGCGGGCGGCCCTGGAGCCCGGGTTGCGGGAGATCGCGGAGCAGGGCGCGCGGTACGGGGCGCTCGACTATCTGGCCGCGCTCGACGTCCGGGCGGCCCTCGGCTACCGCATGGCCCGCTTCCACAGCACCTACGACCTGCTGGTCACGCCGACGCTGCCGATCACCGCGTTCGAGGTGGGCGCGGAGGTCCCCGCGGGGTCGGGCCTGCGCCGCTGGACGGGCTGGACCCCGTTCACGTACCCGTTCAACATGACCTGCCAGCCGGCGCTCACGGTCCCGGTGGGCACGGACTCGGCGGGCCTGCCCATCGGCCTCCAGCTGGTGGCCGCCCGCCACCGCGACGACCTGGTGCTGAGGGCGGCGTTCGCACTGGAGAGCTGATCGGGAGGCATGGCGGCGTCGAACGCGGGTAGCGGCGCCGCCATGGTTCGAGCAACTGCACGACGAACGTTTCTCGCCGGAGGCGTCGGCGCGGCCCTCGCCGCCGCCGGCTGCTCCCGGGTGCCCGACGGCGACGCGCTCGGGCGCCTCAGATCGCAGGGCACGGTACGGCTGGGGATCGCCGGAGAGGTCCCGTACGGCTATGTCGACGAGGACGGCCGGTTCACCGGCGAGGCGCCGGAACTCGCCAAAGTGATCTTCAGGCGGCTGGGCATCGACCGTGTCCAGCCCGTCGCCACCGACTTCTCCTCCCTCATCCCCGGCCTCAACTCCCAGCAGTTCGACGTCGTCTCGGCCGGGATGTACATCAACAAGGAGCGCTGCGCGCAGGTCCTCTTCGCCGACCCCGAGTACCAGATGCTCGACGCGTTCATCGTGCGCAAGGGCAACCCCAAGGGGCTGCACTCGTACGAGGACGTCGTGCGCACCGGCGCCCGCTTCGCCACCGGGACCGGCTACGCGGAGATCGAGTACGCCGTGGCCGCCGGGCTCCCGGAGAAGGACATCGTCATCCTCCAGGACCAGGTCGCCGGGCTGAACGCGGTGGAGTCCGGCCGCGTCGACGTGTTCGCCGGGACCGCGCTCACCACCCGCGCCGTGGTGCGCAAGAGCAGCCGTGCCGAGGCCACCGCGCCCTTCGCCGCCGTCGTCGACGGCAAGAAGAAGGTCGACGGCGGCGGCTTCGCCTTCCGGCCCACCGACACGACCCTGCGCGACGCGTTCAACGCCGAGCTCCTCAAGATGCGCTCCAGCGGCGAACTCTTCCGGGTCCTGCGGCCGTTCGGCTTCACCCGGGCCGAGATGACCACCCTCACCGCCAAGGAGCTGTGCCGATGACGGCCGGACTGTGGCAGCACTGGGTGCTGCCGGGAATCTGGATCACCGTCCAGCTGACCGTGTACAGCGCGGCACTGGCCGCCGCCGTCGCCTTCGGGATCGGCATGGCCCGTACACACCGCTCCCGCTTCGTACGGTTCCTGGCCGGTTTCTACACCGAGGTCTTCCGGGGCACCTCCGCCCTGGTCCTGATGTTCTGGCTGTTCTTCGTGCTGCCGCCGCTGGTCGGCTGGCAGCTGGTGCCGATGTGGGCGGCCGTCCTGGCGCTCGGCCTCTCCTACGGCGCGTACGGCGCGGAGATCGTCCGGGGCGCGCTGAACGCCGTCTCGCCCGCCCAGCGCGAGGCGGGCATCGCGCTCAGCCTCACGCCGTGGCAGCGGATGCGGCTCGTACTGCTGCCGCAGGCGGTGCCGGAGATGATCCCGCCGTTCTGCAACCTGCTGGTCGAGCTGCTCAAGGGAACCGCCCTGGTCTCGCTGCTCGGGGTCGGCGACGTGTCGTTCGCCGCGTACCTGGTCCGGCTCGCCACCCAGGACAGCGCCCAGATCTACAGCGTGACCCTCGTCGTCTACTTCGTCCTCGCCTTCGGGATCACCCGGGGCATGAAGGCGCTGGAGCGCCGCACCAAGGCCAATCTGGGGGTGACGGTCAAGTGACGCACTCCACCTGGGACTGGTCCGCCGTCTGGGACTTCATGCCGCGCTTCTGGGACGGGGTGCTCGTCACCCTGCAGGTCCTGGCGCTCGGCTCGCTCATCTCGTTCTCGCTGGGTCTGGTGTGGGCGCTCGGCCTGCGCGCGCCGTCCCGGCTCGTGCGCTGGCCGGTGACCGCCGTCACCGAGTTCATCCGCACCACCCCGCTGCTCGTGCAGCTGTTCTTCCTGTTCTTCGTGCTGCCCGAGTGGGGCGTGAAGTTCTCCGCCCTGACCACCGGCGTCCTCGCCATCGGGCTGCACTACTCGACGTACACCGCGCAGGTCTACCGCGCCGGCATCGACGCCGTGCCCAAGGGGCAGTGGGAGGCTGCCACCGCGCTCAGCCTGCCCGTGCACCGGACCTGGCTGGCGGTGATCCTGCCGCAGGCGGTCCGCCGGATCGTGCCCGCGCTCGGCAACTACGTCATCTCGATGCTCAAGGACACCCCGCTGCTGGCCGGGATCAGCGTCCTGGAACTCCTCCAGCAGTCGCGCCTTCAGGGCGCGTCGACCTTCCAGTACACCGAGCCGCTGACCGTGGTCGGCATCGCCTTCATCCTCATCGCCTATCCGGCTTCCCTTCTCGTACGAGCCCTGGAGCGCCACCTTGCCCGCTGACCTCTCCCCCACGCCCACGCCCTCCTCCTCCCCCTCCGACTCCGACAGCCCCCTCATCACCTTCGACAACGTCACCAAGCGCTTCGGCTCCACCACCGTCCTGGACGACCTGTGCTTCTCGGTGCGGCCGGGCCGGCACGTCACGCTGATCGGTCCTTCCGGCTCCGGCAAGACCACGATCCTGCGGCTGCTCATGACGCTGGAGACGCCCGACTCCGGGACGATCCAGGTCAATGGGGACCGGCTGTTTCCGGCCGCCGAGAGAGAGCGCCGGGAGGCCCGGAAGAAGATCGGGATGGTCTTCCAGCAGTTCAACCTCTTCCCCAACATGACCGTGCTGCGGAACATCACCGAGGCGCCGGTCCGGGTGCTCGGCCTCTCGCCCGACGAGGCCGGGGCGCGGGCGAAGGAGCTGCTCGACCTGGTGGGGCTCGCCGACCGCGCCGACGCCAGGCCCACGCAGCTCTCCGGCGGCCAGCAGCAGCGGGTGGCGATCGCGCGGGCCCTCGCCATGCGGCCCCAAGTGCTGCTTCTCGACGAGGTGACGTCCGCGCTCGACCCGGAGCTGGTGGCCGGGGTCCTCGACGTACTGCGGGACATCGCGACGACCACGGACATCACCATGCTGTGCGTCACGCACGAGATGAACTTCGCGCGCGACATCTCCGACGAGGTCATGATGTTCGATTCCGGGAAGGTCATCGAGTCGGGTCCGCCGGAGAAAATCTTCGCGGGGGCCGAGCACGAACGCACGCGCGAGTTCCTGGGCGCGGTGCTCTGACCTCACGTTCCGGTCAGAGACCATGCCTCTGGCATATGCCATGCGGGTGCGCCCCAGCGTATGGGCCGGGGCGCATCATCAATCTCGTCAACACCCCCACCGGAAAGGGGTCTTGGCGGCTATCGTGGAACGGTGAAGCTGTCCACCTTCGCAGCCTCGACCTGCTAGGGGGAAACCGTGGCGCTGAAGCCCGAGCCGACCGCGCCGTTCCACTCGGTGCAGTACGCCTTCCGCGTCCTGGAGACGATATCCAAGCACGCAGGCGGAGTGACGGACGTCCAGATCGCACGAGAGACCGGTCTGCCGACCGCACACCTCGCCTCCCTTCTCCTCATGCTCCGCTGCGAGGGCTATGTGGAGCAGGTCGCCGACGGGGCGTACGTCATCGGCGACTCCACCGTCCTGCTGGGCTCCGGCGTGGTGCGCCAGCAGGCCCTGGAGGCCCAGCTCCAGAGCACGCTCACCGAACTGCGCGACTCGGTCGGCGCGGCGGTCTACATCAGCCGGTACATCGACGGCGAAGTGAAGATCACGCAGTACGCGGACGGCCCCCGCGCCCCGAAGGTGAACGAGTGGGTGGACTTCCGTTCGGCGGCCCACGCCAGCGCCGTCGGCAAGTGCCTGCTCACCCAGCTCGACCAGAACGGGCGGCGCGACCACCTCTCCCGCCACAAGATCGCCCGGCTCACCTCGCGGACCATCACCAACGAGCGGGTGCTCTTCAGCAAGCTGGACAGCCAGCCCGCGACGGTCCCGGTCCTCGACCTCCAGGAGTACGCGGTGGGCACGGTCTGCGCGGCCGTCCCGCTCACGGCGGGCTCGGCGGTCGGCTGCCTGGCGCTCTCGATGCCGATCGAGCACGCCCACCGGCTGCGCTCGGCGGCGGACACACTGAACCGGCGGGCGGCGCCGGTGGTGCTGTCGCTGGCGATCTAGGCGTGTCGTTTCTGTAATCCGTCGGGGGCAGGAGCACCCCGACGGACCAGGTAGTATTTTCTCTGTCAGCAGGCGCCGCTAGCTCAGTTGGTTAGAGCAGCTGACTCTTAATCAGCGGGTCCGGGGTTCGAGTCCCTGGCGGCGCACAGACAGCAGGAGCCCTTCGCGAAAGCGAGGGGCTTCTTGCGTTGCCCCTACATGTTTCCGGCCCACGGCGAACACGCTTGGCAGCCCGCCCTGCGCGAGTAATGCTAGTTACATGATTACAGCCGAACAGCACGAGCAGCTTCGCGGCTGGTTCTCCGGCCGCATCCCGGACGGTCTCTACGAGCGTCTGGTCGAGGTGGTGGTCGACCGCGAGGAGATCACCGTCATCGGGCGCGTCCCCGAGCCGAAGCTCGCGGACGACGCCTCCCCCGCCGAGCGCGCCGCCGCCCTCGACGGCCGCATCCAGGAATTCCGCGAGCGCACCCGCGACGAGCGGATCGCCGTGGCCCGCGAGGCCGAGCACCGCTACGGGCGCAAGGTGTCGTGGGGCGCCGAGTGCGGCGGCCGGCGTGCGATGTTCACCCAGGTCTCGGCCCCGGTGATGACCCGCCTGAAGCAGCCCGAACGCCAGGTCCTGGACACCCTGGTGGCCGGCGGGGTCGCCCGCAGTCGCAGCGACGCCCTTGCCTGGTGCGTACGGCTCGTACAGAGTCACACCGACGACTGGCTCGGGGAGCTGCGCGACTCCCTTGAGCGGGTACGGGAAGTCCGCGCCCAGGGGCCCGACCGCGCGTCGGGGCCCGCCGAGGAGGAAAACGCATGAGCGACGCTCCGGGGATCCCCAGCGTCTACGAGTGGATGGGCGGCCAGGAGGCTCTGGACCGCCTGACCGAGGTCTTCTACGGGCATGTGCACAAGGACCCGGTGCTGGCCCCGGTGTTCGCGGCCGCCCCGGCCGAGCACGCCCGCCATGTGGCGATCTGGCTGGCCGAGGTCTTCGGCGGGCCCGCCGACTACACCGCGGCCCACGGCGGCCACGACCACATGGCCGGGCGCCATCTCGGCCGCGGCATCACCGAGGAGCAGCGGCGGCGCTGGGTCGAGCTGCTGATGGACACGGCCGACGAGGTGGGGCTGCCGGACGACCCGGAGTTCCGGGCGGTGTTCGCGTACTACATCGAGTGGGGCACGCGGATGGCGCTCGTCTACTCGGGCCCGAACCCGCCGCCGGTGGAGGGGACGGGCGCGAGGGTGCCGCAGTGGGGCTGGAACCAGACCCCGCCGTGGCAGCCGAGGGCTTGAGGGCCCGGCAGTGAAGTGACGCGGCTGCGGGCCGTCTCCGGCTGATCACTCCCCCAAGTTCCCTGCTTCGCTCGAACAGGGGGACCCCCATCGCGACGGAGCCGCAGACTGTCACAACCCCGCGCCCCTATGGGCGCGTTACGGCCCCTCCGGGACCCCCGGAGGGGCCGTACGCATGTCTTATACATTCGTTCTAGACAGGCGTATTAAACAGCCGTACAGTTCCTGTCATGACGCACTCACCGAGCACGAACCTCCGCGCCGGGCGCAAGGAGTGGACCGCCTTCGTCGTCCTCCTGCTGCCGCTCCTCCTGGTCTCGATGGACGTCTCCGTCCTCTACTTCGCGATCCCCTCCATCACCCGCGAGCTGGACCCGAGCGCCACCCAGCAGCTGTGGATCTTCGACATCTACGCCTTCGCGCTCGCCGGGCTGCTGATCACGATGGGCTCGCTCGGCGACCGGATCGGGCGCCGCAAGCTGCTCCTGATCGGAGCGGCGGCGTTCAGCCTCGCCTCGGTGACGGCGGCGTACGCGACCAGCGCCGAGATGCTCATCGCGGCCCGCGCCCTGCTCGGCGTCGGCGGCGCGACCCTGATGCCCTCCACCATGGGCCTGGTCCGCAGCATGTTCCGCGACGACAAGCAGCGCGGCCAGGCGATCGGCATCTGGTCCGGCGCCATGGCGGGCGGCATCGCGCTCGGCTCGGTGATGAGCGGCGTGATGCTGGAGCACTTCTGGTGGGGCTCGGTCTTCCTGATCAACGTGCCCGCGATGCTGCTGCTGCTCGTCCTGGTCCCGCTCCTGGTCCCCGAGTTCAAGGACCCGGCGCCGGGGAAGTTCGACCTGCTGAGCGTGCCGCTGTCGATGGGCGCGGTGCTGCCGGTGGTGTACGGGCTCAAGGAGTTCGCCGCCGAGGGCTTCAGCGTGGCGCGGCTGGCTTTCGTCGCCGGCGGCCTCGTGGTCGGCTGGGTCTTCGCCCGCCGCCAGCGCACCAGGAAGGACGCGATGATCAGCCGCGAGCTCTTCCGCGACCGGGTCTTCGGCGCCGGGATCTCGCTCAACGCGGTCGCCGCCTTCGCGATAATGGGCTCGGCGTACTTCACCACGCAGTACCTCCAGTCGGTGCTCGGCATGGGCACGATGGAGGCGGCCCTGTGGTCGATGGCCCCCTCGCTCGCGGTGGGCTTCGCGGCGCCGACGTCGACCGCGATCGCCGCCAAGGTCGGCAAGGGCCCGGTCATCGCGTCCGGCTTCGTGATCGGCTCGGCGGGCTACGGCATCCTCGCCTTCACCGACACCGACTCCCTCTGGATCACGCTGACCGGCGCCGCGGTGATCGCCAGCGGCATCGTCGCGGTGATGGCGCTGGTGTCGGACATGGCCCTGGCGTCGGCCCCTGCCGAGAAGGCCAGCTCGGCGGCCGCGCTCCTGGAGACCGGCCAGGAGTTCGGCGGCGCGCTCGGCATGGCGGTCCTGGGTTCGGTCGGCACCGCGGTCTACCGCTCCGACATGCCCGACTCGGCCCCGCCCGCCGCCCGCGAGACCCTGGGCGCGGCCGTCGCCACCGCCGACCACACCGTGCTGGCGACGGCGCGGGAGGCCTTCGTGCACGGCATGCAGTACGCGGCGGTCGGCGGGACGGTGCTGCTCCTGGTCACGGCGGGCATCACGGTGGCCCTGCTGCGCGGGACCAGCGCGCAGGCCCCGGCCCCGGCGCCGGAGGGCGAGCTGGTGGCGTGACCACCCGCGTGACCACGACGCGTACGCCACGTACGCACACGACCGCCGGGCGGGCTCACTGCGAGTCCGCCCGGCGGTCGTGGTGTGCGGACCGGACCTAGAACTGGACGTCCGAGCAGGAGTAGAACGCGTTGCCCGTGTCCGCGACCGTCCACACGGCGAGGATCATGTGGCGGCCGGTTCTGCCCGTGGGGACGGTGCCCTCGTGCGAGAGCGTGGGCGGCGGCTGCTTCCCGTAGAACGGGACGGTCAGGAAGGGCTGCGGGTCGAGCGCGGCCCGGGTGAGCTTCCTGCTCGGGTCCCAGCCCTGCTTGGTGAGGTAGTACCGGAAGTCGGTGGTGGCGTGCCTGGCCGTGAACTGCCAGCGGAAGGTGTACGTCTGACCTGCCGTCAGTCTGGTCGTGGGCCACGCGGTGCCGCCGCGCGGGTCGTCGAGCTGGGCGAACCGGCTGTTGCCGCCCGCACAGAGCGTTCCGTCGGCGGGACCCGCGGCCGGGAAGCCCTTGGGACCCTCGACCGACTGCGGCTCCCAGATGATCTCGCCGCAGTTCTGGACCGTGCCGTTGGCGCACACCTTCTGACGACTGAGGGGCTGGTCGGTGTAGCCGTGGCCGTTCGCGCTCGACGTGACGAACAGGGAGGCACCCGCGGCCGCGAGCGCGACCACGGCCGCGCCCAGCTTCTTCTTTCGCATGCTGACGCTCCTGGAGAACGTGGGGGAGTTCTGGGGCCGTGGCGCACGCGTGCAATCTGGTCTGGACCAACTCACAGGCTATTCCCGCCAGTTGAGCATGTCCAGACCAATCGCCACGCGGCTTCGGCCCCTCCGCTCCCCCGCGTTCAGGCGCCCTCGGCCCCGCCCCTGCCCGTGTAGAACGCCACCGTCAGGTCCTTCACCAGCACCCTGCGCTCGTAGTCGTCCAGCTCGACCAGACCGCGCGAGGTGAGCCTGGCGACCGTGTCGTCGACCGCGTCCACCACCGAGCTCAGCACCGCGTCCCGGTGCCGGGCGTCGATCGCCGCGATCCGCCGCCGCCGCATCGCCGCCGCGACCTCGGGTGCGTACTCGATCCGGACGGGCTGGGCCGCGTACACCTCGATCCCCACCGGCTCCGCCTCCGCCTTCAGCAGCCGGGTCAGCACGTCCCCGACGGCCTCCGCGTCGCGCAGGGTCGGGGCGTCCTCGTGGAAAGCGTCGGCCGGGAGCTGCGAGAGGACCCGGGCCATCGCCGCCTCCACCTGGTCGCGCAGATAGACCACAGGGTCCTCGACGGCCAGGGCCGCCCGCGCGGTGTCCTTGACCCGCCACACCACGAGCACCACGGCCAGCAGAGCCGTGCCGTCCGCGTCGACCGCGGGCATCGGCTCGCTGCGCCAGTGCCTCAGCCGTACGTCGACCCGGCGGCGCAGCAGCAGCGGGTTCATCCACACCAGCCCCGTGCGCCGCACGCTCCCCCGGTAGTCGCCGCAGAGCGAGAGCACCCAGGCGCACCCGACCCGGCCGCGTCCGAGCCCGCCGAAGCAGACCACCGCGAGGGCCATGCCGAGCACGAGCAGCGCCCGGCGCGCGGGCCCCATGGCGCCGGGCCCACCGGCGTACGTATACGAAGGCAGCAGCAGCGCGTCCGCCACCGCCGCCGGGAGCAGCCCGGCCGACCAGACCACCACCGCGCACCCCGCGAGCGCGGCGAGCCCCGCCGCGACCGCCACCGCCCCCGGCACCACGGGCCCGGCCCGCTCCACGAGTTCAGGGTCGCCGGGCGTGGCGGGCCGCACCGGCGCCCGCACCGGCCGTGCCGCGCGCCGGGCCGGGGCGGCGCGGGCCGGGGCGGCGCGGGCCGGCTCGGGCCCCGGCTGCGGCACCACGGGAGTGGGCACGGTGTCGTCCCGGAACAGCAGGTGCACCGGGATCTCGGCGGTGGACTCGCCCCTGATCACCGCGACCCGGCGGGCGCCGGGAGCAGGCACCCCCTCCTCGGGGGTGGGCGTGGGATCCGTTGCCGTCTGCATCGACGCCTCCGTCATGATTGAGGTCTCCCCTGCTTACGGAGTCGGGAGGTTGAGGAAGAGCCGCCGCCAGGTCTCGGGGCCGGGGTAGCCGTCGGCCGCGCCGCCGCGCCAGCCCTGGGCGCGCTGGAACGCCTCGACGTTGCGCCGGTCGGCCTCGCTCCAGCGCGGGCCGGGACCGGAGGCGTAGTACCGCCCGAACCCCTTCCGCAGGAGCTGCCGCCCGAGCTCGGTCACGTACGTACTGGACTGCCCGGGCCGGAAGTACCCCCGGCCGGGATAGAGGGGCACCCGCCCCCAGCCCGCCTGACCGCCAACGGTCGGCCCGGCGGGAGCACCCAGCGGACCGGGCGCGCCCTGCACCGGGGGTGCGGAGGTCTGGGTCGCGGGGGCCGGGCCCGCAGGGGGGTGAGCCGCCGGGAGCGGAGCCGCCGGAGGCTGGGCCACCGGAGCCGGGGCCACCGGGGTCGGGGCCACCAGGGTCGGCGCCGCCGGAGGTTGAGCCGCGGGCACCTGCGTCGCAGGGGGGTGAGCCGCCGGGAGCGGAGCCGCCGGAGGCTGGGCCACCGGAGCCGGGACCACCGGGGGGTGAGCCGCCGGGAGCGGAGCCACCGGAGGCTGGGCCACCGGAGCCGGGACCACCGGGGTCGGGACCACCAGGGTCGGCGCCGCCGGAGGTTGAGCCGCGGGCACCTGCGTCGCAGGGGGGTGAGCCGCCGGGAGCGGAGCCACCGGAGGCTGGGCCACCGGAGCCGGGACCACCGGGGGGTGAGCCGCCGGAGGCTGGGCCACCGGAGCCGGGACCACCGGAGCCGGGACCACCAGGGTCGGCGCCGCCGGAGGTTGAGCCGCGGGCACCTGCGTCGCAGGCACCTCAGCCTCCGCCGGCTGGGGCGGGGTGGTCGCCACCGCCGCCGTCAGACCCCCCGTCACTCCGCCCGCCGCCGGGATGTCCTTGCCCGCGCCCCGGACCAGCAGCCTCCACGTCTGGGCGCCCGGCAGGCCGTCGGCGCTGCTGCCGGTCCAGCCCTGGGCGCGCTGGAAGGCCTGGGTGGCCCTGCGGTCCGCGTCGCCCCAGCGCGGGCCGGGGCCCTTGGTGTAGAAGCGCTTGCCGCCGCGCGCCGCCAGCATCTGGCCGAGGCGGGTGACGTACGCGTTGTTGGCGCCGGGCCCGAAGGCGCCCGCGCCCGGGAAGTCCACGGCGAGCGCTGCCGGGGCGACCTGCTCGACGGCGGGGCCGCCGGTGCCGGTGCCGACGCCCTTGTAGCGGTAGGGCAGATAACGGCTGGAATTGGTCCAGTACCCGTACGGCGTCGCCTGCATCCGGGCGAACGGGGGCGTCTGCTCGTACGCGATGTAGTAGGTGTGCGTGTAGTCCGTCC
This sequence comes from Streptomyces sp. NPDC031265, assembly GCF_055570295.1. Lineage (NCBI taxonomy): Bacteria > Bacillati > Actinomycetota > Actinomycetes > Kitasatosporales > Streptomycetaceae > Streptomyces > Streptomyces sp. NPDC031265. The sequence goes on from NZ_JBVIHM010000004.1 coordinate 176,028, forward strand.
AGCCGCCGAAAATCACGACGTGCGAGCCCTTGGTCGGGTTGTCGGGGTTGTGGAAGAGCAGCATGTCGCCGGGCTGGAGCTCCTCCTTGGTGATCCGCACCGCGAAGTTGCCCAAGCTGCCGGTCCACTCGTTGGTGCCGAGGTTCCAGGCCATCGAGACGAACCCGGAGCAGTCCTGCCGGTACCCGTCCGACCAGTACTTCTCCATGCTGTACGGGACCTGCGCGGTCACCCATTTCTTCGCCCGGTTGATGATCTCGGCCCGGTTCATCGGCTGGAGCCTGCGCGGCGGCAGCCCGTCGGGCCGCACGGCGGTGCTGCCGTGCAGCCCGCCGGTGGGCCCCTGCTCGGTCGCGGGCCCGGCGTCGAGGCCGACGGGGTCGCCTCCCGCGGCGGCCCGGCCGTGGCCGGTACCCGGCCCCGGCTGCCGCACGGTGGCGGCCGCGGTCCCGGCGCCGAGGACCACGCCCGCCGCGGTCGCGAGCACCAGCACGCGACGGGCGCCGTGGGCGGCCGGATGGCCCCCGGCGCGCAGCGGCAGGGCAACCGTCCGCCGCCGGTCCGCGCACCCGGCACACCCGCACCCGCCCGCCGGCTCGTACTCCTCGAACACCGGCACCGTCATGGGCGTCACCTGCCGCTCTCGGCGATCTTGTGGTCTTTGAAGATCTTTTCTGCGCTTGTGCACGGGCCACAGCTTTCCAACCGTCCACATACATCGCATTGTGACGGATCAAAACGGATGAAACGAACATCTCACCGCGTGGCGCTGGTCAGGACCACCCGTCCGAGTCCGGTAGAGTTCTCGATGTCGGCAGGCGCCGCTAGCTCAGTTGGTTAGAGCAGCTGACTCTTAATCAGCGGGTCCGGGGTTCGAGTCCCTGGCGGCGCACAGACAGCCACAGCCCCCTCACCATCGGTGAGGGGGCTGTGGTCGTTCCCGGGCGTGCGCCAGCGCCTCCCGCGCCGTGCAGCGCGTGGTACTGCCGCGGGAGCTCCATCCAGAATCCGCACGCCCTGCACAAGCGCCCCGTAAAGCCCGCCTATGACCGGTAAACACCTCGTTTCACCCTTGCGATCAAGCCGCCGGGCGTAGAAACCTGGCTGAGGGCCATCGGTTCCAAGGGGGTGTGCGGCTCCGTGAATTGGAGGCCGCATGTGCGGTTCGGAGGGGAATGTCCCGGTTGCTCGGACCTCGGGGTGGGGGCCCCGTTCATGAATCGGTGCCGATGAAGGCATCATGCAACCGGAAGGGCCACCTCCCGTGTCTGGATCAAGGGGTGCGGCCCGCCCCTTGACCGACCATCAGTACGTCCGCGCGGTCGAGGGGGACAGACGCGGACGACGGAACAACGACACACACGCAAGCTGACCTTTGCGTGCGGGGGGATGACTCATGACGTCGACGCCGACCGGCGCCCGGCACCACGACGACCCGTCCCAGACCACTCAGCTCCGGCTCCCGCCGCATCTGCGGCCCGGGGCCCGGCAGCGGCTGAAGAAGTCGCTGCCGCGCTACGACTACGAGCACTACAGCAGGCTGGCCGGCCCGCTCACCCAGCCGGACCCGGCCAAGCCGTACCGCGTGGGCTACCGGTCGCTGCTCTCGCAGGAGCCGCACCGGATACGCGCGGCCCTGCTGCTCGGCGCGGCCCCGCTGGTCTCGCTCGGTCTGTTCGCCTGGCTGATGCAGCCCGAGCACTGGACCAAGCGCGACCACGCCTCCCAGTCCCTGCTGGTCCTGGACATCGTGATGCTGGTCTCGATCGGCCTGATCGAGCTCTTCCGGACGATGAACGTGCTCTCCAACGCGCACGCCACGCTGGTCGCGCGCGACCCGATCCCCGTGGTGCCCGAGACCGGCACCAAGGTCGCCTTCCTCACCTCCTTCGTGCCCGGCAAGGAGCCGCTGGAGATGGTGACCAGGACCCTGGAGGCCGCGGTCCGCATCCGACACCGCGGCCTGCTGCACGTCTGGCTGCTCGACGAGGGCGACGACCCGGCGGTCAAGGAGGTGTGCGCGCGCCTGGGCGTGCACCACTTCTCCCGCAAGGGCGTCGCGCGCTGGAACCAGCCCAAGGGCCCGCACCGCGCCAAGACCAAGCACGGCAACTACAACGCCTGGCTGGAGGCGCACGGCGGCGACTACGACTTCTTCGCCTCCGTCGACACCGACCACGTGCCGCTGCCCAACTACCTGGAGCGGATGCTCGGTTACTTCCGCGACCCGGACATCGGCTTCGTCATCGGCCCGCAGGTCTACGGCAACTACGACACCTTCGTCACCAAGGCCGCCGAGTCCCAGCAGTTCCTCTTCCACGCGCTGATCCAGCGGGCCGGCAACAAGTACGGCGCGCCCATGTTCGTCGGCACCAGCAACGCCGTGCGGATCAGCGCGCTGAAGCAGATCGGCGGTCTGTACGACTCGATCACCGAGGACATGGCGACCGGCTTCGAGATGCACCGCCACGCGAACCCGGCGACGGGCAACAAGTGGCGCTCGGTCTACACCCCGGACGTGCTGGCCGTCGGCGAGGGCCCGACCGCCTGGACCGACTTCTTCACCCAGCAGCTGCGCTGGTCCAGAGGGACGTACGAGACGATCCTCAAGCAGTACTGGAAGGGCATAGGCACCCTGCCCTTCGGCAAGCTCTTCAACTACACGATGATGATCATCTTCTACCCGATGTCGGCCCTCAACTGGATCCTGGCGGCGCTGAGTTGCGCCCTGTTCCTCGGGCTCGGCGCCTCCGGCGTGCAGATCGACCCGGTCGTGTGGATGATGCTCTACGGCAACGCCTCGGCGCTCCAGGTCGGGCTCTACATCTGGAACCGGCGCCACAACGTCTCGCCGCACGAGCCGGAGGGCTCCGGCGGGATCGCCGGCATGGTGATGTCGGCGCTCTCCGCGCCCATCTACGCCCGCTCGCTGATGGACGCCGTACTGCGCCGCAAGAGCTCCTTCGTGGTGACCCCCAAGGGCGACTCGTCCAGCCCGGACACCCTCTTCGGCACCTTCCGCATCCACCTGTTCTTCATCGCCCTGTTCGGCGGCTCGCTCGTCTCGTCGTTCTTCAACGGCCACAGCCACCCCGCGATGGTCACCTGGGCCACCCTGGCCATGCTGATCACGGCCGCGCCGATCATCGGCTGGCGGTGGACCGTACGGGCGGAGAAGAAGCGCGGCAAGCGCAGGCGCTCCGGCCCGCCGGCCGCCCCGCAGCAGGCCCCGCACCAGGCTCCACATCAGCAGGAGCGCCCCCAGTGGGCGCCGGGGCCGCCGCAGGCCGGGCCCCAGCAGCCCGGCGCCCAGGAGAGCGGCGAGCCCGCCGACCAGACCGCACAGATCGCCCTTGGGGGACGTAACCCATGAGATACCGTCCGACCCGCCGTACCCGCCGCTGGGCGATCGGTACGGCGGTGGTCGTCGCGCTCGCGGGCGCCAACGGGCCCTGGCTGTACCGGTTCTCCTCGGACCAGTACCACGACTACAAGATCAACCAGCCGGGGTACAAGGCGGACAACGGCCACTGGGACATGGTCGCCATGCCCAAGGAGTTCCGGCTCAACACGATCCACGCGGCGCTGCTGCACACCGGCAAGGTGCTGCTGGTCGCCGGGTCGGGCAACAACGCCAAGAACTTCGACGCGAAGAAGTTCGACACGGTGCTGTGGGACCCGGAGAAGAACACCTTCAAGAAGATCCCCACGCCCAACGACCTGTTCTGCACCGGCCACACCCAGCTGGCCGACGGCAAACTGCTGATCGCGGGCGGCACCAAGCGGTACGAGAAGCTCAAGGGCGACGTCACCAAGGCCGGCGGCCTGATGATCGTCCACAACGAGGACCCGGACAAGCCGATCACGCTGCCCGCGGGCACCCGGTTCACCGGCAAGTCCAACGGCAAGACGTTCGTCTCCAAGGACCCGGTGCTCGTGCAGCGCGCCAAGAAGGTCTTCGACAAGAAGACCGGCAGGTTCCTGCGCACCGAGGCCGGGCTCGGGCGGATCTACGTCGAGGCCGAGGAGTCCGGCACCGAGCACGAGACCGGCACCGAGGACAACTACCGCATCCAGGGCCTCAACGGCTCCGACACCCGCAACGTCTACGGCATCGCGCAGAAGCTCGCCCTGGACAAGAAGGACTTCCAGGGGATCAGGGACGCGTACGAGTTCGACCCGGTGGCCGAGCGGTACATCACCGTCGACCCGATGAACGAGGCCCGCTGGTACCCGACGCTGACGACGCTCGCCGACGGCAAGGTCCTCGCGCTCTCGGGGCTCGACGACATCGGGCAGCTGGTGCCGGGCAAGAACGAGGTGTACGACCCGAAGACGAAGAAGTGGACGTACGCCAAGGGGATCATGCAGTTCCCGACCTACCCGGCGGTGTTCCTGCTCCAGAACAGCAAGCTGTTCTACTCGGGGTCCAACGCGGGGTACGGGCCGGACAACGTCGGCCGTGACCCGGGCATCTGGGACTTCGCCAGCAACAAGTTCACCAAGATCCCGGGGCTGAGCGACCCGGGTGAGATGGAGACGTCCGGGACGGTGCTCATGCCTCCCGCCCAGGACGAGAAGTACATGGTGATCGGCGGCGGCGGGGTCGGCGAGTCGGCCAAGTCGTCGAAGAAGACCCGCATCGTGGACCTCAAGGACCCCAACCCGTCCTTCAAGGACGGCCCTTCGCTCGCCGAGGGGACGCGGTACCCGATGACGTCCGTACTGCCCGACGACACCATGCTCATCAGCGGCGGCTCCACGGACTACCGGGGCCGGGGCGGCTCCAACCTCCACCAGGCGCGGATCTACGACGCGAAGACGGGCACCATGCGGCGGGTCGCGGACCCGGAGGTGGGCCGCAACTACCACTCCGGGTCGATCCTGCTGCCCGACGGGCGGGTCGTCACGTTCGGCGGGGACTCGCTCTACGCGGACAAGGACGACACCAAGCCGGGTGTGTTCGAGCAGCGCATCGAGATCTACACGCCGCCGTACCTGTACAAGGGCGACGGCAAGCAGCCCGACCTCGGCGAGGGGCCCAAGTCCCTGGCGCGGGGCGGCAGCGGGGTCTACAAGTCGAAGGACGCGGCGGCCGTGAAGACGGCCCGGCTGATCCGCCCGAGCGCGACCACGCACGTCACGGACATCGACCAGCGCTCGATCGCGCTGGACGTCGCCAAGACGGCGGACGGCGTCCAGGTCACGGTCCCCAAGAACCGCAACCTGGTCCCGCCGGGGTGGTACATGCTGTTCGTGACGGACGGGGCGGGGGTGCCGTCGAAGGCGGTGTGGGTGGAGGTGCCGTAGGGGGCTGCGCCCCCTGGACCGTGTTCGGCTGCGGGCGGGTGCGCGCCCACGCGCCGGAGCCGCACAATGTCACAGCCCCGCGGCCCTCTTTGGCCCGGTGTTTGTCTGCGGGTTCGGTGGGGGCCGGTCGCGCAGTTCCCCGCGCCCCTAAAGGGGCACGGCAAGCGGGGTGCAGGGGCGCAGCCCCAGCGAGGGGTACCAGGGGCAAAGCCCCGTAAGCGGGGTGCAGGGGCCGCAGGCCCCGCAACGGGGTCCGGGGGCGCAGCCCCCGGGAAACCCACCTCAACCCCCACCAACCCCCGGAGGGTCTAGGTGAAGGGGCGGGGTGGGGCTTACTCCTTGTTCGCCGCCAGGCCCAGCGCGTACTCCGCCCACCACTCCCCCGCCTTGGGCCCCCCCTTGCAGTCCCCGTCCGACTCGCCGGGGCGCTTCGCCCACACGTACGCGTCGATCAGCGCGTCCCCCGTCCGCGTCGTCGGGCGTTCGCCCAGGGCGCGGCCCGGCGGGTTGCACCAGGTCTCCTTGGGGTCGCCGCCCGTGTAGGGGCCGTTCCCGTTGCGGCTCGTGTCGATCACGAAGTGCTTGCCCGACAGCTTCGCGGAGAGCTGGTGGCCGAAGTCCTTGCTGGCGGCGGTCGTCTGGAAGTTGGAGACGTTGACGGCGAAGCCGTCGGCCTCGTCGACGCCCGCCCGCCGCAGCGGCTCGTCCAGCGCGTCCGGCCGCTGCCAGCCCGCGTTGCCCGCGTCCACGTACACCTTCACGCCGGGCTGCCGCTTCAGCCGCTCGACCGCCTTCTTCAGCAGGTCGTACCGCTCCTCCGCGAACTGCTGCGGCGTGCACCCGTCGACCAGGTGCAGCACCGCGTCCGGCTCCAGGACCACCGTGGCGCCCCGGTCCCCGATCCCCTTGGCCACCTTGTCGACCCACGTCCGGTACGCGTCGCCGTCCGCCGCGCCGCCCTTGGAGAACTGGCCGCAGTCGCGGTGCGGGATGTTGTAGAGCACGAGCAGCGCCGTGCGGTCGGCCTTCGCCGCCGCCTCGGTGAAGCCCTTCGCCTCCGACTCCGGGTTCTCCGGGCCGATCCACTCGCCGACCGGCTGCTCCGCGATCTTCGCGATCAGCGCGGCCTTGGAGTCGTCACCGCTCTTGCGGTACTCGGCGGCCTGCCGTGAGGCGTTGCCGTCCGGATTGACCCAGAAAGGGTCGGTGCCCTTCGGCTGCTGCGCCACTTCGGGCTTCTTGTCGCCGTCCGAGGAGGACGAACAGGACGTCAGCAACAGCACCGTACCCACGGCGCCCACAGCCACCCCGACCGCACCCGTCCGCGCACCACTCCGGAACATCCGACCCCCCTCAACCGCACTTTCCCGGACGCTTCCCCCGATCCATCGTGGCACACCCGCGCGCACCCCCACGATCCCGTGCCCACCGAGCGCGTACGGAAGGCGACTTGGCGTTGTCAGGCCCTAGGGCCTGTCCGGCGGATCTTGTCTGGGACGCGGGGTCCTGGTGCGCCCTCCCCCAAGGCCTTAAGGGCCAGGGGGGACCCCCAGCGGCGTTGTCGTCGGTTGCCGACTCCCCCAAGCTCTCGACTTCGTTCGAGCAGGGGGACCCCCATCGCGTCCGACGCCCTCCTCCGCCTTGCAGCTGGACACACCAGGACCCCGCTCGCCAGGACCGAAAGGCGGAGGCACCTCGCGGGCGACCAGATCCGCCGGACAGGCCCTAGGCCGAAAGCGCACAACGGTTCTACAGTGGTCGCACCGGCCCCAGCCCGCGGCCGCATTTCGACGTCGGTCCACCGAACCTCCCGCGCAGGTGCCGGGCTTCTCCCGCAGCCCGTGCGCCCGCGGTCGAGGACCAGCCCGGCCGGCGGCTCCGGGGGAGCGGGCCGTCGGCCGGGCCAGGTACGAAGGGGCGCCCCGCCGTGCGCCCAGGACCTGCCGTGCGCTCAGGACCTGGCCGCCGCCGCGGGCCGTACGTCCGTCAGATAGGCCGACACCACCACGTTCGCCGTGTACGTACGCGCCTTGCGGTCGTAGGTGCCCCCGCAGGTGATCAGCCGCAGCTCCGCGCGCCCCGCCTCACGCGGCCCGTACACCTTGTGCGCGTCGAACCGGTCCCGCCCGAAGACCTGCACGTCGTCGATGGTGAACTCGGCGACCGACCCGTCCGTCCTGGTCACCCGCACCTTCTGGCCGGGCCGGGTGGCGCTCAGGCCGTAGAAGACGGCGGGCTTGCTCTCGGTGTCGACGTGACCGACGAGCAGCGCCGCGCCCGGTCCGCCGGGCTGGGCCCCGGCGCCGAACCAGCCGACCGTGCCCGGCCGGTCGTACGGCGGCGGATCGACCGCACCCGAGGTGTCGAGGCCACGCGGCACGACGGGCGCGGTCACGCCTATGGAAGGGATCTCGACACGCTGCGGCGGCGCCGCCTTCACCGGGTCGTGCGCGGGCGGCAGGGGTACGCCCAGCGGGCGCCCCACGGCCGCCACGTCACCCGTGGTGGGCGCCGAGCTGCTGCCGGGGCCGTCGGTGGCCTCGCGGCCCCACAGCCACAGGCCGAGCAGCAGGACCGCCCACGCCACCCCGGTCAGCAGCCGTCCGGTGCCGGACGTGTGCTCGGAGGACATCGCCCCGGCCGACTCAGTCGCTGCGGCGCCGGCGCCGCACGCTGCGGCCCGCCACCGCGACCGCCGCCACGGCCGCCAGGGCCAGGCCGATCACCGCGTGCCGGGTGCCCGGGCCCTGCTCGGTGGCCTGCCGTTCCGCGAGCTGCGCGGCGCCGCCGCCGCCCGCGTGGACGGGGGCGTGCGGGGTGGCGTGGTGGTCGGGGTGCTCGTCCGGGTGCTGGTTGCCGTCGTGGTTGCCGTCGCGGTTGCCGTCCTGGTGGCCGTCCTGGTGGCCTGAGCCGCCGTGGACGACCGTCACGCGGCCGGAGGCCTGGCCCGAGCTGTCCTTGCAGTTCACCCAGATGTCGTAGGTGCGCGCCTGGGCGTCCGAGCGGATGCGGGCCTGTGCGAAGAGGCCCCCGTCCGCCGCCGGCGCGAACTGCGCCTGCGAGACGAATGCCTCCGAGGTCCCGACGGCCTGCCGGCCTCTGCACACGCTGACCCGCAGGTCCACCTCACCGCCCGGGGCGGTCGTGGACGGCGTCACCGTCAGTGAGCCGTGCGAATCGGACTCCGCCGTGGCGGCTGCCACGGGCATCAGGGCGGTGGCGGTCGCCACGGCCGCGCAGAGAGTGACCTGTCGAAAGCGCATCGTGAACCTCCTGTACAGAAGATTCACGCGCCTGGGGCCGTTCCGCATCCCGGGCGCGCCATCCGGTGGGCCCGGGGAGGGACGCTCAGATCAGCTTCACCAGGTCAGCGATGGAGTCGACGGTCTTGGACGGACGGAACGGGAAGTTCTCGACGTCGTCGGGCCGGGTCAGCCCGGTCAGCACCAGGAAGGTCTGCATCCCCGCCTCAAGCCCCGCGAGGACATCCGTGTCCATCCGGTCGCCGATCATGGCGCTGGTCTCCGAGTGCGCCCCGATCGCGTTCAGCCCGGTCCGCATCATCAGCGGGTTGGGCTTGCCCGCGAAGTACGGCTTCTTGCCGGTCGCCTTGGTGATCAGCGCGGCGACCGCGCCGGTCGCGGGCAGCGGGCCCTCGGCGGAAGGACCGGTCTCGTCCGGGTTGGTGCAGATGAACCGCGCCCCGCCGTTGATCAGCCGGATCGCCTTGGTGAGCGCCTCGAAGCTGTACGTGCGGGTCTCGCCCAGGACCACGTAGTCCGGCTCGTGGTCGGTCAGGATGTACCCGATGTCGTGCAGCGCGGTGGTGAGTCCCGCCTCCCCGATCACGTACGCCGTGCCGCCGGGCCGCTGGTCGTCCAGGAACTTGGCGGTGGCGAGCGCCGACGTCCAGATGTTCTCGACCGGCACGTGCAGGCCCATACGGGCGAGGCGGGCCTGGAGGTCCCGGGGGGTGTAGATGGAGTTGTTGGTGAGGACCAGGAAGGGCTTGCCCGACTCCTTCAGGCCCGTGAGGAAGGCGTCCGCACCCGGGATCGGCGTGCCCTCGTGAATGAGGACCCCGTCCATGTCGGTGAGCCAGGATTCGATCGGCTTGCGCTCTGCCATGGGGCGGACTCTCCTGCGGTGTGCGCTGTGTGAGCGGTGAGCTGGGGACACGCCGGTGGCACCGCGCTGTGCGTCGCCGACAAGTCCAAGCCTAGTCGGGATGTACCGATCTCGAACCGGGTCGATCGCCCAGAACCATTGACTTCCCCACTCGCCCACGGCGAGTGGGGACGCGCCGCAAACAAGGTCGGGCTTCGGCGCGCTGGTTCACGCGAACGCCTCCCAACTAGGTGCGGTGGTGACTCGGCCCCTTGCGGGCCCTGCGCGTGCTCTTGATACCTGTGCCGCCTGCCCGGCGGGCACGGGCCTCGATCTCAATCGAGGCAGCTTTGTCGGCATGGCCGGTAAATCCGCAGTGCACACACGCGAACTCCCGGCCGCAGCCGACGCGGTTCTCAGGGTCCCGCACACCGCATGCCGGACACGTCTGCGAAGTGCCGTCCGCAGGCACCCCACGCAGCTCAGAACCGTACTGGCGGGTCTTGTACTCAAGCCGGTGACGCCGCTCCCCGGGCATATCGACCGCTTCATCCGGGTCGCTGCGGAATTCGGTCAGTAGCCTGCACTGGTCGGCTGACCAGACCCAACTCCCGTCATGCTTCCGCCCGACCATCACTCGGTGCTCCAGCGCCAGGTTCGACAGCGCGGGAGCGTCATGCCCCCAGCCGGTCAGATCGCGCTCGGTGGGCAGCAGCCCGCCCTCGCCCGACTCGTCGATCAGCGCGGCCACTTGGGCCTTCACGGCGTAGTACTTGGGGATGCGCCCGTGTTCCGGGATGCCGGACCGAATGGGGGCACCGGGGGCTCGGTCGTTCGGGTAGTCCACGGGGGACGGTTGCACGCGGCGAGGACCACGGGCGCGGCCCCCTCAGCGCCGCTGTGGGATGCCCGCCGCTCCCGCCCCCACCCGCCGCCGCTGTGGGCATGCGTGCCGCCCCTGTGGGCTGCTTCCTGCCTCCCCCGCCGCTGTGGGCCATCGTGCCGCCAGGGGCTGAGGGTCCCCCTGCTCCTCAAGAGCTTGGGGGAGGCTGGGCACGCGGCACCCCCGTCCCGCCGGGCTGCGCAACCCCGCCTTGCCCCCAGCCCCAACCGCCCTCAGCTCCGCCGCAACCGCCGAGCCCCGACGAGCAGCGCCAAGCCCCCGAGAACCAGCGCGCCGACGACGGCCGGGGCCAGGGGCGAGCCAGAACCCGTGTCCGCCAGCTCCGGCGGCCCCGTGAGCTGCGGCTCCGGCGGCCCCGCGAGCTGCAGCTCCGGCGACCCCGTGAGCTGCGGCTCCGGCGTCTCCGTGAGCTGCGGCTCCGGCGTCTCCGGGCCGATGCCGAACCGGTAGCCCCCCGACTCCCCGACCCACTGCCCGTCGTCCCCCCGCCGCTGTACGACCGCCGTGTTCGCCGTGACCTCGTTCGGCCGGGTGTCGGCCGTGAACCCGAGCCGGACCTTCACGGTGACGGTCTCCCCCGCGCCGATCACGAACCCGGGGAACCCGTCGTCGAACACCCCGATGTGCTCGTCCGCGTCGGTCCGCTCGAACGGAACGGGGCGCGGGCGCCCGCCGCCGCCCGCCGCGTCGAAGAACTCCAGCTTGGCCTGGGAGTCCTTGAGTGTCCGGTCCCGGTCGACGAGAACGACCACGGGGTGGATGTTGCGGCAGGTGTGAGCGGTGGTGTTGGTGAGGTCGACGTACCAGAACTGCGCGCCCCCGCCGGGGCGGTACTCGGCCGGCCCGCCGTGGATCCGCGTGTCCACGGGGAAGTCGGCACCGGTCCGGTCCCCGCAGACGGGCTGGTTGGCGATGGAGAGCGGCGCGTGCCCCTGCCGCCCGCGCGGCTCGTTCTCGTCGGCCGCCGCACCCGACGTCCCGGTCAGCGCCGCGGCCGCGGTCACTGAGATGGCGAGGGCGTTGCGCAGTCTCATGAGGGCCCCTTGCTGCTCGCGGGCGTACGTACTCCGGGACCCTGCCACGCGGACGCACCGGCCCTGCGCAACCGCACCCCGCCACGCCGCGCCGGCGGGCGAAGTCCGCCCTAACAGCCCAATATCAGCAAGTACGACGTACGGCGGTCCGGCACCCCGCCCGGCACCCCGGGAGGCGGGCCACCACGCCCCCTCAGCCCCGCTCGCCGCCCAGGGCGCCCGCGCCCGCACTCCCACGCCCGAACACCGGCCCCAGAATCAGCCGAGCCGCCCCCTCCGCCACCGCGTGCGGCCCGCCCGGCGCCACCGACACCGGGATCGCCCGCGCGTCCCCGCCCCGGCGGGCCCGCTCCTCCAGGACCGCGCGTACTCCCCGTACGAATCCGTCCTGTGCGCCCATGACCGTACGGCCGCCGAGCAGTACGCGGTCGATGTCGAGAAGGCCGACGAGGTTCGCGGCGCCGACGCCCAGGAAGCGGGCGGCGGCCGCGATGTCGCCACGGGCCACCGACGACAGGCACAGCGCCTCGATGCAGCCGCGTGCGCCGCATTCGCAGGCGGGGCCGCCGAGCAGGATCGTCTGGTGGCCGAACTCGCCCGCACCGGTGCGCGAGCCGCGCAGCAGCGTGCCGCCCAGGACGAGGCCCGCGCCCAGGCCCGTACCGAGGTGGAGGTAGGCGAAGGAGTCGGCCGGGCCGCGCAGTGCCAGGCCCAGGGCGGCGGCGTTGGTGTCCTTGTCGAGGACGACCGGCAGGCCCAGGCGCGCGGCGAGCGCGTCACGCAGCGGGAAGCCGTTCCACTGCGGGAAGCCGGTGATCCGGTGGAGCACCCCGGTGTGGTGGTCGAGCGGGCCGGGGCTGGCCACGCCGACGCCGAGTATCGGGCGCCCGCCGATCAGCGACTCGGCCTGCTCGGCGGCGGCCCCCACCACCGTGTCGTGGCCCGCGCCGAGGTCGAGCGGCACGGTACGGACGCCGACGAGCGTGCCCGCCAGGTCGACCAGGACCGTGGTGAGCTCGTCGCGGTCGAGGTGCAGCCCTATGGCGTGCACGGCGGACGGCACCAGCTTGAGCACCGTGCGCGGCTTGCCGCCGGTCGAGGCGCGGCGGCCCGCCTCGGTCGCCGTCCCCTCCGCCCGCAGCCGCGCGGTGATCTTGCTGACGGCCTGCGGGGTGAGCCCGGTCCGCTCGGCGAGCTCCAGTCTGCTGATCCCGGCGTCCCCGGCCGTACGCAGCAGATCGAGCACCAGCGCGGCGTTGTGGCTGCGCAGGGCCGGCAGGTTGGCTCCCGAGTTACTCCTGTTCACCTCTCCATTCTCTCCTGCGCTTGCACTTTGGCAACAGCGTTGCTTAAGTGGAGTCCATGAACGCTCGTACGGACACCGACCTCCGCGCCGGAACCGACCTCCGCGTCGGACTCGTGGGCTACGGCCTGGCGGGATCCGTCTTCCACGCCCCGCTGATCGCCGCGGCCGAGGGGCTCACCCTCGACACGGTCGTCACGTCCAGCCCCGAGCGCCGCGAGCAGGCCCGCGCCGAGCACGGCGACGGACTGCGGTTCGCCGCCTCCCCCGACGAGCTCTTCGACGCCGGTCTCGACCTCGTCGTGATCGCCTCCCCGAACAGGACGCACGTGCCGATCGCCACCGGCGCCCTCAAGGTCGGGATCCCGGTCGTCGTCGACAAGCCGCTCGCGGGCACGGCCGCCGAGGCGCGCGGCCTCGCCGCCCTCGCCGAGGAGCGCGGCCTGCTGCTCTCGGTCTTCCAGAACCGCCGCTGGGACAACGACTTCCTGACCCTGCGCGCACTCATGGCGTCCGGCGAGCTCGGTGAGATCCAGCGCTTCGAGTCCCGCTTCGAGCGCTGGCGCCCGCAGCCCAAGGGCGGCTGGCGCGAATCGGGCGACCCGGCGGAGATCGGCGGCCTGCTGTACGACCTGGGCAGCCACCTCGTCGACCAGGCCCTGGTCCTGTTCGGCCCGGCGCTGCGGGTGTACGCGGAAGCCGACGTGCGCCGTCCGGGCGCCCAGGCCGACGACGACACCTTCATCGCGATCACCCACGCGGGAGGCGTGCGCTCGCACCTCTACGTGAGCGCGACGACGGCCCAACTGGGCCCCCGCTTCCGGGTGCTTGGATCCGCCGCGGGCTACGTCAAGTACGGCCTCGACCCCCAGGAGTCCGCCCTACGCGAGGGCAGGCGGCCGGGTGACGGCGAGCCGTGGGGCCTGGAGCCGGAGGGGATGTGGGGCCGCGTCGGCTCCGGGGAGTCCCCGCTGACCGGCGGCGGCCGCCCCGCGCCGACCCTGCCGGGCGACTACCCCGCGTACTACACGGCGATCGCCGCCGCCCTGCGCGAGGGCGGCGAGCCGCCGGTCACCGCGCACGAGGCCGCGGCGGCCCTCGACGTCCTGGAGGCGGCACGCAGGTCCGCGCGCGAGGGCGTGACGGTGGAGGTGGCGCTGTGACGACCCCACCCCCGTCCTTCACGCCGTCCTTCACGCCGTCCTTCACGCCGTCCTTCACCGTGGCCGAACTGGAGGCGCAGGAGGCCGAGCTGGAGCTGGCGCGCTTCACGTACGAGGACGCGTGGGCGCTCGGCACGCTCCTGCGGGAGCTGGCGGTGGCCCGCCGCGCCCCGGTGACGATCGACATCCACCGCGGCGCCCAGCAGCTCTTCCGCTGCGCCCTGCCGGGCTCGACCCCGGACAACGACGCCTGGGTCGACCGCAAGCGCCGGGTCACCGAGCGGTACGCGGCCGGCTCGTACCTGGTCGGCGCCCGCTTCCGCGCCAAGGACACCACCTTCGAGGCCTCCTCCCGCCTCGACCCCGACACCTACGCGGCCCACGGCGGCTCGTTCCCCTTGCGGGTGACGGGCGCGGGCGTCATCGGCACGGTGACGGTCTCGGGCCTGCCCCAGGTGGAGGACCATGCGCTGGTGGTGGAGGGGTTGCGGGCGTTCAAGGGGCGGGAGGGTTAGGGGTGTGTACGGGGCCGGGCGACCCGGCCCCGTGTCCGCGCTGGCATCCGTCGGCTGAGCCGTCAGGCGAGCTCGGAGGTGTCCAGGTCGAAGCCGAAGGGGGCGGGGAGGGCGAGTTTGGCGCCGAAGGTGGCCTTCGACTCGTGCCGGTAGTGGCCGTTCTCCGGATCCCAGTGCACGACGACCTCGCCACGATGGCGGTCGACGAGCAGATAGACCGGCAGCGCCGCCTGGGCATACGCATCGCGCTTGTCGACCCGGTCCACCTCGGCATCGCTCTCCCGCCCGGACGTCACCTCGACGACCATGAGCACTCCCGCGGGGTCCGACCAGGACGGCTGACCCCGGAAGTACCCGACCGGGGCGACCGCACCGTCGACACGGGCCCGGCCGGCGCGGTAGGCAGGCACAGTCAGGCCGCGTTCCTGGTACATGCGCAGCTCGGGATGGCGCGCCCGCACCTGGTCCCCTACGGACATGACGTTCTCGTCATGGTCCCCGTCCTGCGCAGGAGTCACCAGCACCCTCCCGGTGATCAGCTCGACGTGAAAGCCCTCCGGCGCCGCGGCCTCGAACGCTTCGAACTCTTCAAGCGTGACTTCGGTCTGCGCAACGGTCATCGTGCCCTCCTTCGAACTTCAGCCTAGGCGTCCTTCAACTCCTGGCGCTGCCTGCCCAACCCCTCGACTTCCAGTTCTACAACATCCCCCGCCCGCAGATACGGCTTCGGCTCCGGCTGTCCCATCGCGACGCCCGCCGGGGTGCCGGTGTTGATGACGTCGCCGGGGTAGAGCGTCATGAACTGGCTCACGTAGCGGACGACCTCCGCGACCGGGAAGATCTGGTCGGCCGTGGAGCCGTTCTGCTTCAGCTCGCCGTTCACCCACAGCCGCAGGGACAGCGCCTGCGGGTCCGGGACCTCGTCGCGGGTGACCAGCCAGGGGCCCAGCGGGTTGAACGTCTCACAGCTCTTGCCCTTGTCCCAGGTGCCGCCGCGCTCGATCTGGAACTCACGCTCGGACACGTCGTGCGCCACTGCGTACCCCGCGACGTACGCCAGCGGGTCCTCGTCGTCGCCCACATAGCGGGCGGTTCGCCCGATGACGATCGCGAGCTCGACCTCCCAGTCGGTCTTCACCGACCGGCGGGGCACCAGGACCGTGTCGTTCGGGCCGACGACCGTGTCCGCCGCCTTGAAGAAGACGACGGGCTCGGCCGGGATCGCCGCCCCGGTCTCGGCGGCGTGGTCGTGGTAGTTCAGCCCGATGCACACGACCTTGCCGATCCGGGCGACCGGCGGGCCGACGCGCTGCCCGGCCGCGTCGAGCGCGGGCAGCACACCGGTGTCGGCCGCGGCCCGTATCCGGTCCAGGGCGAACTCGTCGGCGAGCAGGTCGCCGTCGATGTCCGGCACGAGGCCGGACAGGTCCCGCAGGGTCCCGTCGGCGGCGAGCAGCGCGGGGCGCTCATTGCCCGCCGTGCCTACGCGCAGCAGCTTCATGGTCAGTCTCCCTAGGTCGAGCCTGGCCCGGCCGATGGGTCGCGGCCATCGGAAGGATCGTTCGATCCTCCAAGGTCGACGTCCACTAGGCAAGACCCTGTTCACACACCGGACCTCCCCCGAGCTCTTAAGGAGCAGGGGGGACCCCCACCGCGGTAGTAACCACAGGGGTCTGAGCCGCCTCCCGGTACAGATACGCCCGCTCCAGCGCCGACCACGTGGTGCTCGTCACCACATACAGCGCGGCCGCCAGCGGCACCACCGCCACCGTGATCAGCGTGCCGAACGACATCAGCGGCATGAACTTCGTCATCGCGCCCAGACCCGGGACCCCCTCCTGCTGGTCCGCCGGGACCAGCGACTGCGTGGCGAGCTGCCGCTTCGTACGCCCGTAGTTGAAGGTGGCGACCCCGGCGACGAAGACGAAGAGGGCCAGGTAGACGAGGCCCTGCCCGCCCATGAGCCCGCCGTGCCCGAGCGCGTCCGCCCAGCGGCCGCGCAGCGGGGCGGAGAGCAGGGTGTGGTCGAGCAGCGTGGTGTGTCCGCCACCCAAGCCGGAGTCCGAGAACAGCTGGTAGAGGAGGAAGAACGCGGGCAGCTGGAGCAGGCTCGGCAGGCACCCGGAGAACGGCGACACCTTCTCCGCCGCGTGCAGCTCGGCGACCGCCTTGCGAAGCCGTTCGGGGTCCTTGCGGTGCTTCTTGCGGAGCTCGGCCAGCTGCGGCTGGAGCTTGGCGCGGGCCTGCTGGCCCTTGGCCGCCTGCCGGGACAGGGGGTGCACGGCGAGCCGTACGAGCATCGTGAACAGCACGATCGCGGCGGCGGCCGCGGAGCCGTGGAAGAGCGGCTGGACCAGGTCGGCGAGGCGCTCGACCAGGCCGGCGAATACGTCGAATACATCGGATATGGACATGGAAGCCTCCGGAGTCACGTCTGGGGGCGCGCGGTACGGCGCTGCGCTTCAAGGCGCAGGGCATACGTGCATACGCGCGCGGGACAGAGCGGCGTGACGGCCCGGCGGAGGACTGAGAGGGGAGAAGTGGTGCAGCCCTACGCGGCCGTCATGGCGAGGCGGCCAGGGGCTCGGGGCCTGGGCCGCCCGGAGGCGTCGGGATCGCGCTGCGGCAGGAAGGCGGTGCGCCGCTCCCGGTCCCGTATCGCGGTGCGTATGCGCGTACGCGGCACCTTGGGCACCGAGCGGGAGGCGAGCAGCGCGCAGACGGCGAGCGCCGAGCCGGCCGCGGCGGTGGCGGCCAGGGCGACGGCGCCGGAGAGCGTGCCGCCCTCCAGGAGCAGGAGCTCGGAGAGGAGGAAGAAGAGCAGCCCGAAGGAGAGGCGTCCGGAGAGGCGCGAAGGCAAGCGCGAGGGCAGGCGGAAGGACGACCGCGGCGACGCCATGCGGTTGCCGGTCATGCTTCCCCCCTCGTCCAAGCCTCCGGGCGCCCGCCCGAGCACGTGTCGCCCGAGCGTTTGTCGCCCGAGCATGTGTCCACTTCTGACTCTTCTGACGTTATACACGACGACTCGGACAATCGGACCGGGACCGCCGGTCGGAGGCGCGGCCATGCGGTCGGTCGGACTCGGCTCGTCGCGGTGACTCAGCGCGATCGCGGGGACCAACGCGGCCGCACGGACTAACGGGGCCGCGTCGAGGCGAGCCTCCCCCACACCACGAGCCGGTACCGGGAGGTGAACTCGGGGGTGCAGGTGGTGAGGGTGATGTAGTAGCCGCGCTCGCCGTATCCGTACTTCGTACGGACATCACTGCGCGGCACGGGCGCGATCACCCCGCTGTCCCGGGCGGAGGTCTGGGGAAGCATCCTGTCCACCAGATAGGTGAAAACGGCGTCCCGCGTCTCGACGACGAGGCGGTCCCCGGGCCGGAGCCGGTTGATGTAACGGAACGGCTCGCCATGGGTGTTGCGGTGCCCGGCGAGCGCGAAGTTCCCG
The DNA here is from genome assembly GCF_055570295.1 of Streptomyces sp. NPDC031265. Taxonomy (NCBI): domain Bacteria; kingdom Bacillati; phylum Actinomycetota; class Actinomycetes; order Kitasatosporales; family Streptomycetaceae; genus Streptomyces; species Streptomyces sp. NPDC031265. Next base: position 193,815 of record NZ_JBVIHM010000004.1, read on the forward strand.
GCCTGCCCGGGCTGCGCGGTCCCGGCGTAGTGCCCCGCGTACCCCTTGTCGAGGACCCCGTGCTTGCTGATCCCCTCGGCGACGGGGGCGGTGACGCCGAGGGAGGGGAGGCGGAGGACGGCGTAGGCGCGGTCGGTGGCGGCGGGGGGTTCGGGGTCGGGGGCGACGGGCTTTCCGGCGGAGGCGGACGGGGTCGGGGCGGACGGGGCGGCGGGCCCGACGGCACCCACGGGCGCGGCCCCCACGCCGGAGCCGCGCTCCTCCACCCGGCCTCCCCACTCCCGCTCCAGCGTCCGTACGGTCTGCCGGGCCTCGTGCCGGGCCTCGCGGTTGGTCCACCACAGCTGATGGGCGACGAGCAGGAGGAGGACGAGCCCGAGGGTGACGACGGCTTCGGCGCCGGCCCAGAGAGTGCGGCCGAGGGGGCGGAGGGTGGGGCGCGCCAGTACGGGGCGCGCGGGTAGCCATGCACGCCCTGCACGTACGGACCGGCCGGCGCGCGCCAGAACCGCCCGCCAGCGCGAGCGCCCCTGCACCACCACCGGGATCCGCACGCGCGCACCATAAGGGCTGCCCCGTCAACTCACCAGGGCCGGAACACCCCTCCGCTTGGGCCCCGCACAGCAGTACGGTGTCCCTCATGCGCCCCGACACGCCTGCCGATCACACCGATCACACCGCCGAAGCCGAGCGTCTGCTGCGCACCGCAGCGCAGTACCCCGAGGACCACGAGCCCCTCCTCCTCCAGGCGGCGGCCCACTTGGAGCTGGCCGGCGACCGCGAGCGCGCCACGACGCTCTACGACCGCCTTCTCGCCGCCGAGCCCGAGCATCCGGCCCGGATCAAGGCCTTCAAGGCGGCGAACCTCTGGGAGTACGGCCACGAGGCGGAGGCGCGGGCGATCATCGAGGGCATCCGCGCCTCGGCGCCCCGGGACCCGGCCCCCTGGGAGATCGTGGCGGAGACGCTGGAGACGCACGACGAGCTGGACACGGCGCACGCGACCCTGACGACGGCGCTCACGCTCCTGCTCCCCGCCGACGACCCGACGGCGGACATCCCGTACCCCACCCAGTCCTTGCTGACGGCCCGCCACCGCGTACGCCGCCTGCTGGCCATGGACCACGACGCCTGGGACGAACTCGCGGACCGCCTCCACCGCGCCGAGATCACCCTGGACGAACTCCACGACCCCAAGCGCCTGTGGTCCCTGGGCTCGGACGACCCGGCGGAACTGAAGGCGGAACTGGCGCGCCTGCGCACGGAGTTGGGCACGTACCGCGCGGCTCTCTCCCGCCCGTTCCCGGTAGCGGTCCTGCACTGGCCGTCCCCGGAGCTGGACGAACTCCTGGCGGCCTACCCGTCCCTGGCCACGGAATACCCCACCCACGCGGCCCACCTCCTCGACATCGAGGCGTCCCTGCGCGAACTGTCGGCCACCGGCACGGCAAACCTGGGCATCGTGACGGGCACGGTCCCGTCCTACGAGGCCTTCGCGGCGTCGGAGTCCTCATCCCCGTCGAACGCGGACCTGCTGCCGCAGTACGCGACGACGTTGGCGGCCCGGGGGCGGGCTGTGGCTTGGCCGCCTCGGCGGGGGGAGGCTTGTTGGTGCGGGTCTGGGGAGGCTTATTTGGAGTGCCACGGGGCAACGTGACCGACGTTGCTCGCCGGCACAATGACCTCGTGCCCGACGCCGTCCCCTCCTCCCCCTCCGTCTCGGCCCGCATGAGCCGCCAGGGCTCTCGCGACACCAAGCCCGAGCTCGAGGTACGCAAGCTTCTGCATGCGGCAGGCATGCGCTATCGCGTGAACGTTCCAGTCCCGGGGATGCCCCGGCGCACCATCGACATCGCCTTCGGACGAGCCAAGATCGCGATCTTCCTGGACGGCTGCTTCTGGCACGGGTGCCCGGTGCACGCCACAAAGCCGAAGGCCAATGCCGACTGGTGGCGGGAGAAGCTGGAGAAGAACATGGCACGGGACCGCGAGACGACCGAGCATCTCGTGGCAGCAGGCTGGACGGTCCTGCGCTACTGGGAACACGAAAGCCCGGAACACATCGCCCGTGCAGTGGACGAGCTCAGGAAGAAATCAGCGGGGCGAGCCGTTCCACCCACGCAACACGACTTGCCTTGATCGTCTCCAGTGCGGCGACTGCAGATGCTGCGCCAAGCCGGAGCGAACGATGACTCCGTCCCGGCGTGACGAATGGCTCGATGTCACGGCCGACGGACGACCGAAAGGATGTCCATGCCCGATCGCCTGCTCACCTGTATCGATGTTTGCGCGGGCGCCGGCGGCCAAGCGAACGGGCTGGAGTCCGCCGGCTTCCACCCGGTCGCCCTGGTCGAGAACGACATCCACGCCGCATCGACCCTTCGTGCGAACCGACCGGCGTGGAATGTGCTCGAAATGAATCTGCTGGACCTCGATCCGGCAGACCATCCGTATCTCTACGACGTGGACCTGCTGGCCGCCGGTCCGCCGAGGGTGAAGTCCGCGGCCTCGGTCAGACGTCCCGAGGACCACGAGGCGCGCGAGCTACTGAAGGCCACCGTGTGGCTGGCTGCGGGAGTACGCCCTCAGGTCGTTCTTGTCGAAAACGTCCCGGACCTCGCCACCTCGGACAAATTCGAGGACCTCAGGAATTTCGTACATCTCGAACTGGAGCACCTCGGTTACCGGCTCGACTGGCGCGTCCTGAACGCCAATACTTTCGGCGTGCCCCAGGACCGCAGGCACGGCGTGCTCGTCGCCTGTCGGGGTGACATCGCAGAGCGCTTCCGCTGGCCCGCAGGCGCCGACGTGCCGCCGCAGACGGTCGGGGAGGCCCTCGGCGAGTCCATGAAGGCGCGCGGCTGGCCGTACGCCGAGGCATGGGCCGCACAGGCCGACCGCCAAGCCCCCGCGGTGGTCGGGGGCTCCAAAAACCGGGGCGGGGCAGACCTGGGGCCCACCGGTAGCAAGAAGGCGTGGGCCCGCATCGGCATCAATGGCGGCACCATCGCCGACGAGGTTCCGGACCGCGAGTTCCCCTGGGTACCGGGTGGTGACCCCAAGCAGCTACCTGCCCTGACCGTGCCCCAGGTGGCGACGTTGCAGGGCTTTCCATCGAACTGGCAGCTCAGCGGGGGGAAGACGGCACGCTACCGTCAGCTCGGCCACGCATGGCCGCCGCCCGTCGCGGCGGCCATGGGGCGTGAGATCGCCGCCGCTCTGGACACACGGTGAGCCCGGCGTGCCGCCGTCTAGACTTCACCCCATGAACGCCGCCCCTCCCACCAGTCCCATCAAGGTCGTAGACCTCTTCGCAGGCTGTGGCGGCTTCACTCAGGGGTTCCACTCCTTCCGCCCCGAAGGGACCGAAGGAAGTGGACCGGCATTCCGCTCCATCGCGGCAGTGGAACACGACAGGGCAGCCGCAGCAACGTACTCGGCGAACTTCGCGCCCTCCAAGGAGGCGCGCGAGAACGTACACTGCGGCGACATTCAGGACTGGAATGCGGGCGGCGACGCCCTGAACGCGGAAGTAATTCTCGGTGGCCCGCCCTGCCAAGGGTTTTCGGGACTGGGGCTGCAGGACCCGCATGATCCCCGAAACAAGTTGTGGCGCGAATACATTCGAGCCGTTCGGGAGATCGAGCCGGCCGTTTTCGTCATCGAGAACGTCGATCGCTTTCTCCAGTCGGATGAATTCATCGACCTGCACCAGGAGATCGAATCTGGCAGCCTGAAGAAGTACCAGTTGATCGCGCCGCCCGGCTCCATTGCAGGTGAACCGTGGGAGAAGCGGCGTCGCCGCTTCCTGCTCAACGCGGCGAACTACGGGGCGCGTCAGGCGCGACGGCGAGCGATCGTGATCGGTGTACACGAGGACTGGATCGATCCCAGCATCCCACCACTCGCCCTCGCCGACCTCTGGTACCCCCGGCAGAGCCACGCGAAGAAGGTCGAGCACCTCGCAGCGGCGGACGAGAGCGCCACTTTGTTCTCCCCCACCGCACTCTCCGAGAGTCGTCTGGCCCGGTGGAAATCGGTTCGGGAAATCTTCGAACTGTCCGCGATGGTCCCGATGTCCTCCGACCTGCCCTATCGCACTTCCCGCAGGACGGACGAGGGCGACAGCCTCCCGCCCACATATTGGACGTACGAGTTGCACCTGCGCCGTCACCCGGAGCCTCTTTCCCTGGCGCGTTACCGCGCCATCCCCGAGGGCGGGAACCGCAAGGATCTTCGACAGAAACGCTTCAAGATGGACGAGATGGGAACCATTTCCATCTCGACCGACAGCGACTACGCGAAGTTCCCCGGCGAGGAGCAGGAGCTCTCCACGCCTTCCTGGGACAGGCACAACAACGGCACGGGCGATGTCATGGGCCGGCTGCGACTCGATGAGCCCTCGGTGACCATTCGCACCGAATTCTTCAAGCCGGAAAAGGGGCGATACCTCCACCCCAAGGAGCACCGCCCCATCACGCACTACGAGGCCGCGCTGATCCAGGGCTTCCCTCTCGACTTCAAATGGTGCGGAAGGAAGCTCGAGATCGCGCGCCAGATCGGAAACGCCGTGCCCATTCCGCTCGGCCGAGCCATCGCCGCAGCGCTGCACAGACAGCTCCGTGCCCCACGGTCGTGAGTACGCCCCATCTTCTGCGACCCCTCGACGGCGGCGGGATCTATTGATCGACCTCCTTGCCCCGAACCGGTGCTTCGGCGAACAGCTTCTCCAGCTGTCGGGTCATGATCTCGACCGACATTGATGGCACGGCACCGTCGTCGGGCCCATCGGGGAGAAATTCACGGGGCGTCGGCGGAGCCATGTCCGCCTCGCTCACCCAATACCTGAGCGCCTCCGCGTTCGGCTCCTCGTCCGGGGCGAGCACGTCGTACATCAGGGTGCTTCCAGCGGCGTTGATGGCAGACGCGAGCCCATTGACGTCCCGGCCGGTGCGCACGAGCCCCTGCTCGATGAGTCTGATCACCGCCCTTGCCGTGGGTCGGTGGTCGACGACGTCCAGTCGCAGCACAGTGTTCAGCACGTCCTGGTTTCGACAGGCGATCTCGGCCGGACCGTAGTCGGCACCGTCCCGAAAAAGCTCCGCCGCCCACCACAACCTGGCAAAGGTGTGCTTGTAGTGCGGGCCGCAGAAGCGGTCGGCCGGCACGGCAGACGGGCCGCCGGCGGAAGCGCGCTTCGGCCTGTGCCGCCACACGACGTAATCAGGGGCGACCACGAGCGCAACGAAGTTCCACAACCTGGAGTCCGCCGCCTCTGCGCGGGTCATGCGGAGTGTCGCGTGCAGCCGGGGAGCGAGCCAGGCATCGGCGGTTGTGCGTCCGAGCTCCGCATGGCGGCGCATCGCCTCGTCGAAGAGTTCCCGCAGTGCCGCCGTGTTCCAACGCGCTCCGTCGCCTTCGATCGGGACGCCCGCCCGCGCCAGCACGACGGGTGGTGGATCCTCCTGTCCGGAGAGAACACCTCGGGTCAGATGCTTCACTGCGACGGCGTCGGGCAGCATCGCGAGCTTCGCCGGAAGATCGATGACCTGACGGGTCACGCCTTGCCTCCTTCGTCCGATCGGTCAAGCACACGGATGGTCGTGCCCAGGTTCCTGGCCACGTGCGCGCGTCTCAAGGCCGCGTACTGAATACGCGGTTGAAGCTCATTCCAGCCCGAGCTCTCTGTCCGGCGCGAATGGATCTCCAGAAGGGCATCGGCGGCAGAGAGATCCGGCAGGACGTCCGGCAGCATGCTGCGGAGGACCCAGTCACGCCAACCGGAGGGCCACTGCGGACTGCCGTCGTCGTCCACCTCCAGGTCGCTCACCGCGGAGTGGAACATGGCCGTCCAGGCGTCCGAGGCGATCTGCGCGGCAAGCATTCCACGTACAGCCTTCTCGGTGGCGCCGCCCCCCGAGCCGAGGAGTTCCGTGATGCCCTCGAAGCCCGAGTTCAGATGGACCGTGGGCATGTCGCCGGAGGTCTCCACGAGCCAGGGAGCATCCTTGAACGGGCGCAGCCACTCGTGCGGACCGTCCCTGAAGTCCACTTCGACGATCTCGAGTTCCCGCTGGCGAACCGGCCTCCGGGCGACGAGGTCGACAAGCCACGTGTCCACTGCGGATCCGATGACACGTCCCGCGACCTGGTCGACCGTTGCGACGACGAAAACAGTGAGGTCCGCGCGGGTGCGGTAGGCAGTTGGCGACAGCATCACATGGCCGACCCATTGGTCATCCTTGGGTTGCAGCCGAGCGACGGTCCGAGAGTTGGTCGCTGCCTCTGTGAGCACGGCGACGCACACGACATCCTCCCACCGGCCACTCGCGAGTTCCTGGTCAGGCACCTGCGCGTGGATCTCCAGACGCGCCTCGTCCCAGTTGGCCCGCCCCGCGAGATGCAGGGCGACGACCCTCTCCTGCTGGGACAGCAGGGCGAGGTCGAGTGCGCGGCCGTCCATCCTGGCGCCGGCGACCTTGAACGTCACGTCACCGATCAGAGTCGGGTACGGCGTCAATCTCTTCACGCGGAGGTCCCCCTCACCTTCTGCAGATCGACGACGAGACGGGCCATGCCGGCCGCGACAGGATGGCTTTTGACATCAGTGCGCCCGCCGAACGAAGCGGATCTGGCTCCCGCGTCGAAGCGGATGTTTCCGTCCTCCACACGGCAGTTCTCCCCTGCCGTGAGCTCCGCCCAGGCAAGGACCGGACGGCTGCCGGACCGCACGTCGAATTTCGCCACGGGAGTCATCAGCCAGCCGTCCTCGCGGGCAGGCAGCTTCACCTCGACGCGGATCTGCCATGAACCTCCCGCCTCGAGCTCCCCCTCGACGTGGCGAATGGTCGGATGGCCATCGACGCGCCGCCCACCCGGCGCGCCTGCGTCCAGCCGGAGCAGCTCGCGCAACACGGCCGGTCCGCCCTGCCGCTTCTCTTCGTCCCTGCGCCCGACGACCCGCCGCACCGCGGCCATCATCTCCCGGCGGAACTCCTCGATACGGGACCGCGCACCGCGGGCGTAGGCAGTTGCCAGCTCCTCGGTCCTGGTCCAGTCGTTGTGCTCCGGCGGTTCGGCCGCACGCAGGAACTCCTCCGCTCGTTCGTCGGCGTTCCCCTGGGCGCCGGCCGCCAATCCCGCGAGCAGCACCGCCTGAAACTGATGTGACCCGAGCGGTAGGTCTCCCACGCGACGAGTGGTGACGGTCATGCGATTGCCCCGCATGCACACCAGTTGATTGGGGCGGGGGTCCGCGTCGTCGGCCGAGGTGATCAGCAGTACGGCATCGTGCCGCTCCCCCTGTCCCTTTTCCGCCCGAAGGGGAGGCACCGTCAGGGCCACGTGCGCCAAAACCACGTCCTCCGTGCTCGTCAATCGATCCGTCGTGGCGCCGTCGAGATACGCCTTGAGGGCGCGGGAGCGCGCGGGTTCGTGGGTGTGCGGGTCCACCCTTTCCTCATTGATCACCACTTGGCCGTTGCGCAGCGTGGTGACGGATGCCTCCAGAATGGGGGCCGCCGTATCGCCGGCCGTCATCGCGGCCCAGAAGTTCTCGGCAAGGGAGCGGACCAGTTTCTCGTGCATCTCGGGCAATGACTCGGCATCACCCGCCGCGTCGTGCGCCCCGACGATGAGGAAAGAGCTGCCGGGATCGGTGCTGTCGCGCGAAAGATGGAGCCTGTCGAGGATCTCCCGGTCGGCCCACCAGGAACGGGACACGTTCTCGAAGCCGGGCTCCGTGTCCGGTTCCCCCAACCACGCCGGGCCGGCGTAGGGAGTCCCGTCGACCTCTCGCCAGGGCAGGTCCAACCGTCCGATGACTCTGCGTTCGGTACGGCCTTCGTGCGGCTCACTCAACGTGCTGCCGATGAGTACGAGTCCGAGACGGCTGGTCGCCCACAGGGTCGCCTTGCCCAGACCGTAAGAGCCTCCGGCAAGACCGCTCGTCTTGTGACTGTCGAGCTGCCGCCGCACCACTGCGGCGAAGCGACCGTCACCGTAGTCGGGCCCGGTGAGACCGGATGCGTTGTAGTCGTCCACCCGAAGCAGGAGCAGCGTGCCGGTCTCCCGCAGTTCTCGCAGCCCCTCGGCGATGACTCGTCCGACCTTCTGCTTGTGGACAGCCGCAGCCTCGTAGTGCGGCAGGAGCCGATCCCACTGGAGTGCCCCGAGAAACCTGTTGAGGTGCTCGCCGGTCAGTTCGTGCAGGGTGTAGCGGACGCGAACGGGTCGGTTTCTGTCGAAGCGCTCGTCGAGGGAGTTCTGCGTGGCCTCACGGGCCAGGACCGCGACGTCCGCATCGAAGGCGAAGGCGGCGGCATTGCCGAATTCCCGGCCCCCATCGGCATGGGCCGGTCGGTGGTACCAGCGAACCGGGCGGGTCGGCTGCGCGTCGGCCGTTCTCGTGATCACGGTGATCTCGTCCGTGCCCAGCACCCGGGCAATGGCCCGTTTCTTCTCCTCCCGCGGCTCGGCCCGGCCGGTCATCCAGGCCGAGACGGCAGCGCGAGTCACGTCGAGCTCGGCTGCCAGCTCTGCCTGGGTCATGCCTCGGCGTCGGAGCTGCCGCCCGAGCCAGGGCCCGAATGCCTCGCCCTCGTTCATGGCCACTTCCCTCCAAGCAGGTGCGGGTGCACAGGGCAGTCTACCAGCAGATTTGACTGTCAAATTTGATTGTCGCACCCTACTCTCCGGTGTCCCCATAGAGGTTTCGATAGCAACCATGAAAACGGAAGGAGTGATTCCCCTTCCTCTCGGACTCGACGGAGTGTCCAGAAAGGTGCCCATCTCCCCCGAAATCGAATATCAGTTGACAGATGACGATGTCTCCGACTAGCGTTCCTGACGGCCCAGGAGTATCACCGGCACAAAAGAGCTGGAACCCCCGGGGGCTTATTCGTCATGCCTGAAATCCGCACCACCCGGCGAGATGCAGAAAGGTTTAACCGCCACGACGATCATGTGATAGGAAATCCTACGAAAATCAATCGGGGAATTCCCTTGGGGGACTTTTCTCGGCGCAGTTCGGCATACCCAAAAGTAATTCTTTTGGGCCACTCGGTGTACAGCTCACGCTTTGAGAAAGGTCGGCCCGCACGTGAACAACGAACCCCGCTCCACGGCGGACAAGGTGCGCATCATCCAGACCTACGACGAGGCGGACGGGTTCCTGGACCGCCTGACGGTGCTCGACGACGAAGGGATCGAAGAAGCCGACATCAGGAGCTGGCGCGCGGAGTCCGGAGTCGTGTACGCGTTGGCCCAGCGGGCGCGCGCGGAGCTCCGGACCCGGCGGACGGACAGCACCGCGTCGCGCACCAGGCCCGCGGGGCGGGTCTCACGGCGGAGTGACACGCGGCAGGGCGGCAACGGACGTCTCCGCGCGGCCGACCCCGGTCTCGCCATCTCCGTCACCGTCACCATCCACTTCTCGTAGCCTGACAGCTTCTCCTGGCGTTCGGGTGTCCGCCGGCCCGCCGGCGGACACCCGAACGACCTCCTGCCTCCCACCGTGCTGCCCCGCCAGAGGAAATGGGCCGTCTTGAATTCTTCATCACGCGATTCCCGCTCCGTGATCGACGTTGTCAAAGAGCTGACGAACGAAACGCTCGATGTGTATCGAACCTCGCGACGGCGCGTGGAGGAGGATGCCAACAGCGAGCGTCGCATCAGCCAGGGCGGATATCACGAGCACTCCCTGAGAGAGCTCGTCCAGAACGGTCTCGACGAGATGCGCGATTCCCGCAACGGGCGAATCAGTGTCGTGCTGACCGACACCCATCTGTACTGCGCGAACACCGGTGAGCCGGTGAGCCCCGTCGGCGCCGAGACCATTCTTCGCATGGGGGTGTCCCGGAAGCGTGGCGGTCAGGTCGGGCGCTTCGGTGTGGGAGTGAAGTCGGTCCTGTCCGTCACCGACGCTCCACAGTTCTTCAGCACGAACGGAAGCTTCGGGTTCGACCGGAAGTGGTCCAGGACCCTCATCGAAGACGTGCAGAAGGGTGTGCCGGAGACGCCCGTGTTGCGCCTCGGTCGTCCGCTGGACGAGGAGATCGAGCGCGAGCAGGACGAACTTCTCGACGGGTTGTTCAACGACGGCGCCACCACAGTCGTACGCCTGCCTCTGCTCCCGGGTGCGGCTGAACGTCTGGGCCGAGAGATCGGCAGTTTCACTCCGCATTTTCCCCTTTTCTCTCCGCACGTCGAAAACGTGGTGTTCAGGGATGAAAGGGGGCTTCCCAAGCGAACTCTCAGCATCCGGGCCGAGCACGACGGCGTGCGCCACCTCCTGACCGTGAAGCAGCCCAGCACGCCACAGCGGAAGAGCGAGTGGAGGGTGTTCACCACTGTCCACACTCCGAGCGCCGAAGCCCATCAGCACGCGGGCGAACTGCAGGGACGACCCGAGGTCGATATCTCTTGGGCCGTTCCGGAGTACGTCCCGGACGACAAGGGGTTGCTCACTGTTCCGAACGAACGCGGACAGTTCTGGGCGTACTTTCCGACCTCACAGCGCACAACCCTGAGTGGATACCTCAACGCGCCGTGGAAGACCAGCGAGGACCGCGGCGCCCTGTACGAGGACAGCCCGTACAACATCGAGATGTTGAAAGCGGCCGCGTCGTTCATCGCCGAGACGCTCCAAGAGCTGGTGGAACCAGCCGATCCCGGCGCCTACCTCACGCTGCTGCCCGGCCGCACGAACGAGTCGCCGAATCCTCACGACAAAATCCTCGTCGAGACGTTCTGGCGGGAGACCACCCTCCACCCTTCGCTTCCCGACCAGGACGGCGCCCTGCGCCGCCCCGCCGACCTGCGCTTCCACCCCGTTCTTCCCGGCTTCGACAAGGACGCTTCACTTCAGCTGACATGCCTGAAACTGTGGAGCGACTACCCGGGCCGTCCATCCGACTGGATCCATCCGTCCGTCTATGCGACGCGCGACCGGCACGGCAAGGTGAAACACGTCCTCGACGCCGCCAAGAAGGAGCGGGAGACCGTCAAGGACTGGCTCGAGGCTCTCGTCGGCGACCGGACGGCGCACGCCTCGGCCACGGCCGTCCGGATCGCGGCCCGCATCCTTCAGAGAGCGACGGACCGGGCCGCCGGCCCGGAGTGGGACGCCGTCGCACAAGACATACGCGCGGCACGGATCGTCCTCACCGAGCGGGACGGCTTCGTTGCGGTCGAACCCACGAACGTCAAGGTCTTCCGCCGTTCCGTCGAGGACGACCTGCCCCACAGCCAGGTTTACGTTTCCCCGGAGGTCACGGCGTTTCCCGGGGTGGACGACCTGCTCACCGTTCTCGGTATCCACGAGGCAGACGCAGCCGGCCGCTTCAAGTCCGTTCTCTCCCAGGGCTTCCACAACTACACGGCAGAGTCCTGGACCAGCTTCTGGGAGCTCATGCGCAGCGCCGGGAGGGATGCCCTCATCGAGCTGCGTTCGGTGGTGACGGACCCGAGGTCGACCCTCCATGTGCGGACGATGAGCGGGCATTTCCGCCCCATGGACGACTGTCTGCTGCCCGGCGCCGTGGTCCCGGAGGACGGTTCCCGGGACCAGGCCGTCGCCGTGGACATGCAATTCCACACGGACGACCGGGCCGTCCTCGCCGAGTTGGGTCTGCGAGACCGCCCCTCCGTGGGGCTCCACGCCCCCGCCGGGGAGTGGTTCGAGGAGTACCGCGATCTGATGTACGACCAGTACTGCAGAATGCTCCCGGACACCGCGAGCCGTCCGCTCAAGTCCCGGATGCGGCTGGAAGGCAGCGTGCCCGCGGGGCCCCTCCACCTCCTTCCGCGTCTCAGCGACGAAGGGCGGGCCGCTTTCGTCGCGGCCCTGCCCGACGAGGGCGTGGTCGAGAGCTGGAAGCTCCACATCGGCAGCAACGCCTCCCACAGCACATCGGTGATCTCCCCGCTTCGCTGGCTTGTGCGCCGGCACGGCCTGGTCGCAACGCGAGAGGGGCTGCTCCCTCTCCGCGAAGCCCTGGGCCCACAGCTCTCCGCCTATCGGGACATGCTGCCCGTCGCGGAGAACATCTCGCCGATCAAGGCAACGAAGCTGCGTATGCCGACCACTCTGGACAAAGTGCCGCAGCGGGTCTGGGACGGACTCTTCGCCCGGGTCGCCGAGAGCACGAACGACACCTTCGTCGGCTCCGTGTACGCGTTGATGATGCTCGTCGAGGCGGCCTTCCCCGAGGACGAGGGGACCCGCTGCCGAGTGGGCAACTCCTGGGAGAGCCGTCCCGACGGCGAGATCGCCGTGACCTCGGACAGGACGGAGTACGACACGCTCGTCCGTGAGCGAGTGCCGGCGCTGCTCGTGCCGGGCCGACGAGACGTCGAGCGCATGGTCGAAGAATGGGGAATGCTTCGCGTCTCGGAGGTGATCTCCAAGGAGCTGCGCCACGTACCGACGGGGGAACCCAAGTCCCTCGTCGACGAGTTCCCGCCGTTGCGCGACATCCAGGGCCGAGGCGCGGACTCGTTCAAGATGGTCGTCTGCTCCGAGCTGGAACAGATCACTCGTACGCCCAACGGCACACGCGCCGACCCGCTTCAGAGCGCCCTGGCGGACCAATACACGGTCCTGCTCCTGGAGCCGCAGAGTCCGGTCGACGCCCTCGTGGCCGCCGACAAGGAGTTCGGCTGGCGTCTGGGCACCGACCGCTGTCGGTACATCGTCGAGACCCACCGAAGGCGCCTGGAGGATCGCGAGACGCAGGCGCGCCTGGCTGCCATCCGCGACACGGAAAGCATCAGCGAGAAGTTGCTGCTCCTGATCGGCGAGGAAGCACTGCGCGGCGTCCTGCCCGAAGGGCTCCTGGAAAGCGAGCGGCAGGAGAGCGGCGCCGAGCCCAGTGGACTCCGGGTGGCCGAACTCGCCTACTTCGCACACGGCGACGAGGTGCTGCGGCTGCACGCCAAGGACCTTGCCGCCAACTTCCCGGATCACGCACCCTCCACCTTCGGCGGGTCGACCTCGGCTGTGCGCTTCGTCACCGGCCTGGGGTTCCCGGAGGAGTTCGCCGGGGCGCGTGCCCCCGTTCCCCGCCCGAGAGAGGTCGTGAACGGGCCCAGCGAGTTCCCCGCCCTGCACCCATATCAGGAGAAGCTCGCGGCGAACCTGTTCGAGATGTTGCAGTCGTCCACTCCTCAGCGGCGGATGCTCTCGCTCCCGACGGGTGCGGGAAAGACGCGCGTCGCAGCCGAAGCCGTCATCCGCTGGATTCGTCAGGGCGGCGCGGACGACGCCCCGGTGCTGTGGATCGCGCAGACCGAGGAGCTGTGCGAACAGGCGGTGCAGAGCTGGATGTTCGTCTGGTCGAAGGTCGGCGCCGGCTCGCCGCTGGTGGTGGACCGACTCTGGTCCTCGAACGAAGCCACCGGCGTGACCGGGCGCCCCCATTTGGTCGTGGCCACCGATGCGAAACTCCGCGTCTGTTTGAATTCCCCGGAATACGCTTGGCTCCGCCGGGCGGCGCTGGTGATCGTGGATGAGGCCCATGTCGCCCAGAGCAAGGAATACACCGAGCTGTTGTCCTGCTTGGATCTGACTCATCGCCAAACCACTCGACACCTGTTGGGGTTGACCGCCACGCCGTTCCGGTCGAGCTCGGAGGAGACCCGACTCCTCGTCCAACGCTTCAGCACCCCGGGCCGGCCCCGTCTGGACGAGGGAGTCTTCCAGGGCGACCCTTACGAGGAGTTGCAGAAACTGGGAATGCTCGCGCAGGTCGAGCACCGTGTCCTCGATGGCGGCACCATCCAGCTGAACGCCCTTGAACAGGAGAAGGCACAGCTCATGAAGGTGCTCCCGAAGTCGGCGGAGCGCCGTCTGGCCGACGACCAGGACCGCAACGGCCGGCTCGTCGAGGTCATCTCGGAGGTGGAACCCCAGGGGCCGGTTCTTCTGTTCGCGACTTCCGTGGCGCACGCAAAGGTCATGGCCGCCAAGCTGAACAGCAAGGGATTGAGGGCGGCCTCGATCGACTCCGCCACCCCGACACAGGAGCGCAGGAACCGCATCGAAGCGTTTCGCCAGGGCGACATCCGCGTGCTGACGAACTACGGGGTTCTCACCCAGGGGTTCGACGCGCCGGCCACCCGCACCGTGGTGGTGGCCAGGCCGGTCTACAGCGCCAACGTCTACCAGCAGATGATCGGTCGTGGGCTGCGCGGCCCGAAGAACGGGGGGAAGGAGAAGTGCCTGATCCTCAACGTGGCGGATACCGTCAACAACTTCGGGGAGCACCTCGCTTTCAAGGGCTTCGAATACCTCTGGAGCCCGGTGTGACGGACGCCTACTCGGACTCCCCCCCGCTCACCGCCGAGCAGCAGGCCGTCGTCGACCAGCCGTGGAACGCGTGGACCCTCGTCACGGCAGGAGCCGGCGCGGGCAAGACTCACACCCTGGTCCGGCGACTGGACGCATTGATGTCGCAGGACGAGCTGGAGGCCAGGGAGATCCTCGTCCTCAGCTTCTCCAGGGCCGCGGTACGAGAGCTCCGCGAACGCATCGACCGCCATGCGACGGTCGCGCGGCATGTTCGAGTGCAGACCTTCGATGCGTGGGCCGCCTCCCTGCTGTCGGCCGGCGACCCGAACGGAACGTGGATCGAACGCTCCTACGAAGGCCGCATCACCGCCGCGGTGGATGCTGTCGAGCACGGTGCCGTCGAGGCCTTGGAGCACGGCGCTCCGGCTCATGTGGTGATCGACGAGGTACAGGACCTCGTCGGTAGTCGTCGGGAGCTGGTGGAAGTGCTCATCGACCGGTTTTCGCAGGAATGCGGCTTCACCGTCGTCGGCGATTCCGCGCAGTCCATCTACGGATTCCAGGTGGCCGACCTCCAACAGCGGGTCGCCGAAACCAATTGGTTCTTCGACTGGCTGCGCTCCACCTTCGGTGAGGACCTGGTCGAACTGCACCTCGGCCAGAACTTCCGCGCGCGTACGGACGAAGCCCGCACCGCTCTCTCACTCGGCCCCTCTCTCCAGCACCTCCCCTGCGACCCCGAGAAGGCGGTGAAGGAAGCCGAGCGGATTCACCGCGATTTGCGCGTGGCCTTGGACACCTTGCCCCGACTCGACTCCTTGGAAGACTCCTTCGTACGCGACTCCTTGATCCGGTTCCCCGGCACGTGCGCGATTCTCTGCCGGGACAACGGGCAGGCACTGCGGGTGTCCGAACTGCTTCAGCACGGTCGCGTGCCTCACCGGCTGCAACGCTCGGCGCAGGAGAGGCCGGCTCCGGCTTGGATCGCCTCGCTCCTCCGTGCGACTGATACGTCGAACCTGTCGGAGAACCGCTTCCAACAGCTCTACGAGGGCCTCTTTCCGCACCACGGCCTCGACGCCGACCGGCTGTGGAGGGCACTGCGTCGTGTGGCCAGAGGCCCGCGAGCCGTGATCGATACCGCGGCACTCCGGCAGGCGATCGCCGAAGGGCGGTTGCCCGACGAGTTGACGGCGGCGCCGGACGCCCGGCTCGTCGTGTCGACGACGCACCGCGCGAAGGGGCTCGAATTCGACCGCGTGATCCTCTTGGAACCGGAACCGCTGGATCGCCCGAGCTCTTCCCTACGCCGCGAGTACGACCCGCAGTCCGAAGCCCGGCTGCTCTACGTGGCGATGACCCGGGCTCGTGAGGATCTGTATCGACTTGCACCGCCGACCACGTGGTTCATGCGCAAGGAGCCTCGGATCGACCGCTGGTACGTAGGCGGCCGTCAGGCATACGTTCGCAACGGCATCGAGGCCGGCGCCTTCGACATCGAGCGCGAGCTGCCCGCAGGTGTTTCCTTCCCGGACAACGGTGACCCTGTTGAATTGCAGGACCACCTCGCCAATAACGTTCGCCTCGGTGACGAGCTGACGCTGCGCCTCCAGCATCGACTGCCACTGGGTGAGGCAGAGACGCCGCCCTACAGCGTGCTGCACGACGGCGTCTCGATCGGCGTTGTGTCCGCCAGGTTCCGCCAGGATCTGCACCAACTGCTGAAAATCAACAAGAACTGGCGTGTCGAGCGTTGGCCTGCTGAGATCGTGGGCTTCAGAGCCGACGGGGTCGAAACCGTATGCGGAAGCCCCGCCGCCGGCAGCAGAGCCGGCCTCGGTCGCCACGGCGTCTGGCTGGTCCCCCGTCTCAGCGGGTTGGGGCGCTTCCAGTGGCCAGAGGGAGAGGTGTGACCCAAGTGAACGAGAGCGTCGACCGGTACTCGGAACACTACGGCCTGCGGGAAGACCTCGTCGCGGCCCTCCGGCGCGACCTCCTCGGTCCGCTGGGCGGCAGCGAGGAAGTGTTGGAGGACGACGCACCCGTCACCGTGTACCCCGTCGGCGTGCTCTTCCCGCAGCGGGCCGCAGGGCGTCCCGCCGAGGGCCTGAGTGACAACGAAGCGACCCTCGACGGACAGGACTCCTCCCCGTTGACGCGCCGAGGAGACAGGGAGGAGGGAGAGACCGAGCTCGGCGTCTCCCTCGCCAATCGGCGAAAGCCGTCCTCCATGGGGCTCACCTTCGCAGTGGAGCTCGATGCCGCCTCCGAAGTGACGGTTCACGTGCGCACCGCCGTCTACGAGCCGCGTGACGAGGAAGGTCGACCGGTCGCCGTCGAGAGGAGCGAGGCACGTACCACCAAGGAGCAGCGGGAACGTTGGGTTCGCCGGCCGCTCGACCTCGAGAGTCACAGTCTCGACGTGGCACGCCCCGGCTCCTTGCGCATGTCCTGGGCCAACGCTCCGGGTCTGGAACTCCACGCACGCGTACGCGAACCCGTGGGCACACCGGGAAGAGTGACCGTCACAGTCAGCCTCGTCAACGCCCTGACCGTCGGCCCCTACGACCTGCAGGACGCCCGCTGCTACTTCCAGCCGGAACTGGAAGTGGTGGCTCCGGAGGGAACGACCCCCTTCGTGGAACGGCCGGCCGAATCCGGTGCGGTCGACCTGGAGCAGGCGACCTCGCGTCTCCTCCATCGACACGCACCGTCATTCGCAAGCGGCCACGGCTGCTCCGCGCACTGGGACTGGCAGCCGCCCGCGCCGGGGTCCACGACCACAGGGCCGATCGCTGTCTCGTCGGTGCGCACCGAGTTCGTTCCCACGCACGAGGTGCTGCTCACCGACTCCAACCCGCAGATCGACGACTCGGCGCTGCGTATGCTCGCCCTCGCCGAAGGGTCGAACGACTACGTGGTCGAGGCATTGCGTGCCCTCGTCAGCGACTACGCGGCCTGGATCGAGACGCAGGAGGACGCGGCTCGCCATCTGGTCGACACGGACCATGTCTCAGCCGCCCAGGAACAGTTGCGCTCGTGTCGGATTGCCTGCCGGCGCATGGAACGTGGCGTTGATCTGCTGGCCGATTCGGAGCGCCCGCGCATCATGGAAGCGTTCCGGGCAGCCAACAGATCCATGGCTCATCAGCGGGCCCGTTCGGCGTGGATCAAGTCGGGAAGAACGGGAGAGCCGGACCACGAAGGACTCGCCGGCGGCAAATGGCGCCCCTTCCAGATCTCGTTCATTCTGCTCTGTCTGGAGGGCATCGTCGATCCCGACAGCGACGATCGGTCCGTGGCGGACCTGCTGTGGTTCCCCACCGGTGGCGGCAAGACCGAGGCGTACCTCGGGCTCATCGCCTTCACTGTCTTTCTGCGGCGCTTGCACCGCCAGTCGGAGAACGACGGTGTGACGGTGCTGATGCGTTACACCCTTCGTCTGCTGACCCTGCAGCAATTCCAACGGGCCGCCGCCCTCATCTGCGCCATGGAACGTGAACGGGCCGCTGCTCCACAGAGCTTCGGATCGAAGACGATCTCAATCGGTATGTGGGTGGGTCGCTCCGCGACGCCCAACACTCTGGCAGAGGCGACCGAGAGCCTGAGGGTGCTGCGCGGTGGACGTTCCGTCCAGGAGATGAATCCCGTCCAGCTTCACGCCTGCCCCTGGTGCGGATCGGCGCTCGACGCCCACGATTACGAGGTGTACGAGGACCAGGTCCGCATGGCCGTCCGCTGCCCCTCACCCACATGCGACTACCACGAGGGCCTGCCCGTCCATCTCGTCGACGAGACCGTCTACGCAGAGCGCCCCACCCTGGTGATCGCGACAGTGGACAAGTTCGCTGCCATGCCATGGCGCCCTCAGACGGCCGCGCTCTTCAACCGCGAGCCCGATGACGGGACCCCACCCCCTGAACTCGTCGTCCAAGACGAACTCCATCTGATTTCAGGTCCCCTCGGCACACTGACCGGTCTGTACGAATCAGTGGTCGACCATCTCTCCGACCACCCCAAAATCATCGCCTCGACCGCGACCATTCGCCGCGCCATTGATCAGGGCGGCAGACTGTTCCATCGAGCGGTACAACAATTTCCACCAGCGGGCCTCGATGCCCGCGACTCCTGGTTCGCGGTCGAAACCCCGCGCGAGCAGAAGGCGTCCCGCAGGTACGTGGGCGTCCTGACCCCCAGTACGAGCCAGGCGACCCTGCTCGTGCGCACTTACGCCATACTGCTGCACCACGCCATGCGAAGCGGTGCCGACGACTCGGTGAAGGACGCCTACTGGACGTTGCTCGGGTACTTCAACAGTCTGCGGCTGCTGGCCGCAGCCGAACTCCAAGTCCTCGACGACGTCCAGGACAGGCTGGAATACCTCGCGAGACGGGACGGCCTGGACGTCGCAGCGGCCCGACGAGTCAGCGAGCTCACCGAGCTCACCAGCCGCGCGGACTCCAGTGACGTCCCCCTGCGCCTTCGCCAGGTCGAGCGGGCGCTCCCCCACCCCGAGACCCTGGATGTCCTGCTGGCCACGAACATGATCTCGGTCGGCGTGGACATCGACCGTCTGGGACTCATGGCGGTCATGGGGCAGCCGCAGACGACCGCCGAGTACATCCAGGCCACCAGTCGGGTGGGCCGCCGCCACCCGGGGCTCGTCGTCGCCATGCTCAACTCCGCTCGATCCCGTGACCGTTCGCACTACGAGAGCTTCCTGCACTTCCACTCGGCGCTCTATCGGGAAGTGGAATCCACGAGTGTCACCCCCTTCTCGGCGGGCGCCAGGGACCGGGGGCTGCACGCGGTGGTCGTGGCCCTGGCGCGACTCCTCATCCCCGGTCTGAGGGAGAACGACCGGGCCGGAAGGATCAAGGAACACCGGCCCGAGCTCCAGTCGATCGTGGAGGCGGCTCTTCTCCACCGGGTCGAGGAGGTCGACAAGGGCGAGGCGAAGGCAACCCGCCACGCCGTCGCTGAGTTCCTCGACTGGTGGTGCGGCGAGGCGGACCTGCAACCCGGCCTGCTCTACGAGGCCCATCGCAGATCGCGGCAGTCTGCCCTGCTCAGCGGGTTCACGGACGACGAAGAAGCCCAGGGGTGGCCGACCCTGTGGAGTCTGCGCGACGTCGATGCCGAATCCGCCCTTTTCCTGGAGGCTTCGAAGTGAGTCCTGCTCCCCGTCGACGCCCCGGCCGTGCCGGTGTCGCCGCACGCGGCTACCGTCGGCTGGGCTCGGTACGCCGAGCCCAGTTGATCACTACGTACGGTGTCGGCTCCCTCGTGGCGATCGAGAACGAGTCCTTCATCGTCTCCGGTCTCGATTCCTGGAATGTGGATCATGCACCGCGGATCTACGAGCCGCGCCTCGCCTGGTTCCTCGGAGTGCGATCGTTCCGGCTGCCGCCGGCTCCGGACAAGGACACCAAGGACGGCGTCCGTATGCAGAGATTTCCCCTCTGGTACTCGTGCCCCAGTTGTCACGTCCTGCAGGCGTGGCACCGATTCAACTCTCCCAACGGCAAGAGCGTGTGCCAGGACTGCGACGAGGACCTGACCCCGTCCCGGTTCGTAGTCGCCTGCGAGAACGGCCACTTGGACGACTTTCCGTACTGGAAGTGGGTCCACAGGGATCATCTGGACATCGGCGAGGGTTTCTGCGGCGGGCAGTTGAGTATCAGAACCAGCGGAAGCACCGCCTCTCTCCGCTCGGTTCTGGTGTCGTGCAGCTGCGGCCGCGCTCCCGAGGTGTCGCTGGAAGGCGCGTTCAGAACCACCGTCCTGCGCACACTGAAGGTCTCGTGTCGCGGACGCCGCCCCTGGCTCAACGGCGCCCCCACCGAGAAGTGCGACCGACAGCCGCGGACACTCCAGCGTGGTTCCTCCGCCGCCTGGTACCCCATCGAACGATCCGCGATCTCCATCCCTCCGCTGAGTTCCGGCTGGCAACAGCGCCTCGCACCGTACATCGACGAGGCACTGCAGCTCCCCGGCGAGGAACGTCGATACTTCCTGAAGTTCCTCAAGGGAGAGCAGAACAACCGAAAGGTGGTACCCGACGACAAACTGGACGCCGCCCTCGATCTCCTTGCGCAGGAGAGCGATCGCCGACATGGAGAAGGCACGGCAGTCGAAGACCGCGATCAACCCCGCGAGGGGGCGTACGCGCGGCTCCGCAGAGAAGAGTACGAAAGCCTCTGCAGCGAGATCCCCGAAACGGGCGGACCGGATGAGCAGAAGTTCGTCTGCGAACACCCTCGCGGCGACGAGAAGCCGGTCCGGCGATCGGGCATCGAGCAAACCATGCTGGTCAAGCGCCTACGCGAAGTACGAGCCTTGGCGTCCTTCACACGCGTCGACCCCCCGACGGAAGCCGACGACGACAGTCGTCATGCCAGGCTGTCCCTCTCCGACATTCCATGGTTGCCAGCCATGGAGGTCATCGGTGAAGGGGTCTTTCTCCGCCTGGACGAGCAGCGTCTGCACGCATGGGAGCAACGTCCCGGCTCTGTTTCACGAGCCCGACGCATCCACGACAACCATGTTCGGCTGTTGCGGGAGCGTGCCGAGGCCGCCAAGAAACCTGTGCCGGAATCCCATGTCACGGCCCGATACGTGCTGCTGCACACCCTGGCGCATGTGCTCATCAACGAGTGGAGCCTCGACGGGGGATACCCGACCGCGGCCCTACGCGAACGCCTGTACGTGTCGGACAATGGCATGTCCGGGATCCTGATCTACACGGCGACAAGTGACTCGGCGGGCAGCCTCGGCGGCATCGTTCAGCAGGGCGAGCCCGAGCGCCTCGCCACGTCACTCGCTTCGGCACTGCGTAGAGCCGAATGGTGCTCCATGGACCCGTTGTGCATGGAGTCGGAGGCAAGCGGAGCCGACAGTCTCAATCTGGCGGCCTGCCATTCCTGCGTCCTGTTGCCCGAAACCAGTTGCGTGGAGCAAAACGCGTTCCTGGACCGGGCACTCCTCATCGGCACTCCCGACGGATCAACGGCGGGATTCTTTTCCGGAGGCGAGCCCCCATCCGTATGAGACCAGGAGCGACAGCGTTCGACGGAACCTGCGGACGGTCCGGGTGCAGGCGTCACACAGTCGAGCATTAGCCTCGGAGTGGACAGTCCACAGAGGCGCAGGAGGCACAGCATGGCCAAGGTTCCGGCAGCAGCTATAGCCGCGGGTGGGCTCGTGGGTGGGTACGGGGTTGCCCGGTGGACCAAGAAGCGGCCGCTCGGTGGGGTGGCGCTGGCCGCCGCCGGGGCCGTGGCCGCGCGGGAGTGGCAGCGGACGGCCGGGACCAAGGCGGCCGTCGGGCTCACCACGGCCTACGTCGCCGCGTTCGCCGGGTCGCACCCCCTGGCCAAGAAGGTCGGCGCCTGGCCGTCCGTGTTCGCTGTGGCGGGTGGGGTTGCCGTGGCCTCCTGGGCCGTCACCAGGAAAAATGCCTAGCCGAGAACGGGAACCGTTTGAACGCGGGGAACGACTCGTACGTACGTAACAACGCACACTGCGACTCCCCGCAGGATGGACCGCTGGGTGCGTGGCCACGCAGAGCAGGGACAGGACTGCGGTCACGCGCCCAGCAGGGGATGCCGGGTGCCCCGCGTGCCAGGAGCCGAGTCGTACGTCGGCCGCTCAAGCCGCCGCCCCGCCACCCCGCCCGCTCCCGGGCAACACACCGCCTCCCGGCCACCGGGCCGCACGCGCCCGCTGGAGGGCAACCCCCGCTTCCAGCGCCGCCAGGCCCCCGCACCACACACCCCGGCCCCACAAGAGACGGCCCTCCTACCCCCCAACCCCCCGCGCCACCGCGAAGATCACCACCCCCGCCAGCGCCCCCACCACCGTCCCGTTGATCCGGATGAACTGGAGGTCGCGGCCGATGTGGGCCTCGATCTTCTTCGATGTGTCGGCCGCGTCCCAGGAGCGGACCGTGTCCGTGATCAGGGACGTGATCTCCGCGCGGTACGTGGAGACCACGTACGCCGCCGCGTCCTGGACCCAGCCGTCCACCTTCGACTGGAGGCGGGTGTCCGTCGACAGGCGGGTGCCCAGGGACAGCAGGGACGCCCTCGCCCGCAGGCGCAGCTCGCTGCGCTCGTCGTCCGCCGCCGCGATGATCATCGCGCGGACGGAGGACCACGCCGAGGCGATCACGTCCTGGACCTCGGGGCGGGACAGCACGTCCGACTTCAGGCGCTCCACCTTCGCCCGCGTCTCCGTGTCCGACTGGAGGTCCGCCGCGAAGTCCGCCAGGAAGCGGTCCAGCGCCCCGCGCGCGGGGTGCGACGGCATGTCCCGCATCTCCGTCACGAAGCGGAGCAGTTCCTTGTAGACCCTCTCCCCCACCTTTTTGTCCACGAAGCGGGGGGTCCAGCCGGGGGCGCCGCCCTGGACCGCGTCCATCACCGAGTCCCCATGCAGCACCAGCCAGTCGTGCGCCCTCGCGCACACCAGGTCCACCACCCGGCGGTGGCCGCCGTCCGCGACCACCTTCTCCAGGGTCTTGCCGATGCCCGGGGCGATCTCCGCCGCGTCCGCCCGGCGGGTGATCGCCTCGCCCACCACCGCCTGGACGTCCGAGTCCCGCAGGACGGTCAGCGCTCCGCGCAGTGCCGTGGCCAGCTCTGACGTCACCCTGTCCGCGTGGGACGGGTCCGCCAGCCACGTTCCTACCCGGGCGCCTATTGCGAGCGCGCCGAGTCGCGTACGGACCACCTCCGGGGAGAGGAAGTTCTCCCCTACGAACGAGCCCAGTGACTCCCCCAGCTGGTCCTTCTTGTTCGGGATGATCGCCGTGTGCGGGATCGGGACGCCCAGCGGGTGGCGGAACAGGGCCGTCACCGCGAACCAGTCCGCCAGCGCGCCCACCATCCCCGCCTCCGCCGCCGCCGCGACGTACGCCGCCCAGGAGCCCGCGCCGGAGCGGTCCGCCCAGGTGGCGAGGGCGAAGATCAGCGCCACCAGGAGCAGCAGGCCCGTCGCCGTGGCCTTCATACGGCGCACGCCCCGGCGCTTCTCCTCGTCCGCCGCCGTGTACGAGAACGCGGACGTCAGGCCGGCGCCAGGTGCGGCCGCGGCCGACTCGCCGAGGCCACCCGGCCCGCCATGGCCGCCCGGACCGCCAGGGCCGCCCGGACCGCCAGGGCCCGGCTCCCCCGCCCTGGCCGAATCAGTACGTTCCATTCGCTCCGCCCGTCCACGCGCACACACCACCCCGTACGCAATTGTCCCTACATGAGGGACTCCCGGGGCGCACGTCGAGTTCCCGTGGGAAGAGTGAACCCTCCTGGGGTGCCCAGCGGCGTGCCCTCAGCGCAGTTCCTTGCGGGGGGCGTCCCCGGCCTTCCGCTTAGCCGCCTTCCGCTGCTTGCGCTCCACCCCGATGCCGCCCATCAGGGCGAATCCCGTCACCGTCACCCGCGGTGAGCCCGGGGTGCCCTCGCCCGTCGCCCTGTCGCCGAAGCCGCCCATCAGGCCGAAGCCGCGGACCCTCACCGTCAACTCGGGCGGGACCGTCACCCCCATACCGCCCATGACCGTGAAGCAGCGGATCACCGTCTCGGCGGACTCGAAGCGGGCCTCGCGCAGGTCGATCTCGCCGCCGCCCCACATCGCGAACGCGGTGAACGTCCGGCCGACCGTCCACGTACCCCTGCGGCCGAACCCGCCCCAGAAGGCGAAGGCGCCCCGCGAGGTCGCCGTGCCACCGATCCTCGACGGCCAGTCGACCTCCGCAGAAGACGAGGAAGCCGAAGAAGCGGCCGTGGGAGGAGCCGGTGCGCGCACGCCCGGCGCCGGCAGATCCCGTACCAGCGGCGCCAACTCCCCGTGCGTGCGCGCCTTGTACGCCGCCTCCAGGCGTTCCTCGAACTCCTCCATGTCGAGCCGCCCCTCGGCCACCGCGTCCCGCAGCGCCTCGGCCACCCGCTCGCGTTCCGCGTCCGATGCCCGCATCTCGGGAAGACCCGCCCCCGAAGCCCCCGAAGGTTCACTCGTCATACCGCCAGCCTAATGAAGGCCCCGGTCGGCGTACATCCGAGCGATCACCGACTCGATGTCCGGCTCCCGCACCGACAGGTCCACCAGCGGATACCGCTCCGCGATCTTCGCCACCAGCGGCGCCGCCGACGCCGTGGCCGGGAACGCCAGCCACTGCCTCGGCCCCTCGACCTTCACCACGCGCGCGTCCACGACGTCGATCGGCGCGAGCTCGCGCTCCAGGTCGACCACCAGGGTGCGCTCGCTGCCGCCGACCTCGTGCAGCCCGGCCAGCGCGCCGTCGTACACCAGGCGGCCGTGGTCGATCACCATCACGCGCTTGCAGAGCTGTTCGATGTCGGTCAGGTCGTGGGTCGTCAGGAGGACGGTCGTGCCGAGCTCCGCGTTCAACTCCCGCAGGAAGGTGCGTACTTTCGCCTTGCTCACCACGTCCAGGCCGATGGTCGGCTCGTCCAGATAGAGCACCTCCGGGTCGTGCAGGAGGGCCGCCGCGATGTCGCCCCGCATCCGCTGGCCCAGCGAGAGCTGGCGTACGGGCACGTCCAACAGCTCTCCCAGGTCGAGAAGTTCGACGCAGCGGTCCAGGTTCTCGCGGAAGCGGTCGTCCGGGATGCGGTACATGCGGTGGGCCAGGCGGTACGAGTCGTACAGCGGCAGGTCCCACCAGAGCGTGGTGCGCTGGCCGAAGACCACGCCGATGCGGCGGGCCAGACGGGTGCGCTCGCGCGAGGGGTCCAGGCCCGCCACCCTCACCCGGCCGCCGCTCGGGGTCAGGATGCCGGTGAGCATCTTGATGGTGGTGGACTTCCCGGCGCCGTTGGGGCCGATGTAGCCGACCATCTCGCCGCGCGGCACCGAGAAGGTGATCCCGTCGACCGCCCTGACCTGCTTGCGCTCGCGCCGCAGCCGCCGCCCGTTCTTGCGGCGCACCTCGAAGACCTTCTCGACGCCGTCGAGTCGGATCACCTCACCCATGATTGCCTCCCGTCAGCTTCCGGTGCTCCGGTACGCGCGCACGCCCGCCCGCCACGCGGCCCCCGCCAGCGCGCAGCAGCCCGCCGCCACCAGCGGCGGCGTGAACGCCAGCCAGCCCGGCAGGTCCAGCGGGTACGGCCGGCCCAGCACGTACATCGCGGGCAGCCAGTTCACGAAGGCCAGCGGGACCACGAAGGTCACGCCGCGCACCATGTCCTTGGCGAAGACCGTCGGCGGGTACTGGAGCATCTGGTTCCCGCCGTACGTGAAGGAGTTCTGCACCTCGGAGGCGTCCTGCGCGAAGAACTGGAACGCCCCGCCCGCCACGAACACCGCCGAGAAGATCGCCGCGCCGCTCAGCAGCATCAGCGGGATCATCAGCGCCCGCAACGGCGTCCAGTGGACGTCGAGCGCCGGCAGCGCATAGCCGAGGACGAGGAGCCCCTGGGTGATCCGGCCCAGGCGGCGCAGCGCGAACCGGTCCGCCGCGACCTGGGCGAGCACCGGCACCGGGCGCACCAGCAGCGTGTCGAGCGTGCCGTCGCGCACCCGGCGGCCGAGCCGGTCCATCGACCCCATCACCAGGTCCGCGAGCCCGAACGCGGCGCCCGACGCGCCGTACAGGAACGCCACTTCGGGCAGCGTGTAGCCGCCCAGCGCGTCGATGTGCGAGAACATCAGCAGGATCGCCACGAAGTCGAGCCCGGTGGCCAGGAAGTTGCCGAGCGCCGTCATCAGGAAGGACGCCCGGTAGGCCAGCGTGGAGCGGATCCACATCGCCGCGATCAGGCGGTACGCGCGGATGCCCTCGGCGGCGCCGCGCAGCCGGCCGGCCCGCACCTCGTGCCAGGGTTCGCGGGCCGCCGCCCCGGCCACCCCGTCGGCCACCGTCTCAGCCACCCTGCACCACCACCCGCCGCGTCGCCGCCGCCTGGAGCAGGCGTCCGATGCCGAGCAGCAGCGCGGCCCAGCCGAGCTGGAAACCGTACGCCCGCACCAGCCCCCAGCCGGTGTGGCGGCCGAGCAGGACGTCGGCCGGGATCTGGAGCAGCGCCGACCAGGGCAGCGCCCGCGCCACCTCGCCGAGGGCGCCCGGGAAGACGTTGAGCGGCAGCAGCATCCCGGAGAAGAAGATCCCGCCGAGCCAGGCCATCTGGGCCATGCCCGCCCCGTCGAGCAGCCAGAACGCGGACAGCGCCACCAGATAGCGGATCGAGAAGCTGACGAGGACGCCGAGGAAGACGGCGGACAGGAACGCCAGCCACGTCCTCGGGTCGGCGGGCAGCGCCAGGTCGAAGGCGAGCGCGCCGAACACCAGCGGCACCAGCCCGCGCCCCAGGAGGTGGAAGGCGGCCCGGCCCACGTCACCGGCCAGCCACCACAGTTGGAGGTCGGCGGGGCGGTACAGGTCGATCGCGATGTCACCCGTACGGATGCGTTCGATGAGCTCGTCCTCGAAGCCGCCGCCCATCATCGCGACCGTCATGATGAGGGCCTGGCCCAGCCATACATAGGTCAGTGCCTCGGCCTGGTCGTAGCCGCCCAGACGAGGGCGGACGCTCCACAAGGCCATATAGGTGTACGCCATGATCGCGCCGAAGACGGTGTTGGTGAACACCCCTGCCGCCGTGGCGATCCGGTACGTCGTATGGCGCCGGAACCCACCCGCGGCAACGACCGCGTAGAGCCGCACCCCACACCTCCCCGTCCGGTCCGTGTATGAAGGGGCCATGCCCGACCGTGCCCGACAGCGCCCGAGCACCGCACCGCGCGCGTGCGCGTCACCGTACGCAGAGCCGGCGCACCAAAGCGTCCGACCCTAGTGCCGTCCGGCGTCCGCCGCGACGGCTTTTCCACGGCCGGACGTGCAATATGGGCGTACATCGCGAATCACCCGATACAGCGCAGTGGCGAGAGAGACATGAGCGACGACGAGCAGCCACCCCGGCCCCCTCAGGGCTGGGCCCCTCGGGACCTCAGCGCCACCGGCCCGGAGGCCCCCGCCGCCCCGGGCGGCGACGCGGAGGGCCCGGGCGAGGAGACCGGCAAGGGCATGAAGAAGCGGCCCAAGCGGACCGGCTGGCGGCGCGTCATCCCCACCTGGCGGATGGTCCTCGGCACCGTCCTCGTCGTCGCCCTGCTGCTCATCGGCGGCTTCATCGCCGGCTACGCCCTCGTCCACATCCCGCCCGCCAACGCCACCGCGACCGCCCAGTCCAACGTCTTCCTGTACGCGGACGGCAGCCAGCTCGCCCGGGACGGTGAGATCAACCGCGAGAACGTCCGGCTCGCACAGGTCCCCCTCACCGTCCAGCACACCGTGCTCGCCGCCGAGGACCGCGACTTCTACTCCGAACGGGCGGTCGACCCCAAGGCGATGGTCCGCGCCGCCTGGAACACCCTCACCGGCAAGGGCAAGCAGTCCGGCTCCACCATCACCCAGCAGTACGTGAAGAACTACTACCTGGGGCAGGAGCAGACGATCAGCCGCAAGGTGAAGGAGTTCTTCATCGCGATCAAGCTGAACCGCGAGGTCAGCAAGTCGGACATCCTGGAGGGCTACCTCAACACCAGCTACTTCGGCCGCAACGCATACGGCATCCAGGCCGCCGCCCAGGCTTATTACGGCAAGGACATCGAGAAGGTGACCACCGCCGAGGGCGCCTACCTCGCCTCGCTGCTCAACGCCCCCAGCGCGTACGACGTGGTGGCGCACCCGGAGAACAAGGCGAAGGCCGTGGCGCGCTGGAACTACGTGCTCGACGGCATGGTCAAGAAGAAGTGGATGACCCCGGCCGAGCGGGCCGCCGCCACCTTCCCGGTACCGGGCAAGGCGCGGCCCGCGGCCGGGATGGCCGGGCAGCGCGGCTATGTCGTCGAGGCGGTCAAGGACTATCTGACCAACAACAAGATCATCGACGAGAACACCCTTGCCAAGGGCGGCTACCGGATCACCACCACGCTCCAGAAGGCCAAGCAGGACGCGTTCGTCGCCGCCGTCGACGACAAGGTGATGTCCCAGGTCAGCGCCGACCGCAAGGTGGACCGCAACGTCCGGGTGGGCGGCGCCTCCATCGACCCGGACAGCGGCAAGGTGCTCGCGATGTACGGGGGCATCGACTACACCAAGCAGTACGTCAACAACGCGACCCGGCGCGACTACCAGGTCGGCTCGACCTTCAAGCCCTTCGTCTTCACCTCGGCCGTCGAGAACGCCTCCAAGACGCAGGACGGGCGCACGATCACCCCCAACACCATCTACGACGGCACCAACAAGCGCTTCGTACAGGGCTGGTCGGGCACCCCGTACAACCCCTCGAACGAGGACGACAGGTCGTACGGGCCGATCACCGTCCGGTCCGCCACCGACCTCTCCGTGAACGCGGTGTACGCGCAGATGGCCGTGGACGTCGGCCCCAGGAGCGTCCGCCGGACCGCCGTCAGCCTGGG
The DNA here is from genome assembly GCF_055570295.1 of Streptomyces sp. NPDC031265. NCBI lineage: Bacteria > Bacillati > Actinomycetota > Actinomycetes > Kitasatosporales > Streptomycetaceae > Streptomyces > Streptomyces sp. NPDC031265. Next base: position 222,547 of record NZ_JBVIHM010000004.1, read on the forward strand.
CATCCCCGCCGGCACGCCCGACATGCCCAACGGGCCGTCCATCGCGCTCGGCACCGCGACCGCCTCCGTCCTGGACATGACCGAGGCGTACGCCACGCTCGCCAACCACGGCAAGCACGGCACGTACACGATGGTCGAGTCCGTCACCAAGGACGGCGAGAAGGTGGATCTGCCCGCACAGGACGACAAGCAGACCGTCACCCGCGAGGCCGCCGACACCACCACCTCGATCCTCCAGAGCGTGGTGGAGGGCGGCACCGGTACGGCCGCGCAGGCCTCGGGCCGTACGGCCGCGGGCAAGACCGGCACCGCCGAGGACGACAAGGCGGCCTGGTTCGCGGGCTACACGCCCGATCTGGCCACCGTGGTCGCGGTGATGGGCCAGGACCCCGACACGGCCGCCCAGAAGCCTCTGTACGGCGCCCTCGGCCTGCCCCGGATGAACGGCGGCGGGCCGCCCGCGCAGGTGTGGGCGCAGTACACGGCGGGCGCGCTCAAGGACGCCGAGCCGCAGGACTTCGACCTCCAGCTCCAGGAAGGCGCGTCCGTGCCGCCGCCGGTCGAGACGCAGGCCCCCAACCCGAACACCCCGAACCCGCCGGGCCAGACCGAGGGCCAGGACCAGGGCCAGACACAAGGACAGACCCAGGGCCAGACGCAGGGCGGGACGACCAACGGCGGCCCGACCACGGGCGGCACGACCACGGGCGGCACGACGACGGGCGGGACCACCGGGGGCACCACCGACGGAGGCACCACCGACGGAGGCACCACCGGCGGCCCGACCGACGGCGGCACCACCACGGGCGGCACCACCGACGGCGGCACCACCGGAGGAACCACGGACGGCGGGCCCACCAACGGCGGGACGACGGCGGGTACCGACGGCGGCGCCACCACCACGGGCGGCGCGACGACGGGGACGACGGCCGGGGGCGCCAACCGCCCGCGCCGCCCACCGCGTACGTAGGAGCGATACGGGTCAGTGGCCGGAGGTGGCCTTGAGGCCGACCACGGCCACCAGAAGCAGACAGACGAAGAAGATCCGGGCGGCGGTCGCGGGCTCACCGAGCACCACCATGCCGAGCACCGCCGCACCGGCCGCGCCGATGCCCACCCAGACGCCGTAGGCGGTACCGATGGGCAGGGTCTTCGCGGCCTGCGAGAGCAGCATCATCGAGGCGACGATCCCGGCACCGGTGAAAAGGCTGGGCCACAGCCGGGTGAACCCGTCGGTGTACTTCATCCCGATCGACCAGCCGACCTCGAGCAGACCGGCGACGAGCAGCAGAACCCAGGCCATGACAGGCACCTCCGAGAGACGTACGCGCGCGTACGTCCGCACGCGCGGGGTGCGTCGTCTTGTCGTAACCCGGTACGACGCGTCTCGTCGGGGTGCCTCAAAGGTAGCAAAAGACCGCGAAAGGGCAGCGAAAAGGGCTGGTGACGAGGGCCACCAGCCCTTGGTCTCCGCGGTTGGAAGCAGGGTCAGAGATACAACCCGGTCGAGTCCTCCGACACCCGCTCCGAGGCGACGGCGTGCAGATCGCGCTCCCGCATCAGTACGTAGGCGATGCCGCGCACCTCGACCTCGGCACGCTCCTCGGGGTCGTACAGCACCCGGTCGCCCGCCTCGACTGTCCGGACGTTCTGCCCGACCGCGACCACCTCGGCCCAGGCCAGCCTCTTGCCGACGGCGGCGGTCGCCGGGATGAGGATGCCACCGCCGGAGCGCCGTTCGCCCTCGGGTGTGTCGGACCGGACCAGCACGCGGTCGTGGAGCATCCGGATGGGCAGCTTGTCGTGGGTGTTCTCGCTCACGGACCGAACCTACCTGCCCCGACCCCCGGCGTATGCCGAAGGGCCGGGGAGAAGCAGGACGAGAAGGCGGCGGTCAGTCCCGGCGCTTCTTGGCCGACGACATGGCGAGCAGCCCGACGAGACCGAGGGCGAGGAGCGCGACCGGCACGATGCGCTCGACACGGGGCGCGCCGTCCTCGCTCACGAACTGGGCCTTCACGTCCGAGACGGTCCGGTTCACGGCGACGAAAGCCCGGCCCGCGGTGCGGTCCACGGCCGAGGCGACCCTGGCCTTCGCGTCGCCGACGATCGTCCCCGGGTGCAGCCGCACGCCGATCTCGTCGAGCGTCACCGCGAGCTGGTCCCGGCGGCTCCTGATGTCCGCCTCGATCTGCGCAGGGGTCCTGGCTTCCGACACTGCGCCGCCTCCGTCGTTTTATGGGGTACGGGGTGTTGTACAGGGTGTTCCGTGGTGTTCCGTCATCGACAGTCTGTCAGCTCTACCGCCGATGCACTGTCACAGGCCCCCATTAGGCTCTGCTGGAGTACGCCACACCCCCGTCCCCTTCCGGAGGAAGATCCCATGAGCGAGCGACTCGTCCCCGGCGACACCGCCCCCGCCTTCACCCTGCCCGACGCGGACGGCAACGAGGTCTCGCTCGCGGACCACAAGGGCCGCAAGGTCATCGTGTACTTCTACCCGGCCGCCCTCACCCCCGGCTGCACCAAGCAGGCCTGCGACTTCACGGACAACCTCGCCGTCCTGGCCACCGCCGGCTACGACGTGATCGGCGTCTCCCCCGACAAGCCGGAGAAGCTCGCGAAGTTCCGCGAGCAGGAGTCCCTCAAGGTCACCCTGGTGGGCGACCCGTCGAAGGAGGTCCTGGAGGCGTACGGGGCGTACGGCGAGAAGAAGCTCTACGGCAAGACGGTGACCGGCGTCATCCGCTCCACGGTGATCGTGGACGAGGAGGGCAAGGTCGAGCGCGCGCTGTACAACGTGAAGGCGACGGGCCATGTCGCCAAGATCATCAAGGATCTGGGGATCTAGGTGTTCTGTCCACGGAGGTTGGGTGCGGTGACAGTGATCACCGTCTGGGGATCTTGAACGAGTGAGGGCCTTCCGGGTTCGGTGTGGATTGCGACGTCTACACCAGCCCGAAAGGCCCTCATGCCCCACCGTAACTGGTGACCTTGCCGAAACATGCCGACCGGACCAACAGGTCTCAACCTCATCGAGCCCTGGCCTAAATCGGAGTGCCGTAGATGTGCGTTGAGTGTGGCAACACCGGCGAGCGGCCGGGGCGACCGATCGCCTTGCAGATCGACCACATCAATGGGGACTGGCGGGACAACCGCCGGGAGAATCTGCGCTGTCTGCGCCCCAACTGCCGCGCGATGACGGAGACGTGGTGTCGCCGGAAAGAGCCGACGCACCTCGCCGGACAGTCCGCTCTGCCCGTACACTGAACTCCGCCGATCGAGCAGTGCGACTGGCAGCAGGCGGCCTTGGCGGAACGGCAGACGCCTCGCATTTAGGGTGCGATGGGAGCAATCCCGTGAGGGTTCGAATCCCTCAGGCCGCACAGAGCATGAAATCGAAGGTCTGGCTCGCAGTTCTCGCGAGCCAGACCTTCACGCCTTGACAGGCCCTCAGCCCAACAGCTCCCGCACCACCGGCGCCAGCGCCCGGAACGCCCTGCCCCGGTGGCTGATCGCGTTCTTCTCCCCGGCCGTCAGCTCCGCGCACGTGCGCGTCTCGCCCTCCGGCTGGAGGATCGGGTCGTAGCCGAAGCCGCCCGTCCCGGTGGGGGTGTGGCGGAGGATGCCCGGGAGGCGGCCCTCCACGACCCGCTCGGTGCCGTCGGGGAGGGCCAGCGCCGCCGCGCACGCGAAGTGGGCCGCGCGGTGTTCGTCCGCGATGTCGGAGAGCTGGGCCAGGAGCAGGTTCAGGTTGGCCCTGTCGTCGCCGTGGGTGCCGGACCAGCGGGCGGAGAAGATGCCGGGGGCGCCGTTCAGTACGTCCACGCACAGGCCCGAGTCGTCCGCGACCGCGGGCATGCCGGTGGCCTGGGCCAGGGCGTGGGCCTTGAGGAGGGCGTTCTCGGCGAAGGTGACGCCGGTTTCCTTGACGTCGGGGATCTCGGGGTACGCGTCGGCGCCGACGAGTTCGTGGGGCAGTCCGGCGTCCGCGAGGATCGCGCGGAGTTCGGTGATTTTGCCGGCGTTGCGGGTGGCGAGGATCAGGCGGGTCATGCCCCCAGTATCGGGGGCGGGCCCGGCGTCACGGTGTGCAGACCTTGCCGACTTCCTTCGCCGCATCCTTGACGGGGCTGATGTCCGGCGTGCTGTCGCCGTTCTTGATCGCTGAACGGACGTTCGCGACCGCCTTGTTGAGGTTGTCGACCGCCTTGGAGAGGTCGGTGTTGTCCGTCTTGTTCTTCAGGGACGACAGGTTCTTGTCGATGTCGTTGAGGGCCTGGTCCGCCTGCGTCGGGTTGTCGGTGGCGTTGGACACGGCGCGGCCGAGGTCGTCGACGCTGGAGGCGATCGCGTCGGCGGTCTGGACGCAGTCGAGCGCCTTGCTGACCGCGCTGCACCCGACGGCGGCGGGCAGGGCGAGGGCGGCGGTGACGGCGGCGAGCGCGAGGGCGCGGCGGCTGCGGCGCATGGGCGGGTCCTCCCCGGGGTGTACGGACGGGCGTACGGTTCGGCCCGTACGCCCGTGTCGGTAGGGACGCCGGGAGCGGCCCTCTTGGTTGCCTCTTTACTCGCCGAGCGTGCGGCCGAGCGCCTCGACCTGGAGCGCCGCGAGGTCGGCGCAGCCGCCGGTGGCGAGGTCGAGCAGGGCGTTGAGCTCCTTGCGGTCGAACGGCTCGGCCTCGGCGGTGCCCTGGACCTCGACGAAGCGGCCGTCGCCGGTGCAGACGACGTTCATGTCGGTCTCGGCGCGGACGTCCTCCTCGTAGCAGAGGTCGAGGAGCGGGGCGCCGTCGACGATCCCGACGGAGACAGCCGCGACGGTGCCGGTGAGGGGCTGGCGGTTGGCCTTGACCAGCTTCTTGGCCTGGGCCCAGCTGACGGCGTCGGCGAGGGCGACGTACGCGCCGGTGATGGCGGCGGTGCGGGTGCCGCCGTCGGCCTGCAGGACGTCGCAGTCGAGGACGATCGTGTTCTCGCCGAGGGCCTTGTAGTCGATGACGGCGCGGAGCGAGCGGCCGATCAGGCGGCTGATCTCGTGGGTGCGTCCGCCGATCTTGCCGCGTACGGATTCGCGGTCGCCGCGGGTGTTGGTGGAGCGCGGGAGCATCGAGTACTCGGCGGTCACCCAGCCCTCGCCGCTGCCCTTGCGCCAGCGGGGGACGCCTTCGGTGACGGAGGCGGTGCAGAAGACTTTGGTGTCGCCGAAGGAGATGAGGACGGAGCCCTCGGCGTGCTTGCTCCATCCGCGTTCGATGGTGACGGGGCGGAGCTGGTCGGGGGTGCGGCCGTCGATACGAGACATGCCCCGAGCCTAGCTCGTGGGCGCCGGGGCCCCGGGCGGGGGCGGGGCACGCGAAAGGGCATGCGAGAGGGGCCCCTCCCGCGCCGGGAGGGGCCCCTCTCAAAGACTCGCGTCGCTTACATCATGTCTTCGATGTCCGCCGCGATCGGGTCGGCGTCGGTGCCGATGACGACCTGGATCGCGGTGCCCATCTTGACGACGCCGTGGGCGCCGGCGGCCTTCAGCGCGGCCTCGTCGACCTTGCTCGGGTCAATGACCTCGGTGCGGAGGCGGGTGATGCAGCCCTCGACCTCTTCGATGTTCTCGATACCGCCGAGCCCGGCGACGATCTTCTCAGCCTTGCTGGCCATGTCTGTCTCCCTGTTCTTTCAAAGAACGCTGTGGCGGCGCACCGCAGGTCCGGCCGACCGCAGTTCCGCTTTGTCACCGTAACGCACGTTTGGCCCAGTTACGCGAGCGGGCGTCCACGCGCTGGCCAAGGATGACGATCACCGGTACCGCGCCCGTGCGGCCAGGCTCCGGACGATACCGCAACTGGTCTACACCAGTGCGCAACGCATCCCGGAACTGGCTTGTTCCGGCGGGGACGTACGGGACGGAGGGGCGCCGATGAGCGCGGACGGCGCGGCAGTGGACCGGCCGAAGTGGTGGAACGGCGCGTTCCAGAACCTCCAGAAGATGGGCCGCAGCCTCCAGTTGCCGATCGCCGTCCTGCCCGCGGCCGGCATCCTCAACCGGCTCGGCCAGCCCGACGTCTTCGGCAAGGACGGCCTCGGCTGGACCGACGTCGCCAAGGTCATGGCCGGTGCGGGCGGCGCGCTGCTCGACGCCAACATCGGGCTCCCGCTGCTGTTCTGCATCGGCGTGGCCATCGGCATGGCCAAGAAGGCGGACGGCTCCACCGCGCTCGCCGCCGTGGCCGGATTCCTCGTCTACTACAACGTGCTGCGCCAGTTCCCCAAGGACTGCGCCGCCGGGGCGAAGGTGATCTCGGCGGGGTGCCAGGCGAACGACGGGACGGTCGCGGCCTTCACGTACCAGAACCCCGGGGTCTTCGGCGGCATCGTCATGGGCCTGCTCGCCGCCTGGTTCTGGCAGCGCTACCACCGGGTCAAGCTGGTCGACTGGCTCGGCTTCTTCAACGGCCGCCGGCTCGTCCCCATCATCATGTCGTTCGTCGCCATCGCCTTCGCCGCGATCTGCCTGTGGATCTGGCCGCCGATCGGCGACGGCCTGGAGAGCTTCAGCGACTGGCTGGCGGGGCTCGACGCCTGGGGTTCGGGCATCTTCGGCGTCGCCAACCGCGCGCTGCTCGTCATCGGCCTGCACCAATTCCTCAACGTGCCCATCTGGTTCCAGTTCGGCAGCTTCACCAAGCCGGACGGGACCGTGGTGCACGGTGACATCAGCATGTTCCTGGCGGGCGACCCGGATGCGGGCCAGTTCACCACCGGCTTCTTCCCGATCATGATGTTCGCGCTGCCCGCGGCCGCGCTGGCGATGACGCACTGCGCCAAGCCGCACCGCCGCAAGCAGGTGGGCGGTCTGATGCTGTCGGTCGGCCTGACGTCGTTCGTCACCGGCATCACCGAGCCGATCGAGTACTCGTTCCTCTTCATCGCCCCGCTGCTGTACGTGATCCACGCGATCCTCACCGGCGTCTCGATGGCGGTGAGCTGGGGGCTGGGCGTCAAGGACGGCTTCAGCTTCTCGGCCGGGCTGATCGACTACGTCATCAACTGGAACCTGGCGACCAAGCCGTGGCTGATCATTCCGATCGGTCTCGTCTTCGCCGTCGTCTACTACGCGATCTTCCGGTTCGCGATCACCAAGTTCGATCTGCCGACTCCCGGGCGCGAGCCGGAGGAGCTGGAAGAGGAGATCGAGCGGGAGAACACGAAGTAATAACGGCGGGATAACCAAGCGGTTGTACGGCAGAGGCCTCGGACCCCAGGGTCCGGGGCCTTTGTCCGTCATGCCGGAATGTATGGCTCAGCACACAGAAATTGCAGGTTCCTTATCTAACCCTCACCGTGCTACAACTGGTCTACACCACTCAATGGTGTAGACCACGCGGGCTTAACCGCGTTCCCCCCTGAGACACCGCCGTCCCCCCGTACTTTTCCATGTCCCCGGGCGGCGCCTTGCCAACTGGAGGAAGTTGATGAGTACGGCCACCGCTACGGCGGCGCCCGCGAAGAAGCGGGGTTCTGGTGTTTTCCAGGGTCTGCAGAAGATCGGCCGCAGCCTTCAGCTGCCGATCGCTGTTCTGCCGGCCGCAGGCATCATGGTCCGCCTCGGGCAGGACGACGTCTTCGGTAAGGACGGCCTCGGCTGGGACAAGGTTGCCGCCGTCTTCGGCAACGCGGGCGGCGCGATCACCGGCGCCCTGCCCCTGCTGTTCTGCATAGGCGTGGCCATCGGCTTCGCCAAGAAGTCCGACGGCTCCACCGCTCTGGCAGCCCTGGTCGGCTTCCTGGTCTACAGCAAGGTCCTGGAGGCGTTCCCGGTCACCGAAGCGGTGATCAAGGCGGGCAAGGACGACCCGGCGACGTTCAACAACCCGGGTGTCCTCGGCGGCATCATCATGGGTCTGCTGTCGGCGATGCTGTGGCAGCGGTACCACCGCAAGAAGCTGGTCGACTGGCTCGGCTTCTTCAACGGCCGCCGACTCGTCCCGATCATCATGGCCTTCGTCGGCGTCGTCGTCGGCGTCTTCTTCGGCCTGGTCTGGGAGCCCATCGGTGACGGGATCGCCGACTTCGGCAAGTGGATGACGGGCCTGGGCGCCGGGGGCGCCGGTCTGTTCGGCGCCATCAACCGCGGGCTGATCCCGATCGGCATGCACCAGTTCGTGAACACCGTGGCCTGGTTCCAGCTCGGTGACTTCACCAACTCCGCCGGCGAGGTCGTGCACGGCGACTACGGCCGCTTCCTGGCCGGGGACCCGTCCGCCGGTATGTTCATGTCCGGCTTCTTCCCGATCATGATGTTCGGCCTCCCGGCCGCCGCGCTCGCCATGGCGCACACCGCCCGCCCCGAGCGCCGCAAGGCCGTGCTCGGCATGATGATCTCGCTGGCGCTGACCTCCTTCGTGACCGGTGTGACCGAGCCGATCGAGTTCTCGTTCATGTTCATCGCGCCGCTGCTGTACGTGATCCACGCGGTGCTCACCGCTGTGTCCCTCGCGGTCACTTGGGCGCTCGGTGTCCACGCGGGCTTCAACTTCTCAGCCGGTCTGATCGACTACGCGCTGTACTGGAAGCTCGACACCAAGCCCTGGCTGATCATTCCGATCGGTCTCGTCTTCGCCGCGATCTACTACTTCGTCTTCCGCTTCGCGATCACGAAGTTCAACCTGATGACCCCGGGCCGTGAGCCCGAGGAGGAGATCGAGGACCTGACGAAGGCGTAAGTCTCACGGGTTGTACGGAAGGGCCCCCGCACCGAGTTGGTGCGGGGGCCCTTTCCCGTACCGACCGGCGGGATCAGACCTCGTACACCGCACCCGGCGCCGCCAGCTCCACCGGGCCCTTGTACGCCCCACGGGCATCCGCCAGGTTGACCTCGCCGTCCGTCCACGGCGGGATGTGGGTCAGGACCAGGCGGCCGGCCCCGGCGCGGGCGGCGTGTTCGCCGGCCTCGCGGCCGTTGAGGTGAAGGGCCGGGACGTCCTCCTTGCCGTGCGTGAAGGACGCCTCGCACAGGAAGAGGTCGGTGCCCTCGGCCAGCTCGTCCAGGGCCTCGCAGACGCCGGTGTCGCCCGAGTACGTGAGGGACCCGCCGCCGTGCTCGATGCGGATGCCGTACGCCTCGACGGGGTGGCAGACCCGCTCCGTACGGACCGCGAAGGGGCCGATGTCGAACGAGCCGGACTTCAGGGTGCGGAAGTCGAACACCTCGCTCATGGAGGAGCTGGACGGCGTGTCCGCGTACGCCGTGGTGAGCCGCTGCTCGGCGCCCTCCGGCGCGTACACCGGCAGGGGGGCGCAGCGTCCGCCCTCATGGCGGTAGTACCGGGCCACGAAGTAGCCGCACATGTCGATGCAGTGGTCGGCGTGCAGATGGCTGAGGAAGATCGCGTCGAGGTCGTAGAGACCGATGTGGCGCTGCAGCTCGCCCAGGGCGCCGTTGCCCATGTCGAGGAGCAGCCGGAAGCCGTCGGCCTCGACGAGGTAGCTCGAACAGGCCGATTCCGCGGACGGGAACGACCCGGAGCAGCCGACGACGGTGAGCTTCATGGAGCGTGAACCTCCGGGAGCGGCAAGGGAACGGGGAGGGCGGCGGGAGGTCGTGCGGTCCGTCGAGCGTAAGGCGCCGCACTGCCGGTCGCTCCTCAGTGGCAGGCCGTTGTGGGGGAACTCACCTGCGCTGTCACCGGTTCGGGCGGAGTGCGGGCGGAGCGCGCGCGGGGGGCGTGCGGGGGGCGTGCCGCCGGGTAACGTCTGCGGTATGGACACGTCCTGGTGGCTCGCGGTGATCGCCGTGGTGGTGGTCGCGCTGGGGGCCGCGGTGGTCGACGGGCGGGGGGGGGGGGGGGGGGGGGTGAGGGGGGGGGGGGGGGGGAAGGATGCGCCGCGCAAACGACCCGCCCCTCCCC